>CAZHUY010000144.1:0-15662 GCA_964535465.1 uncultured Myxococcales bacterium
TCCTGGTACCCGGTGATTCCGGTGGAAGTGGTACCCCGAGACCCCGCTGGCGACATCCAAACTTCGAACGTCCCGTGAGATTAGTAGCGGGTCCAATTGTTACGTTACGCTAACAATGCGTATTCTTCGCCCTCTGCCACGACTTGTCTGGGGAACGGGACGCGTAACGCGCTGGAAATGCATCCTGGCGAGACTCACTTGCACGGCCGCGCAGATATCGCATCTTCCGGCCTGAGGGAGCCAGAAACCGGGTCCGCAAGTTGCAGTCGCTGACCGCTGGGTCACGGTGATCCTTAAGCCTCCCTTTTCGGGTCGCTTAGCGGATGCGAGATTCGAGGTGTGAAAGCCCCAGCAGCCTCACGGTCCAAGAAGCCACCTCGGGCAAGCTGTACTGCTGTTCTCTGGAGAGCAGCGTTCGGGACGCCGAATCGGTCATGCGCTCCAAACAGCTTCGTCGCTTCTGCTGGAGCAGCAAAGGCCGTGAGTCTGCCCGAGCTGCGGCGGTGGGCGCATGAACGCAGGCGCGCTGACTCTGCTCGATCAGGTCCTGCACGATGTGCCCCTGCGACGTGCATCTTCGGCGACAGCGTGGCGGCCAACTACCGCAAGCGCCTGGCGCAGCAAGGTATCCCGGGTGTCAAGCACGGCGTGGTGGCCACGATCCAGCGCGCCAACAGTGCGCTCGGTCACCTTGGGCGCCGAGCTTGCCGGCCCTTCGTTCAGCACGGTGCAAGCCACACGTACACGCGATTTTTCTCGGTGGACTGTACACGCCTGACAGCGACGGGCAGACGGCAACCGCGCCATGCTTGCCAGAAAAGCGAACTGACCGTGTACAATGGGCCTTCGTAGCCACTGGAATGAGAGGACACGCCATGCGAACTTCGCTCTTGGTTGCGATGACCTTTGGGTCGTGGGTTCTTGGCGTCGGCTGTAGCTCGCGCCAGGAGAACGAGGCTGCGGGGACAGCCCGCTTTGAGGATGCGAGCGGAGTGGACCAGCCAGCCAAGACCGATGCCGGCAAGGAAGCGGACTCCCTCCCCGGCTCGTTGACCAGCTCGACTCTGGCGCGCGAAACCGCCGTGCTGAGCCAGACAGAAGAGGCCGACCTGGCCACCAGCCTCTCGGCTTTCGCCTTCGATCTATGGCAAGAGCTGCGTCGCGATCCCGCCGCGACCGACAATTTCGTCTTCTCGCCCACAGTTCGAAGACACTCTGTCGCCGGCCCGCATGCAAAACCTGATGGCCGGCATGAAATCCCAGTATGTCGAATTGAAGCTGCCCAAGTTCAGCTTCACCACCGCCCCCTTGAGCCTGCGCCCTGCCCTCGCCACCCTAGGAATACACGATGCCTTCACCACGAGCGCTGACTTCACGGGAATCACCCAAGAGAAACCTCTTCATCGTCGACATCCTCCACAAGGCCATGATCGGCGTGAACGAGCAAGGCGTCGAGGCCGCCGCCGCCACCGCCGTCATGCTCGGAGCAGGCATCCCGCCCAAGCCCAAGAAAGTGACCTTTGATGTCCCCTTCTTCTTCGGGATCTACGACCACCCCACTGCCACCTGGCTCTTCCTGGGTCACGTCACGGACCCGTCGCTGTGAGTGCCCAGACTGAATAGGAGTAGCTTTCAGTGGACGTGCACGAAGCCCGCGCCTTGCTGGGCGTCTCCATCTCGGCGAATTCAGACGAAGTGAGACGGGCCTATCTGCGCGCGGTCAAGCAGCACAAGCCTGAAGCCGATCCCGAGGGATTCACACGGGTACGCGAGGCCTTCGAGGTGCTCAAGTCGGTCCACGCCCATGGGCAGCTCCTTTCCACGCTTGGGGTGAGCGCGCCGGCGGGACCTTCCATCGAGGCCAAGGCGGATGCGCCTTCGGCATCGGCTCATCCCACGCCGAGTCCTGAGGCAGAGGCCGCTCCGAAAGCACCGGATAACCAGCCGGCACGGGATCCGGCCGCAGCATGGCGCGAGGTCAGGCAGCGTTTCTCCCAGGTGCCGTGTTTTGATCTCGATGCACGGGCCCGATTCTTCCTCGACGAATGGGCCCATCCCAGTGAGGAGCTTTTCTGGTTCACCTTGGAGAAGCTGTCTCCCCACGGCTCTGCACACAATGCCCTGTGCGAATGCCTGCGCAAGGCGGTGGACGCGGGCATCCCCCACGCGTTGCCCTACCTCGTTCGTCTTGGTCCCCGGTTGGTTCGCGACGAGGAAATGGGACGACTGCTCAACGCGGAAGACATGGAGGAGCGTTTCCTGGGAGCACGCCTGCTGGCCAGCAAGGGACACGACGCTGAGATCATCGAGGTTGTCGGCGAGTTGTTGGCGCCCGAAACGCTTCGCGATGAGACCGTGCCGGCCCAAGAGCTGATCGATCTGGCCCTCTCCTGCGTGGAATTGGGCAGGCCGCAAGCAGCCCAAGAGCTTGCCAAGATGCTCACCGGGCACTTTGAAAAGTTCCAGGACGAGAACCAGGTCTTGCAGGGCGAGCTGGTGGTCCGATGGGCGATTCTGCGCGAGGTGATGTTGATCGCGTCCTCTTTCCCCGCGCGCCATTTGTCGAGGGTGGTGCAAGCGATCCAATCCGGCTCGGACGAGGCGATCGTTGATGCCGCCGGCTATCTGCTGGAAAGCCGAGGCCTGGAGCGCGTGGAGGAGACCCGACGACTTCTGCACAAGGAAGCGCCAGCCCTGGAGAAGATCCTGAACATTCCAGCCGCGGTGGTCTACGTCTCCCCTGAGGAGACCCGACGATTTCAGTTCCCGCGCATCTCGCCCATCTGGCTCGCCTTCGTGGGACTGACCTTGATTCGGGTCCTGACCTCGGCCTTCCAAAGCGAACCCACGACATCGCGCAAGCACTCCCATCTTTCTCAAGTGCCCGTGCCAACCAGGGATACGCGGATGACCCAACAAGGGATGCCCTCCCTTCCACTGGTCGCCGCTTCTCCTCGGCCCAAGAACCAGGAGGTCGATCTCTATCTGACGACCGCCCGGTGGATCGCGCGGGACCACTGCGAGCCCGTTCGCCCGGGCTTGCTCGGCCCACCCTCGCCTTCGTCGGCGCCCGATTCGACCACGGCCCTGGGGCGGGAATGCCGAGTCATGCGGCGCATTCTCAGGTCTCTTGAAGACGGCACCTGCATGTTCGTAGCGCCGGATTGGAGAGCCGGACCCAAGGATTCGCGATCCATGAAGGATTTCCTCGCCCAGACCCGGTTGATGCGCGAACGGCTGTGCGATCAAAAGGAACGCGCGACGCAAGTGACGCAACCCCGATGACCAGCAAACCGACCTCGACCAGTCCGCAAAGTCCGATCGTCGGCATCGACCTGGGCACGACCTACTCACTCGTGTCAACGTTGCAGAACGGCTCGCCGGTGGTGTTGCCCAATGCCACCGGCGAGGTCCTTACCCCTAGCGCGGTCAGCGTCGATGACAACGGCCAGGTATGGGTGGGGGCCGCCGCGCTAGCCCGCCAATCCACGCATGCCGACCGGACGGCCACCTCCTTCAAGCGCGATATGGGGACCGACCGCACCTACCAACTCGGGTCACGCAACTTCACCCCCCAGCAGCTCTCGGCGCTGGTGCTGGGCTCGTTGAAGACCGACGCCGAGGCCGCGCTGGGCGTGCCCATCCGGGAAGCGGTGGTCACTGTTCCGGCGTACTTCGACGAATCTCAACGACGGGCCACGCGGGACGCGGGCGAGCTGGCCGGGCTCAAGGTCGAACGCATCATCAACGAGCCCACGGCCGCTGCCATGGCCTATGGCCTGCACGCCCTCGATCGCGAGTTCACGGCGGTGGTGCTGGATCTCGGAGGCGGCACCTTCGATGTGACCGTCATGGACGTCATGGAGGGCGTCATCGAAATCCGCGCCTCGGCCGGAGACACCAGACTGGGCGGCGAGGACTTCGTCGACGCCTTGATGACCTTCTCGAAGCAAAAGACAGGTTTGGCGAACGGCGATCTCATTCCCAACTCGGTTGGCCGACTGCGCCAGGCCTGTGAATTGGCCAAGCGCCGCTTGTCCTCCCATGAAGAGGCCCACATCGTCGTTCCTGGTTTGCAGCGCCAGCGAGGCAAGAGTCTCGATCTCGAAATCCCGGTCAGCCGCGCCGAGGCCGAGGGCCTTTGGTCCGGCTTGGTCGAGCGCCTCCGCATTCCCATCTTCAAGGCCCTGCGCGATGCGGGCCTACGACCTGAGCAGGTGCATGAGGTGCTGCTGGTCGGGGGTGCGACGCGCATGCCGTGTGTGACCGCGCTGGCCGCCGGTGTCTTTGGACGATTCCCCTCACGCAGCTTGCCGCCCGATGAGGCCGTGGCCATGGGAGCGGCGGTTCAAGCCGCGCTCAAGGCGGGCGACGCGGCGGTGGACGACATGGTGGTGACCGATATTGCCCCCTTCACCATGGGGATCTCCGTGGTCTCGGGCATGAATGATCGGTTGGTCGAGGGAGTCTACCTGCCGGTCCTCGAACGCGGCACCACCATCCCCGCCAGCCGGGTGAAGACCGTGCACACGGTGAACCCCAACCAGAGGACGGTGGAGGTCGAGGTCTACCAGGGTGAGCATTCCCTTTGTCGCGACAACCGGCTGCTGGGAAAGTTCAAGATCGATCGCTTGCCGCCCAAACCCGCGGGGGAGGTGGCCATCGACGTACGTTTCACCTACGACATCAACGGGTTGTTGGAAGTGGAAGCCACGGTGCTCGAGACCAAGGAGAAGAAGTCGATCCTGCTCGAGAATGCCCCGGGCAGAATGACCGCGAGTCAAATCGCCGAGGCCCGACGCGCCTTCGAGCGCTTGAAGTTCCACCCGCGAGACGCCTTGCCCAACGCGACCGCCCTGGCACGAGCCGAGGCCACCTACGTGGAGCTGATCGGAGTGCGCCGGGATGACTTGGGCAGCGCGATGGCGGCTTTCCGAGCCGCGCTCGACAGCCAGGACGGCCAGCTCATTGAGCAGCTCCGGGGCGAGCTGCTGCACATGCTGGAGGTGTTTCGCCAGAGTTCGGGCTAACACGCTCTTGTCGCTCTTTGACGACGAGGCTCCCGCCTCGCGTCGTGTCCAAGCAATCATCGCCGTCTATCGACGGCGAGCTCCAGCGGGGACATCGCTGCCGCGTTCGTCATGTAGCCAGCGCTTGAGGAAGCCGCCCATCGCACCTTCGCCGACACGCAGGGTCCGGTCGCGGTGGAAGATCGCGGAGCACCAGTCGTAGCTAGCGCACCAGGCCGTCCAACTGATCTTTTGCCGTTCCAGGAAATCGCGAAGGGGTGCGCCGTAGCTCGACTCCGTGCCGCTCACGACGGCACCGTTGGCACCTGGGACTCCAGCCTGGAACCCCCACTCCGTGTGAAAGACAGCATGCCTGCTCGCGGCGAGCGTGATTTGGTCACGCAGCGCCGGCTGGTTCCAGTGCATCGGATACATGTGGCTCACGTACGCGAGGTTCGCGCCGTCGAGCGGGCGGTCGGCGGTTGCCCCCGCGAGCGAGCACCAGTTGGGCGTGCCGACCAGCACGAGGTTCCTGGGCGCACGCTGACGAACGACATCGTACCAGGCTTGCATGTCTCGCCGGACGCTGCGCCAGTCGCCGCCGTTCACGGGCTCGTTGAAAAGCTCGAACAGGACGTGCGAGTCGCCGGCGAACTTCGGGGCCATGGTGCGCCAGAACTCCTCGGTCGTCTGCTGGTGTTCGTACGTGTTGCCGACATAGTGCCAGTCGACGATGACGTAGAGGCCCTTCTGGGCGCAGTAGTCGACGGTCGGCCGCAGCAGCTCGTTGTAGAAGGCGTCGCTGCCCGCCCGGTAGGTGTTGGGGCTCGTGAATTCGGCCGAGTCGGCGGGAAGGATCGGGAGCCTCAGCACGGTTGGGTACCAGCCCGCGACGCCACCATCGCAGTCGTTCCTGTCCGTCAGGCGATCGACCATTGGCCGAACCCCGCCGTACCACGCTTCCGTGGCGCCAAGATCGACCAGCGATACGCCGCGCAGGACCACGGACCGCCCGCCCGAGTCCATGATCCGATTGCCCTCCACCTGTAGCCAGGGAAGGTCTCCGTCCGACCGCTCGTCTTGGGCCATACTCGTCAGGAGCATACCGTGCACGGGACTCGGCATCGAGATCAGCCGCACCACCGTCGGGAATTTGCTGGCCGAGGCTGGCATCGAGCCGGCGCCAGAGCGGGGGAGGGAACCCGCACATGGAAGCAGTCCATGAAGGCCGATGGGGACTCGCTTGGCGGGTACGACTTCTTCACCGTCGCGGCGTGTGCGACATCGCGAAAGCCCCCTCGGCAATTGCGGTCGCCTCGAATCCGAGGAACAATCGCGTTTTCACAAACGAGGTGACCATGCCGGACTTGTCTTTCGACCAGAAGCTCCAGGGGTTGTTTCCCAAGGCCGAGGCCGTGCCCGAGGGCGCGGACTTCGCCCCGAACGGCGGCGTGTTCGCGGAGGGGACGCAGGTTCTGGTGGACGGCCAGATCCAGCGCTGGGGCGGCGAAACCAGTCAGGTGACCTCACCCATTTGCCTGGACAAGAACGGCACCATCCAGCCCCGCCTGCTGGGCCAAGCCGCCTCTTTGTCGAAAGAGGCCGCGTTGGCCGCGCTGGCCGCCGCCACCCGCGCCTGGGACAACGGGCGCGGCGCCTGGCCCACCATGTGCGTGGGCGAGCGCATCGAGCGCACCGAGTCCTTCATCGCGGCCATGCAAAAGACCCGCGAACAGGTGGTTCGGCTCTTGATGTGGGAGATCGGTAAGACCCGCCCCGACGCCGAGAAGGAGTTCGACCGCACCGTCGACTACATGCGCGACACCGTCGCCGCCGTGAAGGATCTCGACCGCGCGGCCGGGCGTTTCTCGAACGTGGGCGGCGTGCTGGCGCAGATACGCCGAGGACCGCTCGGGGTCACGCTGTGCATGGGCCCGTTCAACTACCCGCTGAACGAGACCTTCACCACGTTGATTCCCGCCCTGATCATGGGCAACCCGGTGGTGGCCAAGTTGCCGCGCTACGGGTGTCTGTGCCAGGTGCCCTTGCTCAAGGGCTTTGCCGATGCCTTCCCCGCGGGCGTGGTGAACATCATCAACGGCCGCGGACGTACCGTGTCCTCGGCCATGGTCGAGGACGGCGGCGTGGCGGCCCTGGCCTTCATCGGCTCGTCGCAGGCGGCGAACGTGCTCAAGAAACAGCACCCGCGCCCCAACCGCTTGCGCTGCATCTTGGGCCTGGACGCGAAGAACCCGGGCATCGTGCTGCCCGACGCGGACTTGGACCTGACGGTGAAGGAGTGCCTGGCGGGCGCGCTGACCTTCAACGGCCAACGCTGCACGGCCCTGAAGTTGCTGTTCGTCCATCGATCCATCGCGGATAGATTTGTGGCCAAGCTGGCGGCGGCGGTGGATGCGTTGCCCTTCGGCATGCCCTGGGAGCCGGGTGTGAAGCTGACGCCCCTGCCCGAGCCGGAAAAGGTGGCCCAGCTCGACGGCTGGGTGGCGGAGGCCAAGGCCAAGGGCGCAGCCGTCGCCAACACCCACGGCGGAAGATCCAACCGCACCTTCTATTTCCCGTCGGTGGTGTACCCGGTGAAGGCCGACATGGCGCTTTACACGGTCGAGCAATTTGGGCCAGTGGTGCCGGTGGCGGTGTATGACGACCTGGCCGAGGTCATGGAGTTCATGGAGACGTCGCACTACGGTCAGCAGGCCAGCGTGTTCGGCCACGACGCCAAGGTGGTGGGGCCGTTGGTGGACGTGCTGGCCAACCAGGTGTGTCGCGTGAACCTGAATGCCCAGTGCCAGCGCGGCCCCGACGTCTACCCGTTCACCGGTCGCAAAGACAGCGCCGAAGGCACCCTGTCCGTGTCGGACGCCCTTCGCTGTTTCTCCATCCGCAGCTTGGTGGCGGCCACCGACAACGATCCGAACCGGAGACTGTTGCAAGACGTGTTGCGCACGCGCAGCTCGAACTTCGTCAACACCGACTACTTGTTCTAAGTGGAGACAATCTTCGAGGAGTGCGGCGCCGCGCTCTCGACGAGCCCGGCGCCATCCTTGGAATCCCGCACTTTGACCGGATCGTCTCCAGCGCCATCGTAAGGCAGGTTTCCCCCCCAACCCCCGATTGGGGAAACCGCCTTGTGCCGGGCTCTTTACGGTTCGGGGACTTCCGCGGCGCCGCCGTCGACCGAGGAGAAGTCAACCAGGACAGGCTGTTGAGTGGGCACCCAATGGAGCATCTTGCTGTCTAGCCACACCGCCTGGAAGGTCACGGGGACGATCTGGCTTCCCAGCGAGGAGGTGACTCTGACATCGCACACGACCTTGTCCCCAAACCTTGGGCACGAGTAACCAGTCGTCCAGTAGGAGAAGTTGATGCGCCCGTAGTTGGTGTCGCAGGGACCGCTGAGGACCTCGAGCGTGAGATCCAGCGACGGGGAAGTGGCGCATCGAATCTCCGCCCCGGGTATGTCGGACAGGATGATGCAGGATCCGCCGTCGTTCGCGCCCTCGATGGGCACGTCGCGCGCGTCGGCCTCATAGGATCGATCCAGCGCGCCGTCCAACGACGACGGGACACCATCAGGCGGGGATCCGGCATCCTTTTGGACCATGCAAGGACCATCGTACACGGCTCGCCACCGGCCCTCTCCGCAGAGCAGGCCCACGTAGCCAACGGTCTCGCTCCTCACACAGACCGGCTGGTCCAGTGCGGGATTGCACCCGCAGCCGACCGCCCCCGGGTCAAAAACCGACGCCACGTTGGCGGTGGGGCTGTAGCAGGATTTGCTGTTGCTGGAGGAACAGGCCGGCGCCAGCGCCAAAGCTGTTGCGATCAGAATAAGTGAATCTCTCGTCATGGGTATCTCTCCCTGAAGCGGCAGGGTAACACGCAACCCTCTGCCCGACCATCTCGGCACGTGATCGCTGTCACTGCGGTTTCAGCTCAGGGGTGCCGAGGAAGCGCGGATCGTTCTCTTCCAGTTCCATATGAATAGAACGCCGAGGAGGAGGGAAATCCTCGGCGTTCAAGGTCCCGATCGCGGCAAGCCGCTCGGGTTATTGCACGGTGACGTTGGTCAGACAGAACGAGAAGGGTAGATCGCTCGAGGCGGCGCCGGGTATGAGAACATCCGTGCGCTGGATAGGCGTGCTGGGGGTGGCGGACTTGCCCGAACCGTCCCAGCACTTGCTGTTGAACTTCTCGATGGGAATGGGCGTGCCACTCTCCACCTTGCCGAAGTAGCAGTAGTGGGTGTTGTCCGTCCCGGTGATCTGCGGCCGGAGGGCGTTGTTGCCCGCCAGCGAGCCCGAACGAACGAGGGTATACGTGATGCTCTTGGGGATGGTGATGCTGCCCATGGCGTTGCTGGTGCTACCGTCGGGCTCCTCGCCGTCATCGGCATCCGCACCGCCGTCGGCATCCACGCCAGCATCGACCTCCACGCCAGCATCGGCATCCGCGCCGACCGCGCCGGCGCGGCCCTGGTTAAGGTTGAAGCCGACCCCGGCCACCTGGTTGTAGCTCGGGTCCGCCGTCACCGTGCCCGATGTGCACAAGGCCGACGGCGCGAACGTGGGCAGGCATGTGGTCGGCTCCGCGGTCAACGGAGCCACACCATTGCCCATGTTGGGCATGGTCTGCAGCGAGCCGGGGGCCGTGCAGGTTGGTGTGATGCAGATGGTGGCCGCGGAACCGCCGCCCACCCAGCCCCAGGCTGAGCCGTAGCCATGCAGGGGACCCGTGGAGACGAACCCGTCGCTGACCGAGAGGCCGCCATCAGCACTGGGCATGCCGCCGTCGCAGGTTGGGCCCGCTGACGTAACCGGTTTGGTGGAAGGGGTCACGCCGTTGATGGACACCGAGAAGCCGTTGTTGGCAAAGGGCACTCCGCCCGTGCGCAGCTCGGTTCCCGCCTGAATGGCATACAGGTACCAGGAATCCTTGATAAGGCCTCGGGCCATCCCGTCCTTGAAGAAGGCCTTGAGGTCCAGATTCGACACCGTGGTCACCATGGGCGAGACGATCATGTAGGCGAGATAGGTCCACTGCTGGGCACCTCCGCCCGCCGTGGCTTGCCACACGTCCCAGGTGTGACCCGCGATATCCACCGTGGCCAGCTTCTTCTGCCAACCCCGCACGTTCTTGTAGTCCAACCAGATCATCAATTCGGTTCCCCCGGCGAATCCGCCGCTGCCGCAGGAATCGTCGGGGCAGAACCAGATGTCGTAGGTCACGTTGTACATATCAGTCGCCTGACCTCCGACGGTGAAGCTCCAATCGCTGGTCACCGTCGCGAGTGAGCTGACCGGTAGGGGCAGCATGCTGCCCGGGCTGCAATTGCCGAACGAGCAGCCATAGAGCACGTTGGGGTAGGAGGCCACGTGGTCGCTGCCGCAAGGCAAGGGGCCCTGGGTCACAGCAAAGGCGCCGGTGGACTTGTTGATGTCCACGCATTGGGTTCCCGGGCAAGTGCTCTTGTTCCAGTAGTTGGTCTGCACCACATAGTTGCCCACCGTCACGCTGTCGTAATCCTTGCAGGTGCTGAGCATGGCGGTCCCTGAGCCGGTGTCGAATCCTGTCGGCACATCAGCCGCCCCCGCTTCGCTGGAGGAGGCAGCGTCCACCTGCTTGGCTGAGCTGTTCGCACAAGCGGAGAGCCCCGCCAAGAGCAATACGCCGCAAGTCATTCTGGAAATGGCCTGGAACCGTACCTGTGACTTCATCATCGGATCCTCTCTGGTGATGGGAAATTCGCCCTCTTGGACGGAAGAGAGTCGTAAGGCGGCAGGGACAGCTCAGACATCGTCCTGAAAAGACAGCGCTTCTCCAGCTCATCCAGCGGCACCTTCTGACCTTCGAGCGCCATCAGCTTCCACATGGGAAGACAATGGCCGGTGCGCGCTCGGATCAGAACGCGAGGCTTTGAGCGCGTGTGGCAGGCGCCGGTGCTCTCCCTACCCTATGCGCAGGACTTTTGCCCCTTTCGCCCGGCCCCGTTTGAACTCGACCAGCGCCTGGTTCGCCTGGTCCATCGTGGGCACCGGCAGATCCACCATCTTCAGGGGACGGATCGGCCTTCAGATCGGTTATGCGGTCGATCACCATCGCTCTCATCGCGGATTCACCTCCTTGGGCTGCATCCTTGCGGGATGAGACCCTCCGGCTCACACGAACAGCGGGGCCAGCACCAACGTGATGGTGGCGAGCAGCTTGATCAGGACGTGCAGCGAGGGGCCGGCAGTGTCCTTGAACGGGTCACCGACGGTATCGCCCACCACCGCGGCCCGGTGGGCGTCGCTGCCCTTGCCGCCCAGCAGCCCGGTCTCGATGAGCTTCTTGGCGTTATCCCACGCGCCACCGCCGTTGTTGAGGAAGTTCGCCATCAGGATGCCGGCGATGGTGCCTACCATGAGCATGGCCGCGACGGCCTCGGCTCCGACGTGAAACCAGCGAAACACGATGCCCACCACGATCGGCGCGCACACGACCAGCAGCCCCGGGCCGACCATGTTCCTGAGGGCGCCGCGGGTGACGATGTCGACCGTGCGGCCGTAGTCGGGCTGGTCCACGCCGGCCAGGATGCCGGGCTTCTCGCGAAACTGGGCTCGCACGTCGTTGATGACCAGGTAGGCGGCGCGGCCGACAGCCTTGATGGCCAAGGCACTGAACAGGAACACCAGGCCAGCACCCAGAAGGCCGCCCACGAACACCTCGGGGCGGGCCAGGTTGACGGCGGCGAGACGAGGCAACCCCTTTTCCACGAGCAGGAGGTTGACATCGTCGAGGTAGGCCGAGAACAGCAGAAACGCCGCCAGCGCCGCGGATCCGATGGCGTAGCCCTTGGTCAGCGCCTTGGTGGTGTTTCCGACCGCGTCCAGACGGTCGGTCTTCTTTCTGACCGACTCCGCCTGTCCACTCATCTCGACGATGCCGCCGGCGTTGTCGGTGATGGGGCCGAAGGTGTCCATGGCCAGGACGTAGGCCGCGGGCCCTAGCATGCCCATGGTGGCGACCGCGGTTCCGAACAAGCCGCCGCCGGGAATTCCACTGGCGAGGCCCAGGTAGTAGGAGGCCACGATGGCCACGCCGATGACGATGGTGGGAAGATAGGTCGACTCCAAGCCGACGGCAAACCCGGTGATGATGTTGGTGGCCGGTCCGGTTTGCGACGATTCGGAGATCGACTTCACGGGCCGGTATCGGTATTCGGTGTAGTACTGGGTGATGAAGACGAAGGCGATGCTGGTGGCGATGCCGACCAAGCCGGCGACGAAGAAGGTGAACCAGGCGTGCGGCGCCGCCGGGCTGTAGAGCAGCCAGCGCGCACCCAGAAAGAAGCCAACGGCCACGAGCACCGAGGTCACGTAGTAGCCGCGGTTGAGCGCGCGCATCGGATCGGCGTCTTCCTTGGTGCGCACAACCATCACGCCCACGATCGAGGCGACCAGGCCGAAGGCGCGCACGACCAGCGGAAACATGATGCCGCGCACGCCGAAATGGGGGAACAGGGCGACGCCGAGGATCATCGCGCCGATGTTCTCGGCCGCCGTGGACTCGAACAGGTCCGCGCCACGACCTGCGCAATCGCCGACGTTGTCGCCGACCAAGTCGGCGATCACCGCCGGGTTGCGGGGATCGTCCTCGGGGATGCCAGCCTCGACCTTGCCGACCAGGTCGGCACCGACGTCGGCCGCCTTGGTGTAGATGCCGCCACCCAGTTGGGCGAACAAGGCTACGAAGGATGCCCCGAAGCCGAAGCCGACGATCATGAAGGGAATCTTCGCCACCGGCGTGCCGATGGCGTCGAGGATGCCGAACAGGCCGCCGACGCCGAGCAAGCTCATGGCGACGACGAACAGACCGGAGACGGCGCCGCCCCGCATCGAAACCTGCAAGGCGCGGTTGAGCGAGGAGAGTGCCGCGTTCGCCGTGCGTGAGTTCGCCCTGATGGACACGAACATGCCCACGTAGCCGGCGATGCCGGAGCAAAACGCTCCCAGAAGGAAAGAGGCCGCCGTGTAGAGCGCCAGGCCGAGCGGGCCGACGGGATCGGTCGGCAGAGGCTTGCGGACGAAGGCGTAGAGCACGAGGATGATGGCGGCGAGAAGGAGGCTGAGCCAGGCGATGGTCGAGTACTGTCGCCGCAAGAAGGCCTCTGCCCCTTGTTGGATAGCGTCGCCAATCCTCTGCATGGCCGGGGTTCCGCGGTCTTGCTTGAGGACATGGCTTGCCAGGTACAGCGCGAACGCTAACGCCAGCACACTGATGCCAAGCACGACAGTCAGCTCCACATTCCCCCCCTTTCCAGACGCGACCTCTCTTCGAGCACGGAACGATGGCTTGCCTACACCAACGCCCCAAACCGCCAGCCATGCGGCCGATCCGACGGATCGCCGTTGCTTTTGCACAGGCTGACATGCGGGCCCATCTTCCGCTACCTCTCAATCGCCACAGGGCAGCCACGGTTCCCCTCCTGGCGAAGAGGCTGCAGCTTTTTCGGAGTAAGTCCTTCTCTCGCCTGTCCGTGCCTCGCGAGTGCAGGGCCCTTCGGTATCATGAAGCGCGTGGATGAATCTAAGAGAGCATCATTCACGTACTGGGGGGCATGACATGAAAGCGACGGAAGAGCTCATGGCCGAGCATGACGCGGTCCTGTTGGCGCTGCGCCTGCTCGACAAGGTGGGGCAGGCGCTCGAGAGGCGCGCCGACAAGGCCCTGGAACACCTGGAGCAGCTCCTCGATTTCCTCAAGGGCTTCGTCGATCGGTGCCATCACGGGAAGGAAGAGGATGTCCTTTTCCCGGAGCTGCGCAAGCGCGGCGTTCCCGCGTCCGGCGGCCCCGTCGGGGTCATGCTGTCCGAGCATGAGGCCGGGCGCGAGCACATCCGCACCATGATCGAGGGGCTCGCCAAGGTGCGAGCCGGCGACCGTGGCGCCGTGGCCGCGATCCGCCGGGCCGGGCAGGAGTACAGCGCCCTGCTACAGAGTCACATCCAGAAGGAGAACAGCGTGCTCTTTCCGATGGCGGATCGCCTCATGTCGGAGGACGCCAGCAATGACGTGCTCGAGCGCTTCGAAGCGATCGAACGGGATCGTGTCGGGGAGGGCCAACACGAGGCCTATCACCGGATGCTGCACGACCTGCAGGACATCTACCAGATCGCCTGAACCGCGCGAAACGCGATGGCCGGGTGCCGAAGCCGGGCCCGGGGGTGGCGCGCATCAGCCCCCTCGCCCGGTGGCGACTGCCCAACGAACAGAAACGAGAGGAGGATACCGATGGAAGCAAGAATCGATTATGCGAACGTCGCGCCCCCCGCCATCGCCGGGCTGGTGCAAATGGAAGCGTATCTCGGCAAGTGCGGACTCGAGGCAGGGCTGCTCGACCTGGTCAAGCTACGTGCCTCCTACCTGAACGGCTGCGCCTACTGCGTGGACATGCACACCAAGGACGCCAGAGCCCGCGGTGAAACCGAGCAGCGTCTCTATGCCGTGCCCGTGTGGGAGGAGACGCCGTTTTTCAGCCCGCGCGAGCGAGCGGCGTTGGCCTGGGCCGAGACCGTCACGCAGATCGGAGTGGCGCATGCGCCCGATCAGGCATACCAGGAGGCGCGCGCGCAATTCAGCGAGCAAGAACTGGTGGATCTGACGGTGGCCCTCATCGCCATCAATGGCTGGAACCGGCTCGCGATCAGCTTCCGCAAGATCCCCGGGACCTATCAGCCGAGCCAGGCGCACCTCAAGCAGGCACGCTGAGGGCCGATCTTCACTACGGTGTGTCGATGTTGGTGTCTTGTGTTGAGACGGACAACGGAACCACGGTGTTGGGATAGAGTCGCCCGATGTCTCAGACTGTGCCCGTTCTGGTCACCGTCCTCGTCACCGTCATGGGCGGGCATCACCAGCGCTGGCAACAAGCTGGTCGTCGCTACCCGGAGGCGCCGAGCTTCTTCTGCAAGAGTTCGCGGATCTTCTTCGGATTGGCCTTGCCGCCCGAGGCTTGCATGACTTGGCCGATCAAGAAGCCCATGGCCTTGCCTTGGCTGCTCGCGATATCGGCGGCGGTCACGTGCTGTTCCGTCAGGACCTTGTCGATGAGCGCCTCGAGCGCGCCCGTATCGGACACCTGTCGATACCCGCGCGCATCGACGATCGCCGCCGGGGCGTCGTCGCTGTCGAACATGTGGCCGAGCACCTTGCGGGCCACGTTGGCGTTGATCTCGTCGCGCGCCAGCAGCTCGAGCAACCCGGCCAGGCGCGCCGGCGGGATCTTGGTCGAGGCCAGCTCTTGTTGCCGCTCCTTGCAGGCCGGGAGAAGCTGCGTGCCGAGCCAGTGCATGGCCATGCGCGGGGCGATGCCCGCGCCGACCAGCGCCTCGAAGTAGCGGGCGACCTCGGGCTCGGCGCTCAGGAACGTGGCCTCGTCGACGGAGAGCCCGTGTTGCGCCACGAAGCGCTCGGCCCGGGCCGCGGGCGACTCGGGTAGGCGCGCGCGCATGGCCTCGATCCACTCCGGCGACAACGCGATGACGGGGACGGAGGGATCGGGGACGCACGGACCTTCGAACTTGGCCCGCATTGGCAGGGTCGCCTTCTTGTCCGGATCCCACAGCCGCGTGTGCAGCACCACCGCCTCGCCCG
>CAZHUY010000145.1:0-15466 GCA_964535465.1 uncultured Myxococcales bacterium
GGGAAAGAGCCGCCCGGTGAAGGGGTGGCGAATGGTCTTGCCGATCTTGGCCTTGTGGCGAGGGTCGTCGGGATGAACCGCCACCGCCGTGTCGCCCAGCATGGTCTCGGGCCGCGTGGTCGCGACCACGACTTCACCCGAGCCGTCGGACAGGGGATAGGCGAACTCGTACAGCTCGCCCTGAGCGCCCTCGTCGTGCTCGACCTCCAGGTCGGAAAGCGCGGTCCGGCAGGACACGCACCAGTTGATCAGGCGCCGATCACGGTAGATCAGTCCTTCCTCGTACAGGCGAACGAAGGCCTCGATCACGGCCCGGGAATACTCGGGCTCCATGGTGAAGCGCAGGCGTTCCCAATCGAGGGAGCAGCCCATGATCTTGAGCTGTTCCAGAATGCGGCTGCCGTAGCGCTCGCGCCAATTCCAGATGCGCTTGACGAACTCCTCGCGCCCGATGTCATGGCGGGTCTTCTTCTCGGTGGCACGCAGCTCGCGCTCGACCACCATCTGGGTGGCGATGCCGGCATGGTCGGTGCCCGGCAACCACATGGCGTTGTAGCCGGCCATGCGGCGCCAGCGGGTCAGGATGTCCTGGATCGCGCAGGTGAGCGCGTGCCCCATGTGCAGCGAGCCGGTCACGTTGGGCGGCGGGATGGCGATGGAGAACGGCGCTTTGGGCGTGGCGGCGTCGGCGTGGAAATAGCCGCACTTCAGCCACTCTTGGTACCAACGGGATTCAATAGTCGATGGATCGTAGGTCTTCGCGAGATCGCTCATGGGGTAACACCGGAAACGAGGGAGGGCCAGAGACTACCGCTTGGCCGCTACCAGGCGATCAATTTCTTGCTTGATGATCACCTCGGCCAACTCGGGGACCACTTCCCATACCACCTGCTCGATGATCTCGCGCGAGAGCTTGGCGATGGCCTCGTACTCCTTGCCACGGGCCGCAAGGGCCGCGACCTTCTGGTCGATGGCTGAAGACACGGCGGCAGCCGCCGGCGCGGGCGCGGCCTGGGGGACCGGGATGGCCATGGAACCCGTCCTGCGCACCGGGGCAGGTGCCGCCGGCGCCGCGCCCGTCAAGGCCGCCGTGGGAGGCGGAGGCGTGGGACGCGGCATCACCGGCGCGGGCACAGGCGAGCTGGGCCGGGGCACGATGGGCTTGGCCGGCATCGGCGGAACGGTGGTCGGAGGCGCAGGTGTCGCCGCTTTCGCGGACGCAGGAGACTGAGGCCCCGCGGACGGGAAACCCATGATGGTCCGAGTCGCCGTGGCGCGCCCGATGCCTGACGGCGGGGGAGCGGGAATCACACCGGGCAGGGCCGGGCCGGGACGACCAGGAGACGCCGGGGTCGGGGCGGCGACGCCGGGGATCAGGGAAGGACGGCTGGGCGGGACGGCGGCGGGGGGCGTGGGGGTGGCCGTACGGGAGCCCGACCCAGGCCAGGTCGGCGGCTTGGCGGCCCACGAAGCTGCAGGGGTCGGCGCCGAGCTGCGTTCGATGGTGAATTCGCCGTAGCTGTCGTCGTCAGCGGAATCGTCGGTTGGCTCGATCTCCTCGGTGGTGTTGCCCTTTTCGACGGGCCATGGAGCGGCCGGGGCAGGACGGGTGGCTGCGGACACGACCGGGCCCGGCGCGACGCGGGCCGGAGCTGGCTCGGAGACCGGCGCGTTCAGGGCGGCGACCACCCCGTCCAAGAGACCCTGGCTATCGAAAGGTTTGAGCTGACAGCCATCCGCCCCGACACGAAGGGCGCGCGCCTCATCATAGGGGTTCTGGTTGGAGGCCAGGATGCGGACCGGTACGCCACGCAGGCCTGGATCGCTCTTGATCGAGGCGCACAAATCATAGCCACTGCTGGTGCCCATGACGGCGTCCGCGTAGACCAAATCGGGGCGTCCGGACTTGGCGGCGGCCAGGGCTTCATCGACCGAGCGGGCGAAGACCAGGGTGTAGTCCTGCCCACTCAAGACCATGGCGAAGGCCTTTTGGATCGTCAGGCTGTCATCAGCGACCAGTATGCGCTTGCCCATCGGGTACCTAAGCAGTGCTTCTTGAGTAACACGTGGACAAAGGGGGGTCAATTATGGCGGCGCTGCCCACGCCCAAATCCTTGGCCCGAATCCTGGGACAGAAAGGTGCAGTCTCCCGGGATGCCGGTTATGATGACCAACGAGCGTACCAACCTGTGAGTGCTTCAATCCCGATGGTCGCCCTCCGAGCATTCGGTTTTCCCCGTCGCTGGCCCTTTTGCGTCGCGCTGTTCTTCTCGTTCATGTTCGCCGCGCGGGTGTCGGCCCAGCCCCGGATCTCGGACCGCTGGTGGGCGCGCGACAAGGCCATGCACTGCAGCGTCAGCCTCATGTTGGCCGCGGACGCTCACACCGTCGCGTCGGCCTTCACCGAGCGCCCGCTCTATCGAGCCCTGTGGGGATCCGCCTTGCCCATGTCGCTCGGCCTTGCCAAGGAGTTGCACGACCAATCGATCGGACGGCCGTTCTCCTGGCGCGACCTGACCTGGGATGCCCTGGGCACCGCGACCGGAACGACAGTTGCCTGGTTGATCGACCGATATTTTCTTGAAGAGAATCAGAGAAGTCCCCGGAGAACCCCATGAAGAACCCGAAGCTGCAGAACACTGCATTCCACCCCCTGGCCTACAAGAACCCCGATTTCATCGATTCCGACGACGCCCGGCCCTTGCGCATCCTGGCCGAATATCTGGAGCCCATGCACCGCTTCGCCCGTGAAGGAATCGCCGGGACGGTGGCGTTCTTCGGATCGGCCCGGCTGGCCCAGGACGGACCGCTGGGACGCTACTACGAGGACGCGCGAACCCTCTCGCGCCTTCTGACCACCTGGTTCAACAGCTTCCCGGCCGGTACCGGGCGCATGGTGGTGTGCACCGGCGGTGGAGGCGGGATCATGGAGGCCGCGAACCGTGGGGCCGCCGACGCCAACGGCCGAACCATCGGGCTCAACATCAGCCTGCCCGAGGAACAACACGCCAATGCCTTCGTGACCCCCGAGCTGTCCTTCGAGTTCCGTTACTTCTTCATGCGCAAGCTGTGGTTCGCCCACATGGCGCGCGCCATCGTGGTCTTCCCCGGCGGTTTCGGCACGCTGGACGAGATGTCGGAGATCCTGACTCTGGCGCAAACATTCAAGCTCGACCGCAAAATGGCCATCCTTCTCTACGGCACCAGCTACTGGAAGGAGATCATCAACTTCGATGCCCTGGTCAAGTACGGCATGATCAGCGCGCAGGACCTGAACCTCTTTGGCTTCGCCGATGATCCGCAGGCCGCTATGGCCGCGCTCACCGAGGGCTTGGCCGCGGACCTCAAGGTCCCCAGCCCGGCCTTCGCGCGTTCGCGCACCTCGCAAAACGGAAAAACCTGGCTCTATCAAAGGAGTGGCGATTGATCGAGATTCAATGCATCGGGGCGGCCCGGCAGGTCACCGGGTCCAAGCACATCGTGCGAACCTCGCGGGCGACCGTGTTGCTCGACTGCGGCTTGTTTCAAGGCCGTCGTAAGGAATCCATCGAGCAGAACCGCGCCATTGCCCAGCACGTCCCCGTCGACGACTTGGACGCGGTGGTGCTCTCGCATGCCCACATCGATCACGCGGGCGCCCTGCCCTTGCTGGCCAAGAAGGGCTATCGTGGCCCTGTCTACGCCACGCCCGCCACCCGCGATCTGTGCGGCCCCATGCTGCTCGACGCGGCCATGATCCAAGAGGGCGACGCCCGCCACATCAAGAAGCTGATCGATCGGGAACACCTGGACATAGAGCCGGTGGAGCCGCTTTACGATCACAACGACGTCACCACGCTCATGGGCCAGATGGTGGCCCTGCCCTACCGGCACGCGCAGGAGATCGCCCCAGGGGTCACCTTGAAATTCCTGGATGCTGGTCACGTTCTGGGCAGCGCGATTGTGGTGCTGGACGTCGAGGATGAAGACACGCGCATCGCCTTTGCCGTGGACCTGGGGCGCAAGGGACTGCCCATCTTGCGCGAACCCGAGATCCCGAGCCGCATCAACTGTCTGATGCTGGAGAGTACCTACGGCGACCGCCTCCATCCGCCCATTGAAGAGGTGGATGTCGCGCTGGCCGCGGCCATCAACCGCACCGCCCAGCGCGGGGGCAAGATCATCATCCCGTCCTTTGCCCTGGAGCGCGCCCAGGAGGTCGTCTTTTCCCTCAAGCGGCTGCGCAAGGCCAACAAGATCCCCTCCCTGCACGTCTACGTGGACTCGCCCCTGACGGTCAAATTGACCGACGTCTTCAAGATGCACCCCGAGTGCTACGACAAACAGACCTATGCGATGCTGGTCGGGGGCGATTCGCCTTTCGACTTCGAGGGGCTGCACTACATCTCGGACAAGGAAGAGTCCAAGGCGTTGACCGCCAGCGCCGGGCCCCATGTCATCATCTCGGCCAGCGGCATGTGCGAAGCCGGGCGGGTCTTGCACCACTTGCGCGAGGGCATCGAAGACAGCCGAAACACCATCCTGATCGTCGGGTACCAGGCACAGCACACGCTCGGCCGCCGCATCGTCGATCGCCATCGCGAGGTCAAGGTCTTCGGCGTCATGCGCCGACTGAATGCCGAGGTGGTCGTGCTCAACGGCTTCTCGGCCCACGCCGATCAGAAGGATTTGCTCAATTTCACCGAGGCGGTGCGCACGCAGGGCAAGCTTCGCCAGCTTCTCTTGGTTCATGGCGAGCCTCCGGCCCAGGCCGTGCTCAGCGCCGAGTTGAACAAGCGGGGCTTCCCCCAGGTCCTGATACCCGGCCCAGACGAAAAGATTCGCGTTTAGCGCGTCGGTCTTCCCTCTCCACCCACACCTCGGCTCGCCCCAGGTGATGGGCCAGGCTATGCTTGGCGCATGGAAGAGCGTCCGTGCCTGTTCGTGATCTTCGGAGCCTCGGGGGACCTCACACGACGAAAGCTCATCCCGGGCTTGTTCGAACTGCACGTGGCCGGCCTGCTCTCCCCCGAGACCGCGGTGCTGGGGATCAGCCGCAGCAAGTTTTCCGACGACGAGTTTCGCGATCATGTGAGGGCGGGCTGCCAGGAACGGCGCGGCTTCGACGAGAATCGCTGGCGCGCCTTCGCCAGCCGCTTGCACTACCTCTCCGCTGACTCCACCGCGCCCGCGGATTGGCCGCGCATCAGCCAGACCTTGTGCCAGCTTCAGAACGCCCACCAGACCGGCGGCGAGATGCTGTTCTACCTATCGGTAGGCCCCGAGCTTTACCAGAGCATCATCGAGAACATCGGCAACGCCGGCCTGAGCAGGGGTACCAAGCCGTGGTGCTTGCCCCCGCCCAATCCCGGGGCCCGTCAGCGCATCATCGTGGAAAAGCCCTTCGGCTCGGATCTGCAAAGCGCCGCCCACCTGAACCGCGTGCTTGGCCGCGTGTTCGCCGACGAGGATGTGTTTCGCATCGACCATTATCTCGGCAAGGAGACCGTGCAGAACCTGTTGGTCTTCCGCTTCGCCAACGTCCTGTTCGAGCCGCTATGGAATCGCCTGTACATCGACCACGTGCAGATCACCGCGGCGGAGACCGTGGGCGTGGGCAGCCGCGCGTCCTACTACGACGGGACCGGGGCCATGCGGGACATGATCCAGAGCCACCTGCTGCAGCTCATGGCGGTGGTGGCCATGGAACCCCCCAACTCCTTCCGGGCCTCCGATCTGCGCAGCGAGCAGCGCCACGTCCTCGAAGCGGTACGCCCCATCATCCCCGGCGAAGTGGCCGAGGTGGCGGTGCGTGGCCAGTATGCGCGCGCCGTGGTCGAGGGCTCGGTGGTGCGCGGCTACCGCGAGGAGCCCAACGTGCCAGGGGACAGCACCTGCGACACCTTCGCCGCCCTCAAGCTGTACATCGACAATTGGCGCTGGGACGGGGTGCCGTTCTTCCTGCGAACGGGCAAGCGCATGAAGCGCAAGCTGACCCAGTTCGTGATCAACTTCCGGCCGGCCCCGCACCTCTTTCGTTCTGGCGACGGCGATCAACTTCGTCCCCGACCGAACCGTCTGGTGGTCAACGTGCAACCCGACGAGGGCATCAGCCTGCGCTTCGAAGGCAAGGTCCCCGGACTGGGGCTGCACATCCAATCCGCTGTTCTGGATTTCGACTACTGCCAGCAGTTCAGCGCGGAGCCCTTCGAGGCCTACGCCACCTTGCTCCTGGAGGCTATCCGCGGCAACCAGTCGCATTTCAAGGATCGCTTCGAGATCGAAGCCGCCTGGCGCATCGTCATGCCGGTGCTCGAGTACTGGCGTGACCACCCCGGCATCGGCATGACCACCTACCCCGCGGGCTCTTGGGGACCGAGCGCGGCCGAAGAGCTCATCAAACCCCACGGCCCCTGGCGCAACCCCGAGACCCCCGTCTCGCGAACCGAGCCGGGCGCCCGTTCGGCCTTCGACCTGCCGCCATGAGCACGGGCCATCGGCTTGGGGGACTGCGTGGCCGTGTGATCGTGCACGCGACCGAGGATGAGGCGACCCGCGGCCTAGAGAAGGATGTGACGGACTGGCTGCGCAGACGAATCGAATCGACCGGCGAGGTTCACCTGGCGCTGTCGGGCGGGAAAGGGCCACAAGGTCTCTACCGCATGCTGGCCGCGGACGCGGGCTACAGCGCCCAGCACTGGGCGCGCACGCACATCTGGATGGTCGACGAGCGCTGCGTGCCCGACCCGGACCCGCAGCTGAATTTCGCCATGATCCGCGACCTGCTCATCCAATCCGTCCCCATACCAGACAACCAGGTTCACCCCATGCCGGTGTTGTTGCCCGATGGAGACGAGCGCTATGAGGCCGAGCTGAGGCAGGCCCTCGCGCGCACCGGCGCTGATCGTTTGGATGTGGCGGTGATGGGCATGGGCCCGGACGGCCACACCGCCAGCCTCTTTCCTCACACCTCCATCCTCGACGAGAGCCAGCGCTGGGTGCGCTTCAACGACGGCCCGACCGTGATGGCACCTCGGCCGCGCATGACCCTCACCTTCCCCGTCCTGTGCGCCACGCGCTTCGTCGCGGTCCAGATCAGTGGCAGGGAAAAGCGCGCGGCCCTGCACGCCGCCGCGCAGGCCCCCGAAGACGTCCACAACCACCCCATTGCGGGGCTGCGTCCCGCACCTGACGGGCAGCTCGTGTGGTACCTCGATCGCGCCGTGGCCGAAGGCTAAGGCGTCAGCTAGCTCGGCGCGCTCATGAGCTCGCGTTCGGCTTCGCGCAGGACCCGGCGCCATTCCACATCTTGCGGACACGCGGCCACCGCCCGTCGGTACATGCGCACGGCATCGCCGATACGCCCCACCCGACGCAGGAGATCGCCATAATCCACCAGCGTTTGGTGGCAGCCATCGCGATCGAAGCGCAGGGCTCGTTCGAAGAGCTCGGCCGCCCGATCGTCGTGGCCGGCCCGGCAGTGCTCACGCGCGGCTTGGTGCAGCACCCAGTGATCCTCGGGCTCGAGATGGGTGGCCTGGTCATAGGCTTCGGCCGCCTCGTTGTGGCGCTCCATCTCGGCCAGGATGTCGCCGCGAACCGCGGCCACGAAGAACGAGTCGCCACCCCGCTCTTGTGCTGCCGTGATGGCGTCCAGGGCTTCGCGGCTTCGGCCTTGTTCAAGCAGGGCCTGCGCCAACTTGGCAAACCCCGGGGCAAAACTGTTGTCGCGGGCAATGGCCTCGCGGTAGGCCTCCTCGGCCCGCGCCGCCTGCCGCGATTCCAGGTAGCAATCGCCCAGCTCGCGCCAGGCATCGATCAGGGCCGGGTTGAGTTCGGTGGCCCGCCGGGCAGCCTCCATCGCACCCCGCTCACGACAGGCGCTCAGCCCCTCGGCCAGCATCAGATGGCAAACGCCCAAATCTGGCCTGAGGTTGATGGCCACGCGCACCTGTTGGACCGCCTCGCTGAACGAGCCAGCGTCCATCAGATCGCGTGCCTTGGCCAAGGCGCGCAGGGCCTCCTGCAGGTTGGGATTGGGCTCGCGCATGCGGGCCACGTCGTTGTCCCCCGACACCAGGACTTCGACCACCCTGCTGGCCAATCGGGCGCGGGCGTAGTTCCCGATGGCGAAATTGGCGATCGCCTCCCCTCGCCAGAAGGCACCGGTGGAAGCCGCCGCCGTCACCAGCAGCTCCCGCGTCCGAGCCACCGTCGCCTCATCGCCTCGATCTTGGGCCAGCACCATCGAGATCGCGGCCGCGTCCAGCTTGGCGTCGTCATCCCGGGCCGTCAGCGCCTCCAGGCCGAGGGCGTCCTCTAGAGCCGCCAGGGCACGATCGGTTTCCCCCAGATCCAGCGCCCGCAGGGCCACAGCCGTCATCAGAGCAGGTCCTGGCGGACTGACGCAACGGAGCGCCTCGGCCAGAACCTGGTCCACCTCGTCGCCTCGCCCCAGGATCTCCAGATGGTCGACCACATGGACCCAGTGCTCGGATAGCCCCGGGTCGCGCCGGCACAGCTCTGCCGCCAGAATCGTCGAGTCAGCCTCTTCACCGGCCAGCAATTCGCCCAAGCAGGCGTAAACAAAACGCAAATAGCTCGATCCAACCCGGTCCAGGTTTCGCCCGGCCAGCTCGACCACGGGAAGCTCGGTTTCGCCGGTGGCTTCGCAATCCAGGGCGAGCAGGTGAGTGCCCCTCTCGGCGATGGGCCAAAGGCCCTTCAACTCCGCTTGTCGTGAAGGATCTTCGGCAAGTGCAAGACTTTCGCTCAGCGAGAGCAGTCGCAAACCAAGATTGGGCAGTCTCGACTGCGCGGCGGGAACCTGCACCTCGATGGAGGGTGGTCTTTCCTCGTTGGGCATCAGCCACCCGCCATCGTAACGCGCCACGAAGGCGGCGTAACCTGCGGGAATACTTCGACCGAGCGAGGCCTCCAGGCGCGCCATGTCGGCTTCGGACCTGGTGACCCTGACCAGTTTCGCCTGGGGGAGGCGGCTGAGTTCCTCTTCTATCTCCAACAGGAGCATGCTGACGGGTTCGGCCATTCCATGGGGGGGTATACGCAGGCGCAATCCACCGATCAAGCGCAAAGACTGCATCGCCTTGCTTGACCGCAGGGCAAGTTGGAGCAACACTCAAGTGGCCTCCGTGTCGACTTGTGCTGGGAAACCAACTCCTAACTTGACTTGTGCGGGCCAATTGCAAGCAAGGTGCGCTGCCAGATGACCGCCAAGGTATTGCTCTGTGATGACGAGGAAGCCCTCTGCCGAAGCCTGGCTAGACTCCTGCGCTCTTCCTATCATGTGGTCACGGCGGACGGGCCCGGCGGTCTCGCTCAACTGGAGCGCGAGACATTCGACGCCGTCATTACCGATCTTCGCATGCCCGGTGCCGACGGTTTCGCCATCCTCGATGCGGTCCGCACGCGTTCCCCGCGCACTCCCGTAATCGTGATGAGCGGCAGCGCGCAGATCCCGGACGCGGTTCGGGCCATGCGCGCGGGAGCCCGTGACTTTCTGGTCAAACCCATCGAAGTCGAGAGCCTGGAAGAGGCACTCAATGGCGCCATGGGCGCCCCCAAGACGCCCTCTCCCGACTCCGGACCCGATCCGGCAGCCTGGCGCGACCACTATGCCCCGTGGTTGCTGGGCGACGACCCGGCCATGCTCAGGGTCATCAGCCTGCTCGCTCAGGTCTCCGACACCAACTGCACGGTGTTGCTGACCGGGGAATCGGGCACCGGCAAGGAGATCGTATCCCGGGCCATCGTGGCCGGTTCATCGCGCGTGAAGAAGCCTTTCGTGGCGGTCAACTGCGCCGCCATCCCCACCAACCTGGTGGAATCCGAGCTCTTCGGCCACGCCAAGGGCGCCTTCACCGGGGCCAGCGCCTCGCGCGTCGGTCGCTTTGCCGAGGCCAGCGGGGGGACCATCCTGCTCGACGAGATCGGCGAGATGGAGCTGGGGGTTCAGGCCAAGCTCTTGCGCTTGATTCAAGATGGCGTGCTGCGGCCGGTAGGTGACGAGGTCGACCAGCGCATCGACGTGCGCATCCTGGCCGCCACCAACCGCAAGCTGGAGAACGACGTGTCGGCCGGGCGTTTCCGCGCCGACCTCTTCTGGCGACTCAACGTCATCCCCATCGAGGTGCCGGCCTTGCGCGACCGTCCCTCGGACATCCCCTTGCTGGTTGAGCACTTTGTCAGGCGCTTCAATGAGAAGAACCGGCGCAAGGTCACGGGCATCCACCCGGACGCGATGTTCTCCCTGCAGCACTACCACTGGCCGGGAAACATTCGCGAGCTCGAGAACCTGATCGAGCGCACCGTGATCCTGAAAGGCACCGGCGAGATCGTGGCCAACGATCTTCCGCCCAAGCTGCGGGGCGCGCGCGAGGCCCACGAGACCCCCGTGCCTACGCCCATCTCCGAGCACACCAATAGCGAGCGGACCGACCTGCGCACCATTCTGGAGTCGGTCGAGGATCGCATGATCGCCGAGGCTCTGGTCCGGACCGGCGGCAACAAGAACCGCGCGGCCGAACTGCTCGGCCTCAACCGGACGACCCTGGTCGAGAAGCTGCGCCGCAAGCGCTCGGTCACGCCTTCGTCTCCGTCGACCTGATCGAGGCGCCCGCTCGGAGCTCGGATGATGGGCCGGGCTACTTGAGCTGGCCCAGGGCTTCGCCGATGCGGCGCAGGCCCTTTTCGATGTTGGCCTGCGAGGTCGCGTAGGAGAGCCGGATGTAGCCGGGGGCATGGAAGGCGGAACCCGGGACCACGGCCACCTTGGCCTCTTCGATGAGGTACTCGCACAAGGCCGGATCGCCATCGATCACCCTGCCGGCGGGGGTCTGCTTGCCGACGAACGCCCCCATATCCGGGAAGGCGTAGAAGGCGCCCTTGGGCTCCACGCACTTGACCCCAGGCATGCTTCGCAGGGTTCTGAGCATGTACTGGCGCCGTTTGTCGAACTCCACCCGCATGCGTTCCAGTTCGTCCGTGGGCCCTTCCAGGGCTGCGACCGCCGCGGCCTGGCTGACCGCCGCGGCGTTGGTGGTCGATTGGCCCTGCAGGGTCGACATGCCCTCTATGATGGGCAAGGGGGCCATGCAGAACCCGATACGCCAACCGGTCATGGCGAACGCCTTGGAGACGCCATCGATGATGATGGTGCGTTTGCGAACCTCGGGACCGAAGGTGGCCGGCTGCACGGCACGGGCGTCCCCGTAGCAGAGGCTACGGTAGATGTCGTCGGTCATCAGCAGCACGTCGTGCTTTACCGCCAGGTCGGCCAAGGCGCGCAGGGTCGGCTCGTCGTAGACAGCGCCCGTGGGGTTGCTGGGCGAAACGACGAGAATCAGGCGCGTGCGCGGGGTGATGGCCTTGGCCACCGCTTCGGGACGGACCACGAATCCGTCCTCCGGGAAGGCCGGCACCGGCACGGGCGTCGCCCCCGTCAGCTTGGCGATTTCGGCATAGCTGACCCAGGCAGGGACGGGGATGATGACCTCGTCGCCCTCCTCCAACAGCACGTGGAAGGCGTTGAAGATGGCCTGCTTTGCGCCCGCCGTGACGATGATCTCCTTGGGGCTCACCTCGAAGCCGTGCGCCTTGCCCAGCCAGTTGGCGGCGGCCTTGCGGAGCTGCGGCGTGCCCTCGACGGCCGTGTACTTGGTGGCCCCGGCGTCCAGCGCCTTCTTGGCGGCTTCCTTGATGTGGGCGGGCGTATCGAAGTCCGGCTCGCCCGCTCCGAAGCTGATCACGTCCACTCCCGAGGCGCGCAGCTCGGCCGCCTTGGCCGTCACCTTGAGGGTCATGGACGGTTCGGCAGTAGCTAGTCTTTTCGCTAGTCTAATCGTCATCTTACCTCTGTTTTCGCAACTTTTTCTTTAACGCTTGCGCGACTGGCGGCGGGACGACCCGGGCGATGTTGCCGCCCATCTGCGCGACCTCGCGGACCAGGGAGGACGAGATGTAGAAGTTGTCCTCGTTGGTCATCAGGAAGATGGTTTCGACCTCGGGCGCGAGCTGCCGATTCATGTGCGTGAACTGGAACTCGTACTCGAAATCCGCCACGGCTCGCAGTCCGCGAATGACGAACCGGGCGCCCCGCTGGCGCACGTAGTTCGCCAGCAGACCCTCGAACGAATCCACCTCGACCCGGGCATCCCCGGCGAAGGTCTGGCGAATCATGCGGGTGCGTTCGCTCAAGGAGAACCACGGTTGCTTGCGCGGGTTGTCGGCCAAGGCCACCACCACGCAATCGAACAAGCCAAGCGCTCGGCGCACGATGTCAGCATGGCCATTGGTGATGGGATCGAAGGTCCCGGGATAGATGGCCAACGAGCGACGGGCGGGCATCAGGTCAGCCCTCGTTGCTTGCGGTAGAACGAGACCCCTGTGTCTCCGTAGAAGCGCCTGTCGGTCATGACCAAGGTTCCTACCTCCTCGGGCGGCACATGACGTCGGTCATGCTCGACGATGACGATGGCCCCTTCCGCCAACAGGGCGCCACCCGCCAACTGGGAGAGCACGGGCTCGGCATCGCCCGAGGCGTAGGGGGGATCGACGAAGACCCATCCGAACACCCGTTCGTCCCCGTGGCTGGACATGCGATGCAAGACGCTGAGCACGTTGCCGCTCAGCACCCGCGAGCGAGAGGCGAACCCCAGCTCGCGCAGATTGCGCCGCAGCGCGCTCAGGGCCCGGGCATCCCTTTCCACGAATTCCGCGTGCTCCGCGCCTCGCGACAGGGCCTCGATACCCAGGGCGCCCGTCCCTGCGAACAAGTCCAGCACCGGGATGGGCGGCGGCGGTCCCAGAATGTTGAAGATCGCTTCACGCACCTTGGCGCCCGTGGGCCGTGTGGTGGCTCCACGAGGCGCGCGCAGTTTGCGCCCGCGGTCAGCGCCAGCAGTGACCCGCATAGGGCGCTTAACTACCGCGTGCGAGCCAAGATAGTCAAATCGGGGATGCGCAAGGTATTCTGCCTCCCATGTCCTCATCGCGGATCATCACCCCTGCCGTCCTGCAACTCATTGATTTGGCTTTGGAGGAAGACCTTGGGCGCGGGGACGTCACCTCGCAGGCGGTCATCGATCCTGGCAGCACCGCGGTCGCGCACCTGGTGGCTCGGCAAGGACTGACCCTGGCCGGAGTGGATGTGGCCACGGCCGTGTTCCGCCGGCTCGATGCCAACATCGTGGTCGAGTCATTCCTGGCCGACGGCGAGGAGGTCGTGCCGGGGACTGGGGTGGCCACCTATCGCGGCTCGGCGTCGGCCTTGTTGGCGGGCGAACGCACCGCCTTGAACTTCGTGCAGCACCTCTCGGGGATCGCCAGCCAGACGCGGCTCTATGTGCAGGCCGCCCGGGGATCGCGTTTGCGCATCACCGACACTCGCAAGACCACGCCCGGCTTTCGAACTCTGGAGAAGTACGCGGTTCGCATGGGGGGCGGCAGCAATCATCGCTTCGACCTGGGCTCGGGCGTTCTCATCAAGGACAACCACTTGGCGGTGGCCGGCTCGGTCACCCAAGCCATCCGGCACGCCAAGGTTCGCGTGCCGCACAGCCTGAAGGTCGAGGTCGAGGTGGACACGCTGGCGCAACTGGACGAGGCTCTGGCCGAGGGGGTGGACATCGTCTTGCTCGACAACTTCAGCGACGACGACCTGCGAAGCGCCCTGGCGGCGGTGGGCAAGGCCAGGGTTCGGCCCTTGATCGAGGTCTCCGGCGGCGTGACCCTGGCGCGTATTCCCGAGTTGGCCCGCCTGGGCGTGGATCTGGTCTCGGTGGGGGCGCTGACCCATTCGGCCCCCGCCGTGGATCTGGGGTTGGACATGGAGATCGCGCCGGGATCCGGTCTGTGAAGCAGGAGCGGACGGTCGACGAGCTTGAACCCCAGCGGGTCACCGCGCGCCTGCGAACCCGGCGCATGGGGCGGCCTTATCGCTTCTTGCCGGTCTGCGATTCGACCAACGATGTGGTGCGCTCCGCGGCAGCCGAGGGCGCGTCCGAAGGCTTGCTGGTGGTGGCGGACGCTCAAACTGCGGGGCGTGGCCGTCTGCAGCGCGTGTGGCACTCGCCGGCCGGGCAGAACCTCTATTTATCCTTGCTGTTGCGTCCACCACTGCCGGCCCGGCACGCGGCGCCCATGACCTTGCTGGCGGGCGCGGCGCTTGCCCAAGCGCTCGCGCGTGTCGGTGCGGCGCCCCGTTTGCGCTGGCCCAACGACCTCTTGCTGCCCATAGCCGGGCGGATGCGCAAGACTGCCGGCATCCTGATGGAGATGGTCAGCGAGGGGCAAGACACCCGCTTCGTCGTCCTGGGCGTCGGCGTGAACGTCAACGGCACGCAATTCCCTCCCGAGCTGGCGGAGCGTGCGACCTCGCTCGGCTTGGCGGCGGGCCGGCGTTTCGACCGCGGCGAGCTCCTCGCGGACTACCTGGCGTCCTTCGAGGCCGTCTACGACGATTTCCTCGAGCACGGCCCCGCGCGCGGCCTTGTCATATGGCGACGCTACGCCGATCTGAAACACGCGCCGCCCGTCCTCCGGGACGGTATCGAGGGTCACGCCATCGATGTGGACGAGACCGGAGCCCTGCTGGTCGAAGACGCCAAGGGGCAGGTCCATCGCTTGACCTCGGGCGAGATTGCCTGAAGCCATAGGAGCGTACAGGGCAAATTTCAGTATGCTTGCGGCACCTTGACCATCGCCCAATCCATCATCCTCGGCATCGTTCAGGGGCTCACCGAGTTCCTCCCCATCTCGTCCACGGCGCACCTGCGGGTGGTGCCGTCCCTCATGGGTTGGCGCGACAGCGGCGCGGCTTTCACCGCGGTCATTCAATTGGGAACGCTCCTGGCCGTCATCATCTTCTTCTCTCGTGACCTGCTGGGCATGGTGACCGCGTTGACCGACTCGCAACGCCGACGCGGGCCGGAGGGGCGCATGCTGCTCTACATGGTGGTGGGGACGGTGCCCATCGGCATCGCGGGTGTCCTGTTCAAAAACGCGGTGGAGGGGCCCTTGCGGACCCTGGGTGTCATAGCGCTTTCCCTGATTGTGGTGGGGCTGGTCATGGCCGTGGTGGAGCGCCTAGCCAGGCATGAACGGGGACTGGATTCGCTGTCGATGCGGGACGCCGTTGTCATTGGGTTGGGGCAAGCCTTGGCGCTGGTCCCGGGCGTCTCGCGTTCGGGAATCACCCTGGTTTTCGCCATGCTCATTGGTCTTCGGCGCGATGCTGCCGCGCGCTTTTCCTTCCTGCTCTCCATCCCGGCGGTGACTGCCGCCGCGGTGTTCGAGCTGCCGACGCTCATGCACGATCGCACGGTCGGCGCGGCCGTCCTGCTGGCTGGTCTGACCGCCGCCGCCGTGTCAGGCTACCTGTGCATTCGATGGCTGTTGAGCTTCCTCCGCACACGAACGACCTACTCTTTCGTGGTGTACCGGGTGGTGCTCGGCCTCTCGCTCCTGG
>CAZHUY010000146.1:0-15420 GCA_964535465.1 uncultured Myxococcales bacterium
CCGGTGTTCGTCAGCCAGACCGACATGAACGCGGACAACGTGTTCATGCGCAAGAACTACCTGTTCGGCGCCGAGGCACGGTGCGCCGGCGGGTACGGGCTGTGGCAGATGAGCTACGGCAGCACCGGCCAGGGCTGATAAGGCAGGCGGAACTGCAGGTTGTTTAGGCTGTAGGCTGATAGGCTGTAGGTAGTAAAAGTCAGCGGCCCGCAGGGCCGGCAGCTCTAGCCTACAGCCTAAACCCCTACAGCCTAAACCCCTCAATGGAGTGAACGCATGATTGTTATCACATCGAAGAGAGAGGGCTTCCGTCGCTGCGGCGTTGCCCATGCGGCCGGGCCGGTGGCATGGCCGGACGGCCGGTGGACCGAGGCGGAGCTGGACGTGCTCATGGCGGAGCCGATGCTCACCGTGGCCCAGGCGGCAGATGATCCGCCCCCAGGTGACGCCACCCCGCCGCCGCTTGGCCTGGTGGAGGACGAGGACGACCCGGCGGTGATCGAGGTGGATCCGCCCGCCGCGCCGGAACCGTATGAGATAGAGTTCGACGAGCCGGCGCCGGAGGCCGTGGCGGCGCCGAAGAACAAACGGGCGAAGAAAGGTTGAACAGCGGTTGATAGGCTGAAGGCTGATAGGCTGTAGTAGGGGCGAAAGATTTTTCGCCCCTACAGCCTAAACCCCTACAGCCTAAACAACCTGACAAGGAACGAACACAATGTCCTACGCCACCCTGACCGAACTCCTCGAACGCATCCCCGAGGGCGTGCTCATCGATCTGACCGACGATGACGCGGCCGGCGTGGTCGACACCGACAAGGTCGACCGGGCCATCGGCGACGCGGACACCGAGATCGACAGCTACCTCGGCCGGCGCTACCCCCTGCCGATCGAGCCGCCGCCGCCCCTGCTGGTGCGGCTGTCGCTCGATCTGGCCACGGAGGTGCTCTACGGCCGGCGGGCGCACGTGGACACGCCCGAGGCCGTGACCAGGGCGGCGCGCACGGCCCGGTCGATCCTGGCCGACATTGCCGTGCGCAAGGCCGACCTGCCCGGCCTGGCCGACACCACCGCGGGCGCGGGCCCGTCCGGCGCCAGCTTCAGCGCTGACGGCCGGCTGTTCACCCGCAGCTCGCAGCGGGGGCTGTGATGCTGGGCACCATTGCCACGGCCATCAAGGAGCGGCTGGAAGGGCTGGCCGCGTTCAAGGTGGTGGAGCGCGGCTTCAGCCGCCGGGCCCTGCAGGCGCCGCCCGCGGCGGTGTTCTTCCTGGCCGCGGACGAGCTGCGCACGGACATGCCGTCGGCCACCCGCCGGCTGGAGTGGGACGTGGTGCTGCTGGTCAGCTATCTCGACCCGGACAAAGGGCAGGCGGCCATGGAAACCCTGATCGACCAGGTGCGGCCGGCCTTCACCAACTGGCGACCGGCGGCGGTGGGCACCCTGCCGGCAAGCGTGCCGCGCATCCGCTTCGAGGCCACCGAGGACACGCTCCTGATCTACTCCGTGCGGGTGGTCATGGACGTCTTCCCAAACACTATCGGCTGAGAACAGCCGCAGGAGAAAATCATGAGTGCACCGTTTTCTTTCATGGGCAACAGCAACGTGCTGATCGATGTCCTCACCGACGAGGGCGCATCCACCGGGCTGCAGCTCAAGGGCAACTGCCCGAGCCTGACCATCAAGGGCGACAGCGAGCGCATCGAGCAGCTGGGCACGGGCCGCGACAACTTCGGCCAGGTCATCGCCTCGGTCACCTTCCCCAAGCCGATGAGCCTCGCCTTCACCCTGGACCAGGTGGACGCGGACATGTTCGCCATGGCCTTCTTCGGCACGAACAGCACGTTTACCCAAAGTTCCGGGACGGTCTCTGAGGCCCAGGAGATCACCTCCATCCCGGACAAGTGGGTGCCGCTGGGCAAGTACATGGTCAGCGACGTGGTGGTCAAGGACGAGGCCACCGGGCTCGTCACCTACGTGGCCGGAACCCACTACGAACTCAACCCGAGGCTCGGCCTGATCAAGGCGATCAAGGGCGCTGACGGCGGCATTACCGACAACGCCAAGCTCGACGTGACCTACAAGCACGCCGCGATCGCGGGCACCAAGATGGCGGCCATGACCAAGACCAACATCCGCTGCCGGCTGGTGCTCGATGGCCAGAACTACGCGGATGGCCGTAACTTCATCCTCGACATCTACCAGGCCCGCCTGGCTCCGTCGGGAGACTTCGGCTTCCAGGCCGGATCGGACAAGAAGTTCATGGAGGCGCAGTTCGAGGCGACCATGGAAACGCCGACCGGCGGGACCGAGCCGTTTGCGCTGACGTGGCTCAGCTGAACGGCAGGCTAATAGGCTGTAGGCTGACAGGCTGTAGGCGAAAACCAGCGGACCTGCGGGCCGGTAGTCATGACCTACAGCCTAAACACCTACAGCCTAAACAACCTCAACCCCTACAGCCTGAACCCCTCAAGGAGAAGACATGGCGAAAGAAATACCCTTCCAGGGCAAGACCGTGGTCGTGCGGCAACTCACGGTGCGGGAAACGGCCGAGTTTTTTGACAACATCGGGTCGATGCGGGTGACGACCGCGGACCTGCTGATGCACCGGGCGCTGCCGGCGGCCGTGGTGTGCACGGCGACCGGGCTGACGATCGACGACCTGACCGGGGACGTGACGCCGTCGGAGTTGGTGGGCCTGTGGGAGGCGGTGGAGCAGGAGAACCCTTTTTTTCTCCAGACGATCGAGCGGTTCGCCGCGCTGGAGCAAGGGGGAGCCGCCAAGCTCCAGGCGACAGCATCCGCGCCGCCGCCTGTCAGCTCGCCCGATCCGGATACGGCGCCGGCCTGATCGACTGGCCCTGGGCGTGGTTCGAGGCGGCGTTAAAGCAGGCTCAAAGGTGATTCAATTCGCCCTGATGGCGCCAATGACCAGCGCCAGGACCAGGGCCACGGCCATGATGGATGGCCAGAGCAGGGCGAACGCGTCAACCCGGGGGTTGGCGGAGAGACCGGCCAGCACGGCCGGGGACAGGCAGAGGGCAAAACAGAGAATGGTGGTCAACCGGTGACGGTTCATGGCGAAACAATCCTCCCTTGAAATCAGCATAGCGGTCGACTCCGCCCGGGTCAAGAGCAACCTGGAACGGGTCCAGGCCGCGTTTCGGACCGCCACCTCGGGGATCAACGCCTCGCTGGCGTCGATCAAGGGTTTTGCCGACCTCAAGAAACAGACCGAAGCCACGACCAAGGCCTATGGCGAGGCGCAGCGCAAGGTTGCCGACCTGGCGCGTGAGATCAAAACCGGCGCCGGCGGTGCTGCCCTGGCCAAGGATTTCGCACTGGCCAAGGTCGAGGCGGGCCGGCTCAAGCAGACCCTGGAGGGGCAACAGGTCGCTCTGCACCGGTTGCGCCGGGCCCTGGCGGACGGCGGGGTCGACACCGCCAACCTGGGAGCGGCCCAGTCCAGGCTGCGCGGCCAACTCGCCCAGACCACCACCTCGTTCGACGCCCTGGCCAGGGCGGCCAATGCCCGCGACGTCCTCGGGATCAACCGGCACGCCGAGATTCAGGCCGAGATCGCCAAGACCAGGGCGGCCTACAAGGCCCTGGCCCAGTCCGGCCAGGCCTCGGCCCGGGAGCAGGCCCAGGCGTGGGTCAAGATGCAGGACAAGGTCGTGGAGCTGCGCGGCCAGATGAACGGGTTCGGCGAGGCCCTGGGCGCGGTCAAGGCGGAGCTGATCGCCTCGGGCGTGGCCTTTGTCGGCTGGGGTCGCGGCGTGGTCGGCGCGATCCAGGAGGCCATCCGCTTCGAGGCGGCCTTTGCCGATGTCAAGAAGGTGGTCGACGGCACGCCGGCCCAGCTGTCCGGGCTGTCGCGGGAGATCATCGGTCTTGGCCGGTCGCTCCCGGTGGCGCACGCCGGCCTGGCCCAGATCGCGGCCATGGGCGGGCAGATGGGGCTGCCGGTGGCCGAGATCGGCGCGTTCACGCAAGCAGCCGCCGCCATGGGCACGGCCTTCTCGATCCCGGCGGAGCAGGTCGGCCAGGCGGTGGGCACACTGAAGTCCATCTTCGGCCTGACCATCCCCGAGGTGGTGGGGCTGGGCGACAACATCAACGTGCTCGGCAACACCATGGCCACCAACGAAGCGGCCATCATCGAGGTGCTGACCCGCATCGGCGGATCGGTGAAGGTGTTCGGTCTGGCCGAGGAGAAGGCGGCGGCGCTCGGCGCGGCCATGCTGGAGTTGGGGCAGTCGCCGGAGGTGGCCGCCACCAGCATCAACACCCTGCTGTCCAGGCTGCAGACCGCCAACGTGCAGACGCCGCAGTTCAAGGAGGCGCTGGAATCCATCGGTCTGTCGGCCGAGCAGATGGCGGCCATGGTGAGCGAAAAGCCGCAGCAGGCCATCGACACCCTGCTGGAGACCCTGGGCCGCCTGGGCAAGCAGGAACAGGCCGAGGCCCTGACCCGGCTGTTCGGCGCCGAGTACCAGGACAACATCGCCCTGCTGGTGCAGGGGGTGGACAGCTACCGCAACGCCCTGGCCGCGGTGGACGACCAGACCAAGGTGCTGGGCTCGACCGAACGCGAGGCCGCGGAGCGCAACAAGACCACCGCGGCGCAGCTGCAACTGCTGAAGAACACCTGGGCCGAGGTGGCCATCAACGTGGGTAACGTCTTCCTCCCGGCCCTGAACACGGTGGTCGGCGTGCTGCGCGAGGTGACCGGCTCCATCGCCACCCTGGCCGAAAGGTTTCCCGGACTGACCCAGGCGCTGACCCTGGCGGCCGGTGCGGCCACCCTGTTTTTCGCGGCCTTCGCGGCACGCAAGGCGATCATGCTCGCCTTTGGCGGCGAGATCCTGAGCACGGTCGCGGCGCTGAAGAACCTTGGGCCGGTGCTGGCCGACGGGGTCAAGGGCCTGAACGCACTGGGCACGACCGCCACCACGGTGCAGGGCGCGCTCGGCCAGCTGGGCGCGCTGCTCGTGGCCTGGGAGTTGGGCCAGTGGGTGGGCGAGATTCTCGGCTCGTTCGACGTGGTCAAGAAGGGCGCCCTGACCATGATCCACACCTTTGACCTGCTCCGGCTGTCGGCACAAAAGGCCTGGGCCGTGCTCACCGGCGGCGATGTCGGCGCGGTGGAACGGCAGATGGCGGCGGCCAAAACGGCGTACAGCGAGATGCTCGCCGAGATCGACAAGAAGGGGCAGGAGAGCACCAACCAGGCCAGGAAACAGGTTGACGAGCGGGTGGCCAAACCGCAGGAGGATGCCGCCGCCAGGGAGCAGGCCGCCAATGACGCGATCATGGCCAAACAGGCCGAAGACGTCAAGAAGATGGCCGAGGAGCAGCAGGCGGCGCGCGAGGCCAAGCAGCAGGCCGAGGAAGAGGCGAGGAAACAGGCCGAGGAGGAACGGGCCAAAGAAGAAGAGGCGCGCCTCCAGGCCGATGAGGCACGAAAGCAACGGGTCGCGATCGAGGCCCCGGCGCCGGCCAGGCCTGAGCCGGTGCGGGCTCGGCCTGTCGATGCGGCCCGCGCCCTGCCGCTGCCCGAACAGCAGGAGGAGCAGCGCCAGGAGACCGAACTGCTGGCGGCCGACCTGCGCCGCATGGAAGAGCAGGCCGAGGCGGAACGGGCGCAACGCGAAGAGCAGGCCGCCGAACGGCGTGCCAGGGCGGAGGATGCAGCCGTGGCCTCTGCCGCGGCCAGGGAGCAGCAGGAAGCCGGGGCCGAGGCCATGCGCGCCAGGCGCGACGAGGCCCGCCAGGTGTCCGCCGACCGGGCCCGCGAGGCCGAGGAGGCCGCGGCCGCGGCCGAAGAGCAGCGCCAGGCCGATGCCACCCGGGCTGCCGAAGAGCAGGCCGCGCGGTTCGAGCAGCTGCAGGCGGAGCAGGAGCGGGCGGCCGAGCAGCGCATGGCCACCGAGCAGCAGGCCACGGAGAAGGCGAAGTCCATCTTCGAGCGGTATGCCGACCGGGTCAAGCAGCTGCAGGGGGAAATCGGCGACCGGGAGAAATCGCTCAAGGATGACCTGGCCGAGATGGACCCATTCGCCGACGAGGCCACCAAGTGGCAGCGGCGTGCGGCCGAGGCCAAGAACTATGAGAAGGCGGCCAAGGCTGCCATGGAAGCCGGCGACCTGGAAGGCGCGCAGGAGGCGGCCGACCAGGCGCGCAGCCTGTACAAGCAGCTCGGCTCCGGCGCGGAAGGCGTGGACAAGGAGGCGGCCAAACGGCTGGCCTACAGCGGCGTGCGCACAGTGGGCCAGCTCGGCCTCGATGCGGCCCGGGCCGCCAGGGAGCAGGAAGGCAAGCTGGCCCAGGTTGACCTGCGCCAGGTCGACGGGCTGAACAGCCAGCTGCTGGCCGCGCTTGCCGGCAAGCTGGGCGAACTGACCGGCGCCCCGGGCGCCCAATCCGGACCGGGCCGCGACGGCAAGCCGACGCAGGTGCACGAGATCAAGCTGGGCGGGGCGCGGCTGAGCGGGAGCCCGGCGGATGTGAGTGAGTTTATTCGCCAGCTCGAGCTGGCCGGGATGACGGCATGAGTATCACCCTCGATACCGTAACGCTCCCCAGCGATCTTCATTGGGAAGATGAGACCGACTGGACTCCGGTAGCTCAAGAGGTCGAATACACCCTGGCCGGTGCGCTCGCCATCGAGACCGGGGTGATGCAGGCCGGGCGGCCGATCACCCTGGCCGGCGGCGATGACCGCGCCTGGGCGAGCCGAACAACGGTACTCGCCCTAATGGCGCTGGCCGCAGCGCCCGGCAAGACCATGACCCTGACCCTGAACGATGCCCGCACCTTTACGGTCGCCTTCCGCCACAGTGACGGATCCCCTATCGAGGCGCGGCCGATCGTGCCGTACAATACCCCGGCGGAGGGCGATTGGTACGCGCTGACTCTGCGGCTGATGGAAGTATGAGGGAGGGCAGGTTGATAGGCTGTAGGGGTTTAGGCTGTAGGTCAGGGCTTCCGGCCCTGCGGGCCGCTGACTTTAGCCTACAGCCGAACAGCCTACAGCCTAAAAGCCTAACCACCGAACAGGGATAGATATGCCAATCACCACCGAAGACGTCAAGATAAGAGCCTCCCAACGCCTCACCGACCAAACCGACGGCGGCGGCTACATGACCGCGACCGAGATCGTGGACGGGAACATCAACAACCTGTTCAACGATATCAGCCGCCTCGATCGCACCTACGGCCGGGTGAGTCTGCGCAAGTTTTTTTTGCACGTGGACACCGAAGACACGGAGATGTACTCGGGCGCGCACCTGATCATCAGCGAGCTGGCCAAGGATCCGAACATCCAGGTGGCCCTGTTCCGCACCGAGGACGAGGGCGACACCCGGGTGGAGGCGCGCAACCGGCTCGAGAGCTACGTCACCCTCGGCCCGCGCTTCCAGGGCTGGCTGTGGGGTGACCAGCCGGCCGGATCACGTTCGCTGCTCATCTTCCAGCCCATCAGCGCCGAGCCGCCCGAGGTGGGTGCGGTGCTCTGTTTGTTCAACAGCAAGGGCACGGCCAGCGAGTACCGCCAGTATGTGCGGGTGATGAAGGTCGAGGCGCGCGAGCAGAGCTTCACCACCACCAGCACCTTCACCCGGCGGGTGCTGCAGGTGGACATCGGCGACCCGCTCGAGGTGACGTTCACCGGCGGCGAGGTCTCGGCCAATGACGCCGCCGCGACCAGCATCTACAACACCCTGGTGAGCGACTCGGCCAAGTACTACGGGGTGATGACCCCGACCTCCGCCATCAGCGAAGGCGACGTGACCATCCAGGTGGATAGCATCTACACCCAGCTGGTGCCCACCAGCCAGGCGGAGACGCCTTTGCTCGGCCTCACCCCGGGCGAGGTCGGGCCGATCAAGCAGAGCGGCGCCACCCAGACGGTGACCTTCACCTCGCAAACCTGGACCACGCTCAACCTGGGCCAGGCCTTTGTTCCCGGCACGCTCACGCTCACCATCGGCAGCACGGAGTACACGGACCGGGGCGACGGCGTGCTCATGCAGGGCAGCAACCAGGTGGGTGTGCTCGGCTACCACACCGGCTCCATGGCCTTTGCCAGCCCCATCACCGGCGCGGTCTCGGCCACCTTTGACCCGGGCGCGGCCATGGCACTCACGCCCTCCACCCTGCTGCTGCCCGTGTTCGCGGCCAGCCGCGGCTACAACTACGTGGCCATCCTCTGGCCGCCGCCCGTGCCCGGCACGATCAGCGCCGACTACATGGCCGAGGGCCAGTGGTACCGGCTGCGCGACGACGGCAACGGCTTTTTGGTGCCCGACATCGAGAACACCGGCACCGGCCGCATCGACTATGCGCTCGGCCAGGTGTCCATCACCACCGCGGCCCTGCCGGATGTGGACACGCCCATCATTCTCCGCTGGGGCAACCCCACCGAGGTGATCCGCATGCAGGGCGCGGTCACCATCGAGGTGGAGCCGGTGCGCCACACCCTCACCGGTACGCCGGTGGCGCCCGGGTCGCTCTCCATCACCTGGCCGGTGGGGGTGTCGACCACGGCCACGGCGCAGGACAACGGCGCCGGGGTGATCACCGGCGACGCCACCGGCTGGATCAACTACGGCAACGGCGAGATGGAGTTCACGCCCACCCTGGTGCCGGTGGCCGGATCCGACTACACCATCAACCATGACAAGTACGCGCCCCAGGTGCACACCGGATCCGGATCCACCTTCAACCTGCCCGGAGCGCCGATCAAGGCGGGCAGCCTGAGCATGGACGTGCCGCTGACCATCGGCGGCTGGACCCATACCTACAAGCTGCGCGATAACGGCAGCGGCGCCATGAGCGCGCCCGGGTTCAGCGCCACGCTCAGCCAGGCGCGCGCGGCCAGCGAGGACAGCGCCCAGGCCTCCAGCGCCGGGTCCACGGTCACCTCCTACGGGTCCGGGCCCTACCTGGGCGGCTACAGCAACAGCTCGAGCGCGGCCTCGGACGATAGCAGCTTTGCCCTGAATGACACGGAAAAGACCGTGACCGTGGTCGCCGGCGGGATCAGCGCCACCATCGACTATGTCACCGGCGCGGTGGTGTTCGACCTGACCACGGCCACCGGGGTCAAGGACACCATCGCGACCCGGGCTGTTGCCAGCGGCTCCACCTCAACCGACATCAACCTCACCTCCGGCAGGGGATAACATGGGCACCTCCACCTTCACCTATGCCCGGCCGTGGAACAAAACGGTCACGGACAACTCCAGCCAGGCGGCCACGGGCACGGATTTTTCCCAGACCACCGAAAACCTGAGCGCCCCGGCTGCGCCCGGCTCGGTGCTCTGCCGCTACGCCCTGAGCGCGGCCGCTGCCGAGACCGCCACCGAGACCGTACCGGTGAAGCCGTTCAAAATCCGCCTGACGAAAAACGCGGTCTCGCTTCCGCTCGTGCCCGGCAGTATCGCCTTCACCTGGGCGGGCAACCGCTACGTGGACCGCATGGGCTCCATCTTCCGCAACCCGGACCCGGTCACCGGGCTGGGCGTGCTCTGCGGCTCGGTGGACTACCTCACCGGCGAGGTGAGCCTGGACGTGTACGACGGCGGCTCCAACAGTATCACCGTGCACAGCCTGGCCGGCCGGCTGGGCAGCCAGTACGTGACCGAAGTCACCTTCCGCACGCCGGGCGCACCGCTGCGGCCCGGCAGCCTGACCCTTGCCGGCGTGACCATGCACGGCGTGCGCATAAGCGCGGTGGCCGGGTTCGACGGCACCATCAGCGCGGACGGCATCGAGGGCCTGGTGGACTATGCCACCGGCGTGGTTACCCTCGGCTTCGGCGAGATGGTGGACGCCATCGGCAACGAGGGCGAGGACTGGTACAACGCCGACCTGGTCGACGGCACCCAGGTGTGGAAGCCGGAGCCGGTGTACGCGGACTCGCTCACCTATGCCTGCGTGGTCTACTCCTACATCCCGCTGGACAGTTCCCTGCTCGGCCTCAACCCGGTGCGCCTGCCCAGCGATGGCCGCGTGCCCATCGTCAAGCCGGGCGACGTGGTGGTGGTGCACAACACCGACACCGAGCCCCTCTCGCCGAGCCCGACCGGCGGCCAGACCTACACCCTGCCTCGGGCCGCGGACAGTGTGGAGATCTACGACTCCAGCGACCCGCCCCTGCGCGTGCCCACCTCCATGTACGCGCACGAGGAGGGCTCCGCCACCATCACCATCGACGCGGTGAACAACGATTTCAGCGCCTACACCCTGCCGCTCGTGGCCATGCACAAGATCGAGGATATGGTGCTGGTCAGCGGCACGCAGATCAACGGCCAGCTGAGCTTGAGCCGCGGCGTGACCAATGACTACCCGGTGAGCGGCACCTTTGTCAGTTCGGCCCTGCTGTTCGGCGATCTGCAGGCCCGGGCCTACGGGCTGTTCGACCAGAAGACCTGGTCCAATGATTTCGAGGACGACCTGGTCGGCGATCCGGCCAACGCCTCGTTCAACGAGATCGACTATCCCATCTCGGTGACCAACGCCGGCGCGGTCAAGGACCGCTGGGCTCTGGTGTTCGATTCCACCACCCATTTCAACATCATTGCCGAGGCGCGCGGCATCGTCGGTGACGGCTACACCACCAACGACACCCAGCCGATCAACCTGGCCACCGGCCGGCCCTATTTCTTCATCGACTACCGCGGCTGGGGCAGCGGCTGGGCCGCGGGCAACGTGCTGCGCTTCAACACCGAGGGCGCCACCGGCGACGCCTGGGCCGTGCGCACCACCCTGCAGGGCCCGGAGGCCGAACCCGAGGACCACTTCACCTTGAACCCGCGGGGGGATGCACGATGACGGCACCGATCGTCTACAAGAGCAGCGACGGCAATGCCCCGGTGCTGGCCGGGAACAGCCGTACCTGCATGGTCAACCTGTTCAGAAAGTGCCTGGTTGATGGCTACGGGGACAAGTTACCCGCTGGTTGGACTATGCCGTTTATCAACCTCGGTGAAACTGTGGCCTGCTTCCGTAACAGTATCACCGGCACCGGGTTCTTTTTCGCAGTGGATGGTGAGAGCGAAGCCTCGTCAGCAGATGCGCGCTTTTCCTGCTACGAGGCCATGTCGAGTGAGTCGTCGGGGTCGTTCCCTATTGGCGCCATGAATAAGTGCGATTTTTCGAATTCTACCGACAGCACGCCGCGGCCTTGGATACTCATCGCCAATGACCAGTGGTTCTATTTTTTCGTGTATTACAACGCCACTGCCCTTCCTAATACTGCCGCCGCAGCCGCCAGCTCGACATACAACCTGCAAAGCTATTTTGTCGGAGATTTTGAGAGCTTCTATGCCACCGATGGCTTCAATTTCTCGTTTATCTATAGCAACCCTGTCATTACGTCCGCGTCATGGGGGGTCGGATGTCTGTCCAGCAACGATGCCGCGCAATCATCCTCCTACCCCTATTACAACATCGCCCGAGCTGCCTCTGGAGCGGTTGGCTCTGTGCTGACCAAGCAGTTCGGCTTGGCCATGTTCGATGGAGCATCGTCGAACTCTTCTGACCCTTCCGGATCAGCCGGGACATACGATGCAGCCATGGGTCTGGTGGCCTCGCCGATCTGGCTGGCCGGGACTGGTGCGCGGACGTTTCGGGGCGTGTTGCCTCGGATTCGCGCCGTGTATGCCTATTTGCCAGTGAGCAGTCTGGCGGAACAGGAGATTGACGGCGTGCCCTACCTGCCTGTTGCCGGTCGGTATGTGAACGGGAAGATACTCGAAGTGCTCTTCGATTTGAGTGTGTGATCATGCACCTGTTAAGCGGGTTTCAGCTGATAGCCGGGGCGGCACGCACGGACCGACACCGCCTCGCCGGGACAGTGACCGTGGATGGATCGCCAGCCAAGAAACGGGTGGTGGTGTTTTTGCGGGACAGCTTCACCGCGGTCTTTGTCACGCTGTCCGACCCGGCGACCGGGGCGTGGAAGGCGGTGGGTCTGCCCCAGTATGCCGAGGGGGCATTGACCGTGATCGCCTTTGACGACACCGGCACCTACAACGCCGAGGTGGCGGATTACGTTTCGCAGGTCACGGGAGAGGGGGTTTGATTTGTGGTTTATGAGCCGCCCATCGGCAGCAGCATCGTCCTGGATTTCCGGCCCGGGTATGTCTGGCCTGAGGGTGGGACGCTGCTGTTCAATTTCGGCGTGGACGTGGTCGTCCCGCCGGAACCGCAGCCGGTGCGGCCGGTGGGCACGCGCATTGCCTGGCAGCGCCTCCGCCGGGTGGATCGGTCGACCAGGGCAACTTGGGACGGGACCGACCACCTCGGCCACACTGTCCGCCAGTCGGTGCGCCAGGTGGCTGAGCAGATCGGCCGCGCGGTGCGCTCGCCCTGGTCGGGCACCACGCCGGTGCGGCCCGGCTCGAGCCGGGTGGGGTGGTCGGCGCTCGAGCATCGGGGGCGGCTGGCCCGCGTACCCTGGATCAACCTCGACCCCTCGGCCCGCACCTACCGCGCGCCCTGGGGTGCTCCTGATCCGCGTGACCACGGCCTGGCCATCCCCTGGTGGGGCGGCGAGGGCACGCGCGCGGACGAGACCCTGCGCGCCTCGTGGCGCGAGTTCCCGGCCGTGGGTCGGCCCATCGTCGTGCCCTGGATCAATACCCTTATTCCGCGCGATCCGCTCCACCGCACCTACTGGGGTCGCGAACTCTATGCCCGCATCTGCAGGCGGAACTATCAGCACCCGCATGGGTTGGCCGTCCACATTGATCTGGTGGTGCCGCTCAGTCGGGTGGATGACGGCGACCATATCCGCTTCCGCTTCGAGCCGCTCAGCTATGACCTGCGCTGCACCCAGCGCGAGCCTTCCGGCTGGCGTGACAACTACCTGTACCAGCGGCCGCCGCTCGGCAGCTGGCCGGTGTCGCCCAAACTCAAGGTCTGGTGGACAATGAACACCGCACAGATGAGCCGCCTGAGTGACAACGCCCCGGTGGAGGTGTTCAGCCTCGACCTGAGCGCGGACATTGACAGCTGGTGCTGGAGTTTCAGCGCGCGCGTGCCCGAGGCGAGCCTGGCCCTGGTCATGCCGCTGGACGAGCCCGTGGCCGTGGCCTGCGACATTAACGGCCACCAGTGGACCGCGCTCGTGGAAGGCTGGAGCGAGGCGCACAGCTTCGGCCGGCGCGAATACACCCTGCGCGGCCGCTCGCAGACAGCCATGCTGGCCGAGCCCTATGCCCCGGCCCGGGCCGGCAGCAACGCCACCGCCACAACCGCTCGCCAGCTGGCCGAGGCCGAGCTGGAGTACACCGGCTACACCCTGGACTGGGATGTGGTCGACTGGCTCGTGGGCGCGGGCGCGCTCAGCTACTCCAACGCCTCGCCGCTCAAGGTGATCCAGCAGATCGCCGAGGCGGCCGGAGGCCGGGTGATCAGCCATCGCACCGCCAAAGAGCTGCGCGCCCTGCCGCGCCTGCACAGCCTGCCCTGGTCCTGGGGCGCGGCCACGCCGGATATGGGCATCAGCGATTACGTCGTCCGCCAGCTGCGGCGCGAGTACGTGCCCACGCCGGTGGTTAACGCGGTGTTCGTTTCCGGTGAGCACCAGGGCGTGATGACCAAGATCGTGCGCACGGGTTCCGCCGGTGACCTGCTCGCGCCCATGATCACGGACGCGCTCATCACCGCCACCGAGCCGGCGCGCGAGCGGGGCAAGCTGGCCATCGGCCAGAGCGGCAAATGGAGCAGGGAATCGCTCGAGCTACCCTTGACCCGGTCGGCCTCGCTGCCGGGTCTGTTGGAGATCGGCCAGCTGATCGAGATGGAGGAGCGCGGCACCCCCTGGCGCGGTCAGGTGGTGGGCGTGCGCGTGAGCTGCGACTTTGGTCGCGGCCTGCGCATCAGTCAGCAGATCGACGTGGAGCGCTATCGTGGCAATTAACGTTTGGCGCCGCTTCGGCGATCTGATCAAGCCGCCGACCGAGGAGGTGGTGACTGTCACCACCGTGCACGGCGACGGCACGGTGACGGCCACCACCGTGGGCGGCGGGGCGGTGTGGCTGCGCTGCGCCATCGAGGTGACGGCGGGGGACAGGGCCTTTGCGGCTGCGGGCGAGGTGCGGGGGGTGGCGCCGGATCTGCCGTATTTCGAGATCGAGATATGATTAGGGGTTGCTGGTATGCCTGCGGGCGACCCCGTCATTGACGCAGCGTAGAACGATGTCTTCGATGTACCACTCGAATGCTGAGAGCCCTCCGGCCCTGACCTGCGTCTCCGCGCTGAAGCGCCCGGCGAAGTTCGGTTTGTAGCGGTCTACGGCGTCACTGGCTCGGGCGTGCTGCTTCGCCGCCGTGTTGCCGAGGGCTACGTCTATCAGTAACTGCTCGCAGGCGGCGCCTTGTGTAATTTTTCCCCGTACAGTCAGGGTGTCGCCTACCTGCATGATCCCCGTTTCGACCGCGTAAGGTCCAACCTGCGTGGTTGTCGGCCTTGCGGCCAATGCGGACGTGGCGGTCAGGGCGACAATAGCCATGGTACAAATCGTTCGGTTCACGAATCCTCCTTGGTTGAAGTCGAGTTGTTGCAGTATAGGGCCCGCCGAGGGGGACAATCAAGGAGGAATTTGGTCATGGACGACCTGATCGCTGTCCCCATGCCCGTTATCCGCCCTGTTCCGTTAAAGACCAGGGGGCGAGTGTGGTGGCGGCGTGCGGTGGCGTGGTTGTGGTCTGCGCGGGTGTGGGAACTGGTTGAGGAGTACCGGTACACCCGGCCAACCGGGGAGGTGCTGGTGATCCCTGCCGGGTTTCGGACTGATTTTGCCAGCACCCCGCGCGCGTTTTGGCCACTGGGGATGGACCCCACTGGTATTCTGCTCGTACCCACGATTTTTCACGACTGGGGCTATAGGCATGACTGGTATTTTGATGACGCTGGCCGCCGATTCGGCGAGGGAGCAGGCAAGGGGTACCATGACCGGCTGCTGAGGCAACTTTCCGCCGAGGTCAACCAGATGGTTGTGCCCGGAGCGATCGCCTGGCTTGCCCTCGATGTGTTCGGCTGGCCGGCTTGGTGGAACGCATGCAAACGCCGCACAGGTGAGGTTGATTTACAGGGCGTTTATCGAGACTGATGCCGCGTTTCAAACATTCTTTTTTTCCCCTTCAACCACCCTTTCAAACTGTTTCTTTCACCTTGCGACCGGTTCAAAATCGCGCGCAAACCGGTTCAAAATCGCGCGCGCGGCCACAGTCACCCTGATGGGCAACTACATCGCCATTCTCCTGCTCGAATTCCTCGTCTACGGGGTCTGGAAGGACCCATCCGGCTTCCCCATGACCCCGGCCTTCCCGGAGGCGGCCCTGCTCGGCACCATCGGCGCGACCAGCGGCAACTGGGGCCTGGTGCACTGCCTGGTCCTGGGCGCGGCG
>CAZHUY010000147.1:0-5483 GCA_964535465.1 uncultured Myxococcales bacterium
CCTCCGCCGTCATCGTGGGGGCTGTGGATTCACACCATCTGCTGGGACTCTATCTTCCCAGAAAGTAGGGACGGCAGTTCTGGATCTCGGCCAGGCAGATGGGCAACACCTTGCCTTCCGCCTGCGCCTCCTCGGTCACCCCCCAGCGCAGATCCACCTCGCTCCAAATCACCGCCCGGCTATCACATAGCTGCCGCAATTCCGGAAACACCTGCTTGACCAACTCCTCCCGCTCCTCGCGCATATCGCGAAAGGTCGACGAGATGAACACGCGCACCGCGCGCTCAACCGGCGTCTTGTTGTCCGTCCCGTCTTTCATCCGAGCCTCTGCCATGGACACCCTTTTCGCAAACCCCGCCCGCCCACACAAGCAAGACGCGCGAGGCGGGGGGATTCTGAGGGGAGCCTGGAATCAGGCTTCCAAGGCCTTCCCGTGGCCAGGAAAGTGCTTGGGCGTCGCCACCACGCCACACGCTTGCAGCCCCTCAACCGTGCGAGCAACCAACAGGGAGACAGCTTGCGGATCGGAGCCGTAGGCCCGGGCCATGATCCCGGCATTGCGGGCATCGTCAATCACGTCGGCGCAAGGTCCGTACACCATGTCGATTCCGGCCGGGCGCGCCTCGCGCCCGACGACGAGGCCGGCACGATAGGCCAGGTCGGCGTCTCCCGCCGCGCCCAGACCCATCTGCCACGGCAGCTCGGTGCCGAAGCTGAAGCTGCAGGGCAAGCCAACCTCGCAGTCCGTGCCAAAGACCACCGGAATGCCCGAGGCGTCGATGGCAAGCCGCTGCATGCGCGCCACCCAGGTGCGTGTCTGTTCGAGGTTGCCCCGCGCCAGTTGGATCGAGCCAATGCCATGGTTTGCGACGAATGCCTCGATGGGCTGCGGCGTCCGCGCATCGAGAGGGGACGTCGCAAAGAGAGGCCCGGCCAGGACCTGAGCGATCTTCTGGTCGGTGGTAAGCGACCGGAGCGGCGGGATCTCGATGTGATCGGAGGGAAGCAGCACGGACGTTATGCCTCCGAGACAGGAACGATGCGAAGCTGGCCAGCCTCGATCACCGCACGCCAGCGGCCGTCGTGGCTGCTGAGGGAGGAAGGCGCCCAGTCCCCCGAGGCGGACGCAGGCTTCAGAGTCGTGGCGTCGAGAATGCACGTGGCGCCGTCACGGGAGGAGGCGAGAAGGTGCGCGCCGTCGGAGGACCATTGCACGGAGGTGATGGATGGGACGGAGGTGCGGGCGATCTCTTCGAGGAACTGCGCTTCGGGGTGCCAGGCTTGGAGGTGGAGAGCGCCACTCGCGCGGGCGATGGCGAGGATCAGGCGCGCAGGGTGCCAGATGGCGGCAAAGGTCTCGGGAGTGATGCGGCCGGGGGGCATGAGTTTGAGGAACAACACCTCGCCGCCAGAAATGGTGGCGGCGATGACATCATCACCCACGGCGCAATCGGCCACCTGGTTCCCAGCGAACCAATGCGCGACGGGCGTGCATGTCTCCACTTGCAGCACCGTCAGCCATCCGCCCCAACCACCGTAGGCTATCCAATGGCCCCGCTCCGATACCGCGACCGGAAGATGATGATATTTCATTGTGAGGGTGTGCTGGCACACGCCCGTCTCCACATCCCAGACCCTCAAGATCGTAGGCGTCTTGTCGCTTTCTGACATGTCCTGCGAAACCAACCAGCGCCCTTCGGCACAGACCGACACGGCTTTGACCCTTTCTGTGTGTTCGGCCATCGTCCGCAGACAGGTGCCGCTATCCAAATCCCAGAGCTTCATGGTCTTGTCATAGCAGCCAGAGATCGCCCGGCAGCCATCGGGTAGCAAGGCCACGCTTGTCATCTTCCCAGTGGGATCCGTGATCGTTCGTAGGCACGCGCCGGTTTCCAGGTCCCACAGCTTGAGCGTCAGGTCGGAGAAAGTGACCATCCGCCGCTGGTCCGGCGAAATCATCACCGTGGCCACCCATGCCGAGTGTGCCTCGAACGTTCGGAGTCGCTCGCCTGTCCTCAGATCCAATAACTCCGCTGCGTTCCCGGCGCACATTGTTCCCAAACGACCGTCAGAGGACAAAGACCTCACGCGTCCTTGAAGATGATCCAACCTGCGCAGGACCGTGCCGGTCGCCGCATCCCAAACGACATTCCCATCGTTGGCACTCGAGACGGCGCGACGACCATCAGCAGAAATTGCCACTTCGAACACTGTGTGCACTGCGCCGGCATCATGGTCGTGAGCGTTCGCCATGTCCGGCTCTGTGAGCACGGCAAGATCCCAAATCCTGAGGGTTTCGTCAGCGCCACCCGATACCAGGCGTCGACCATCTGGGCAGGCGGCAATGGTTCGTACACCGTCGATGTGTCCGCGCAGCGTCCTCTGGCAGCGGCCGGTCGTCGCGTCCCAGACCTTTACCGTGCCGTCGTCACTTCCCGAGAATAGCATGCGGCCATCTGCAGACATCGCCACGGAACGCGTCTCGCCTCCATGTCCTTCCAGTCCAAGCGGACAGTCGCTGCCACCGAAGAATATGTTCCCGAGGTCGAACCAGGGGGACTTACGATCGAGACTGACCAGTTTGAGCATTCCGCTGCCCGATGTCTGGCCTCCGATACCACAGAGCACGCTCCGACCGTCGCTGGCAGCAGCCACAGTCCGGACCCAACCCGCGTGGCTTGAATATCCCGGAGCAGTAGCGCACTGGCGCGTCTGACCTTCGACATCGCGAAAACGCTTGAGGCTGTGTTCCTGCAGTTGCCTGCCGGTACGGATACTCCAGACTGTCAGAGTCTGGCTGGCGCCACCCGAGACCATTCGACGACCATCTGAAAGTGTGGCAACCGCAAACACCTTTTCACCACTGCTGATGGTGCGAAGACACCTTCCCGTTCTCAAATTCCAGACATGCGAACATCCGTGGTCGTCCCCCGAAACCGCTCGTTGCCCATCTGGCGACACCGCCACGGCGTTCACCGCGGCCTTATGCGCTTCAAGCACGCGCAAGCAGCGGCCGGTTTCCAGATCCCACACTCGGAGAGTCCGGTCCTCGCCAGCCGAGACCGCGCGCCTACCGTCCGGCAACAGGGCTATCGCGTTCACCGCACCTCGGTGCCCCCTGAATGTTCGCCAGCATTGGCCCGATGACAGCTCCCACAGCTTGAGGGTTCCATCGTCGCTGGCGGAGAGCAGGCGATTGCCGTCAGGAAGCACCGCTGCGGCGTTCACCGTCCCGCCATGCCCTTCGAGCGTGCGCAGGCACTGCGACTGTTCGACCTTTGCTGGACGTCCCAGCCTGCGCAGCCACGGCGACTCGCTGCCAACGGTTGCGAGCCATCTTTCCGCACTCGCGGTCACCGGGCTCGTCTCTGCATGAGCGACGGCAAGCTGGAGGAGTATCGTCGCTGGCTTTACGCTGTCGGCTTCTCTCTGCAATAGATGGGCATTGTGGGAATAGAACCCGCTCCACGTCGCAAAACCCTCGCGAAGCTCGGGCGCAAGCCCATCCGCCCTAGCCACCATGCCAAAGTCGGCTAACACGCCCTCCGTATCCCCGCGCCCCAGCACCGTCAGACGTTTGTGGTGGAACCCAAAATCCGTGAGGGCCTCGGCAGCCAGTCCTGTTCTTTTCGCCTCCACTTCATGACAAACGAGATTGCCAAGAGCGTATTCCTGCGCGGGCCCTTGGAGCTTAGACCATTCCTCGCAGCCTCGCGCCAGCCTGGCGTGCCACCGTGTGGATGAGCTGCGGGCTGGAGCTGTCTCCAGGTGTGCGTCCGAATGTGTCTCTGTGTCTCGCCCGAAATGGGGGCGTCTGCTTGGAACGAGCGCAAGCAGCTTGCGCCAAACACCACGAGGTCCTGGTTTGGTCTCGCTGGCGGGCGTTCCGGGGGGTTGCTCAGCGAGGTTTCTCCGCGTTTCTTGCAGAAGGCAGCGGGCGCGCGCTGCCAGCAAGAAGGCCTCGTAGAAGAAATCGGTCTTCCCGTGGCGTCTTGCCAAGAAGGGCCGTACCTGGCGAAGGAAGATCCGGACGGTCGCCTTCATTTCCGACAACCGTTCCTCGCTCAAGGCCAGCTCCGTGAGAAGCATCCGCGCCAGGAGGTCCTCGGGCAGACCGCCGCGCGAGTGCGCGAGTAAGCCAAATAGCAGGGGCACCGCTTGCGTTGACGGTACGGCAGCGTAGCTCGGATCGTTTTCCAGCCGCCGTAGCACGGCCTCGAACGCGCTCTGCGGGGTGGTTCCGAATTCCCGGCGGATCACTTTGCCGAGTTGCCCGAAGGCGCCGAAAACCCGAAGCTCGGTGAGAACCACCTTGAGGAAGAGCGGGTTATTCGCGCCATCCGCCCGAATCAGGGCCTCCAGGTGCTGGCCGTCCAGCTCCTTGAGAAACTGGCGCAGGTAGTGGCGCACGAGTTGCCGGCGTTCCTCCAACCCGACGAAGGGGCGCACCTCGGACAGGGTGACCCGATCGTCTGCGCGAAGATGTGCGGCCAGCACATCGCCGGCCGAATCGCCCAGCTTGAAGCTCACCACAAGCTTCACGTTCTCGGGCAGAGTGCGCGCGAGCCAGTCCAGATCAGAAAGGCCCGATTGTAGCTGGTTGATAGCATCGATGACGACGACGGTTCGGCCCTTCTTCCCGCTCTCACCTAGTAGCCCGGGGAGCTTGCTCCGCAGGACGTTCCCATTGTCCGGAATTTCGCTAGAGAGTTTTCCGGCGCGACGCAACTCCGCCAAGATCGAGCGCAGCAGGGAATCGACGTTGTTCGACCGCTCGCCCACGCCCACGAAGCGCGAGTGTACGGTCTCGTTCGTGGGCTTGCCCGGGCGCGAGCGCCAGCGCGCAACCCAATTGGCCAGCAGCGTCGACTTCCCCAGACCGGCCTTGGCCACCAACCCGAAGAGATTCTGCGAATTCCCTTCCGCGTATGCGTTCAGGTCCGTGAAGTCATCCGGCCGCTCTATGAACACCTCGGCGGCCGTGCGCACGAAGTCCTCGTGTCGGTCGATCTCGCGGCTGAGATCGTCTTGCTCAGGCAGCGCTGTGCGCTCGGGAAAGCGCTTGAGGATTGCCGCCTTCAAGTCGTCAACGATCACCTCGGTCAACGACCGGCCGTGCGACCAGAAGTCGCCCAGCCGGCCGGCACACAGCTGCTGATTGTACATCCGCGCGGCCTCGGACTGCTTCTTGGGCACGGAGCGCGCGCCCCCGGGAATACGTACGTCCGCGCAGCGCTGCCAGTCGCGACGCCAGCGCTCCTTGTTTTCCCGGAGGGTTGCGGGGCAATCGAGGGGCATGCTCAACTCGGGCGTGCGCGCCTCCGGGTTCCAGCGAGCGCTGTACTTCCTCACCGGCCTCCTCTTCTGGTCGGAAACCACTTCGCGCAGCTTCCGCTGGCGCTCCACCAGAAACGCCCGACTCATCGGATCCTCTTCGGCTTCATCGGTGTAGATGCGTTTGAGCTGCGCTGGCCTGTCGGGCA
>CAZHUY010000147.1:5493-15416 GCA_964535465.1 uncultured Myxococcales bacterium
CCGCAGAAAGAAGAACGAGTGCTCAGCCACCACCTTGGCCTCGCCCCCAACGAACGGCGCCAGCACAGAGTGCAGCACCTCCAGCTCGGTCACGGATCGCCCCTCCGCCATGGCTGCCTTTAGCCCCGGGAAGCGCGCCAAGGTCTCCTCCGAAACATCAGCCATCCCGGGAATCCACCCATAGCGTTGCCCCAGGAAACACAGGAAGAACGGCCGACATCGGTCGATGTTCTGCAAGCACACCTGCACGACCCGCTGGTTGTGGGTGGCATCGGCCTCGCTCACGCCCCAGCGCAGGTCGATGTCCACCAGCCGTAGCTTGCGCTCCTCGCACCAGTCGCGCAGCTCGGGGAAGACCTCCTTGACCAGGTAGTCGCGCTCCGCATGCATGTCGTTGAACGTGCTGGACACGAAGACGTGCACCGTCTCCCACGGATAGGTCCGCTGCGGACTGGCAGGCTCCTTCGGGCTCATGGCGGCACTCTACAGGACGAACGCCAGTGGTTGAATCTGAGCCCTCCTTCAGTCGACCAGCCAGCTGTGCGTAACGAAGAACAGGACGCACAGCGCGACCGATAGCACCGGGATGATCGCGCGCCTGACCGAGGGACGAAACGCGAAGCTCAGAATGCCGGCGGCAGACGCGAGCAGCAGATCGAATTGCACCCGCTGACAGTGGCGACCAGGGTGTTCGGGAAGGTAGGCCCACAGCCTGCGCCAGGGGCCGTGGGGTGCGTCGGGTGGATTCCAGGCCTCGGGGATCAGACCCTGCTTCCATGCGTACCACCACATATGCCCGTAGTCCCAGAGCGCGACCGCCAGCGCGAGCAAGCACAGGATCAAGAAGCACAGGTGCGCGACCCGACGGATTCTCTGAAAGAGCGATTCCTCCGACATGGTTCAGGCGGGGCGGACGCCCGTGCTCCCGGTGGTTGCGCGCCATTGGCCGTCGGGGCTGACCGGTGCAGGCGGGGCCCAGTCCTCGGAGGGCGCATCGACCGAGGCCAGGGTGAAGGCGTCCAAGACCTGCGCGCCGCCGCTGTACGTGATCCGCAGCGTCCGCCCGCTCGATGACCAGCGCACCTCTGGGCTTCGCTCGGCGATGTCCGGTCCCAGCGCGCGCACGGCCAGCGGCTCGAGGAAACCGGCGCCGTCGTGCCACTCGCCCAGCGAGAGCACGCCGTCACTATGGAGGGCCGCCAGCAACAGCCGCTCGGGATGCCAGCTGGCCGCCAGCAGCAGACGCGGCGGCAGGAAATCGAATCGCAGGACCTCGCCCGAGCGCGTGCCACACACGACGTCCGGGCCAGTCCAATCGCAGGTTGTGGCCCCCGCGCCCAGCATCCAGCCCGCGCACACCTCGCCCGATTCCAGCGAGAGGACGCGGAGACAGGCATCGGCGCACGCGACCGCGGCGTAGTGGCCGTCCGGGCTGGGGGCCAGGGCGCGGATCGCGGCGCTGCTGACCTGCACCCGGTGCAGGCGCTTTCGTTCCGCCACGGACCAGATGTTGACGAAGCCGTCGTCGCCAGCGGAAAGGACACGCCCCGCGCTGGCCACCAGCGCGTTGACGGATCCCGAATGCCCGCCCTGGGTGGTGACGGTGTCTAGGCTATCCAGGGCGCAGAAGCCGATGCGACCGCTATCGTCGGCCGAAACCAAGGTGGCGCCGCAGACCTGCAAGGCCACGACCGGGCTCTTGTGGCCCGCTAGCCGGCCCAGCAGCATGCGGCGGGAAAGACTGTGCGTCAGGATCTCGCGGTCCCATCCGGCCGATAGTACGAGGTCTCGTTGCGGGTCGATGGCCAAGCCCAGCACACAGCCGCGATGGTCGGACAGCTCGTACCTTTGGCGTATGGGGCTACCCAAGGTCCACAGGAAGAGGCTGCCGTCCCACCCGGCCGACACCAGCGTATTGCTCTTGGTCTCATACGCCAAGGCGCTGACTGGGCCGTCGTGTTTGCCCATGTAACCGTTGCTGCTCTGCCCGGCCCTCAGGCGGTGAACCAGCACCTGGCCCGATTCATGCCCCGCAAAGATGAACTCGCGCCCTCCCGTCATGGCGGTGACAGGGCCGTTCTCTGGGGCTTCGCTGCGGCCGATCGGCCTGCCGCCCTCGAACCACAGGACGTCGCCATCGTGGCCGCCCGAGCAGATGAATCGATCGCGCCGCACCAAACACGAGACCGTGCCCGCGTGGCCCCGCCATTTCCCCTCGGCCTTCCCCCACCAGGCGATCACCTGGTCCTGCCCGCCGCTGATGACCACGTCGGGGGGCGCCCCCGCAATGGCCGCGGTCACCGGGCCGCAGTGTCGCCCAATCGGATCGACGGTGCCAGGCTTGGTCAGGTTGCATCCGTAAAGCACGGAGTCGCGACTACCGGCGACGACCGTGGTGCTCCCGGGGCGCGTGGCCACGGCCAGCAGGTGTGCGCCTCGTCCCGCGGGATAGGGGCGGACCTCCTTGTCTTGCCCCGTGCACAGATAGGCCTGGCCGTCCTCGCTGACGATCACGGCCCAACGCTTTCCGGAACCTTTCTGCTCCGCCCGCCCCCCGAGGGCCGACACCAGTGGATCGCAGGCGGCGATGGCGGTCACAGCCGCGCCTGGACCGGCCACGGTGGTCGGTGACATCACCCCCGGGGCCCCGATCCACAGTACGGCGACGCAGTCCACGCCTCCGCCGGAGATCCATGTGTCCTCGCCCAGGCACGCCACGGCCCGCAGGCACGCCTTGCCGTTGTGCAGGTCACCCACGGGAGCCAACGAAGGCACCCGCCAGGTCCTGACGAAACCATCCTCGCCCGCGCTGGCCAGCAGCCCGGTCTCGGGGGAAAGGGCCAGCGCATTGGCCGCTCCGTCATGGGCGGTCACGGTCGCCACCGCGGAATGGTCCTCGGTGTTCCACAAGCGTAGGATTCCTCCTGCATCGGTCGAAGCCAGGAAGGGTGGGGCGGCACAGAGCGCGCGCACCGGACCCTCGTGGCCGGCCAGGGTGGCCACGCGCGCGCCGGTTTCACCGTCCCACAGGACGATCTTGTCGCCACAGGCGCTCCACAGGCGGCGTCCATCGGGGTGGGGCAGCAGAGCCGCGATGGGGCCCAAGCCCGTCTCGATGGCTCGCATGAGGTTATCCCGCCCGTCGGACCGTCGCACCAGGAACGCCTCGCACCCTCGCCAGCGCTCCATCCAGGCGCGCGCCTGCTCGGCCACCGGTCCGCGACCGATGGAGAGCGCGTGTTGCAGCAGCCGGATATCGCGCGCCAACCAACGGTCGTCGCGCGCCAGCAGGTGGGTGCAGGAGGAGAGCCAGGCTCGCCACGGACCCAGCTCGGCCGCCAGGGGATCGCGCAGGGCCCGCAGCCGCGACTCCACAGCAAAGAGCTCTTGGCTCAAGTTCGCGGCGCCCGCGGCACCCTCATGGGCCAGCCTGCGCCGAAGCAGCTCCAGATCCATGAGGGTGCGCGCCGCCGCACGCACGTCGGGCAACGGGGAGTCCACTAGGTCTGCTCGCGCATGCGCTCGAAGTACAGATCGCTCGAGGCCGCGCCGCTGGTGTTGGGCCTGACCAGCAGAACGCCGACTTCCTTGCGGGCCAGCAGCGACAGCACCCCCGCCGTGTGGAAGTTGCCCACCACCAGCAGCGAGCGGTCGGTGTTGCGTTTGCGCATATTGGCCAGGGTCCCCGTGACGAAGGCCGCCTGGCGCGCACGGGCAATCTCGTAGAACTCGATGGCCGCCGCCAGCGTGGTTTCCATGTGGTCGAGCCCGCCCACCTGGTCCCCCACCAGCTTGCCCACGGCTTGGGCCGAGAAGAGCGGGCGGTTGTCTGTGACGAAGTCCACGTCGTTGTTGTCGGCCTGCACGCGCAGCAGTCGCCCCAGCGTGCCCGCAACCCGTCGCTCCTCGGCGGAATGGTTCCCGGCCGCGGTCATGCCGAGAAACAGAGCCATGGGAGAAGGCACCAGGCGTCCCAGCGCGTTGATAAGCGGCATGAGCGCCGGCTGGTTGTCCATCACCACCTTCATGGCCGTGTGGTTGCGCCGGTAGAGATCGCGATCGTCCACCCCGACCACCACCACGCCGTCCTTGGACAGGATTCCGACTTTCTCGGGCCCGGTCAGTTGCCCCCGCTCCATCATCTCGGCAAGCTGGGCGGGCGGCATGTGGCACACGTGACGCAGCGGCAGCTCGTCGAAGTTGCCCTCGACGTTGATCAGCCGAAAGCCGTACTTGTCGGCCAGGTGCTCGGCGACCTGCGCGATGCGCGCCTGGACCGGTGGGTTGCAGTAGATGTCTTCGATCAGGACCACCAGGGAGTCGGTGGGGGGGCGCTCGCGGCGCACGGTGGCTGTCTCGCTCGGGGTCTTCAGGGCCTCGTAGGTTTCGGATAGGGTGGGCATCGGGTAACCTCGCTTTGTGTCCTTACCCTGAAGGACGATTCGTGCGCAGGAATTCTGAGCCGCATTGATTTTCCGCGCGACCAACTCAGATGGGGCGGCCTCTCCGCGTCTTCAGGTCAGGAGGTCGCCATGCAAAGCCAACACTGCCGGCTCTCGCCCTTCGCAAGAGGTGTCCTGGCCCCGTCCAGCGCAATCACTTGCGCCAAGGCAAGAGCCAAGGTTAGGTTGACCCTCGTGTCTTCGGTCGAATCCCTCGCGCAACCAACCCCTGCCGAGCTGCTCGCTCTGGTGGAGGCCGAGGCCCGTGGAGTGGCCCGCCAAGGCGACGTTCCGGCTGAACCGGTGATCGTCGCCGTCCAGGCCGCCTTTCGTCTGTGGCCGGCGGCCAACCATGCCAAGCCCGAGGAAGTGAAGGCCTGGGCCCGGCAGACGGCCTTGGTGGTTGCCGGCGAGCGCATCTCGCACCAGCACGCGCTGAAGGTGGCGGAGCGGGAAAGGCGTGCCGAACGGGCAGGCACCTCGCCCGAGGACGTGGCCCAGCATGTGTCGCTGCGTTGGTTCGAGCAGCCTCCCAGCCGATTCGACTCGGTTCCCGGGATCAAGGCCTGGGCCGGCCAGGTGGCCATCCGTCACATCATTGACCAGGCCCGCCGTCAGAGACTCCGGCAGCGGGCCGAGGATCGGGCGCATGAGACCAGCACGAGCCTCCACGCCCTTCCTCCCAAATCCGTGCAGGATCTGGCGGCCGAACACCATGACGTCTACGTCAAATGCACCATCATCGCCGCGCACCTGGGACCGCCAAGGTCCAAGGTCGTGCGCCAGTTCTGGATCGAGGTGGTCGCCTCCATGATGGGGATCTACCCCATCGACGCTGAGACTCTGGCGAAGATCCTCGATACCACTCCCAACACCATCTATCAGAACCGGGCCCGAATCCGAGAGGTCACGCGAGAGCTGCATGAGGCTTTCATCATCAATTTCTCGGATCTCGATACGGACGGGGGAAGGACGCCATGAGCATCGCCGAGACTGCATGGGTTTCCGATCCTGCCCGACAAAGTGAGCTGGTGAGTCAGGCTGAGGCCTTGCTGGCCAACGAAACGCTTCATGGCCGAGAGGCGGCGGCGCTCCTGATCGTGCTGGGCCGGCTGGCCCGCATGCAGGCCCAGGCCGAGCTGGACCATCTTCGCCCCATGATCCGCGACCCTGGCGCGCTGGTGGCCGAGGCCCTGTCCGGCTTCGATTTCCTGGCGCTCGAAGGCGCGGCCATGGACTTTGGCATCTCCGCGCCCGATTTGTCCGCCGAGGCCGAGGTGGCCGAGCCGGCGCGCGCACAGGTCCTGCAAGCCTTGGCCGTGCGCGACGAGGTTGACCAGTTGTTGACAGGGGCCCAGGCCTTGTCAGGTCAGGCGCCCGCTTTGTCGGACGAGGCCACCATCGCCTTGCAGGAGTTCGACGGCGTGGTGGAACCCATCCTCTTTCGCGCCATGCCCGTGAACCAGGCCCGCCAGGCCGCGCTGGCCCACGTGGCGCCCGAGCTGCGTGCGCGCCTGTGGTGGTATGCGCGGGGCTGCACCCTCGAGCCCACGTCGTTGCAGCTGCTGGCCCGGACGGCGGAGATGTTGCATACGTTCCCGGAGGCGGGGCGCGAGCTGGAGACTCTGCAACGGGTGGAGCGGGGAATGGCCCATCTGTTCCGGCCACGGCAGGCGGAGCGCGCACAAGCTGGGGCGGTCATGCAGGCCGAGCGTCTTGGGGATCAGGAGGAAGACCAGCGCCAGCGCGAGAAGCAGACCCTCGAGCGAACAGGCCCGGGGCGCGGCCGTTCTAGATGAAATCGTCGTCCTGGGGCGGCTCTCTCTCAAGCACCGCGTCTTGCACCTGGGGCCAGGCCATCTCCAGCTCGTCGCGATAGGCTCGCAGGACTTGTTCCAGCGAGGGTGAGATGGCTGTCTGGTCGCCCAGCCAGTGCGTGGCCGAAGCGGTGACCGCGCCATCGTTGAGCTTGTCCCAGGCCAAGCGCAGGGTCGACAGCCGCTGGTTGAGCACCGCCAGAGTCTCGAGGAGGCGCAGGGGATTCGGCAGACAGGGGTGCAAGTACAGCATGGTGGTGGAAAGACGCAACCGCTGGCCCTCGGCCTCCAGGCGCACGACGATGGCGCGCACATCGTCTTCGATCTCCCAGGTGAAGGTCAGGCCGCTGCCCGGCGGCGCGCTCTCAATGGCCTCGACGCCAAGCCCGCGCAGGATCACCTGCAGGTCACGCCAGGGCAGGGGCATCAGGCGGGCTCCAAGGGGATCTCGATGACCAGGGTGTCCTCCTCGACCTTGCGGGTGGTGGCGGTCGCGCCCTCACGGGCAAGGACGGCGCGCACCTTGCGGATGCCATTCAGCCGCCCGTCTTGCAGGGCCAGGTTCAGTCGGTCGCGCAGTCTGCTTTCGAACTGCGTGTTGACGTTGCGAGCCCCGAATTCCGACTGCCAGGCAGAGGCCATGGCGGTGGCGAGTCCCTCGGGGATCTCGAGGATCCGACCCTGTCGGCGCAAGAGCTCGTCCAGCTCGCGAAAGCGCAGCGCGAAGATCTGCTGGATGGCCGTTCGATCGAGCGGTTGGAACACGAAGGTATGGTCGATGCGGCCGAGGAACTCGTTGCCAAAGCCCATGCGGCGCAAGGCCGCCTGCACGTCTCGCGCCTTGGGCTGCCCCGCGGATCCGCCTGGGTGCGGTCCGATGATCGGTTTGGTGTCGCCCGCGTTGGTGGTGAAGACGATGAACGACCGCCGGAAGTCGATGTCCTGGCCGTCGACGTCCTGGCCTCGCCCCTCGCCCAGGATCTGCAAAAGCAGGTCACCCACGCCCGGTGGTGCCTTCTCGATCTCGTCGAACAGCACCAGCGTCTCGCGCAGGTCGCGCACCCGGGTCAGGATGCCGCTCTTGCCGTCGCCGTAGCCCTTGAAGCCGGGAGGCGGTCCGAACAGCTCGGCCCTGGCGGGGTCGAGATCGCCGTTCGAGCCCCCCAGCACGTTCGCGTTCACCCGAACCAGACAGTCACGCCCGCCGCCCAGCAAGCGCGCCAGCTCGAGCGCCGCCTGTGTCTTGCCAACCCCGGTGGGGCCGGCCAACAGGAAGACTCCGCGGGGCCCGCGCCGCGAGGCGAAGGGACCCAGCTTGGCCGCGAAAGAGTCGGCCAGATCCTTCAGGGTTTCGGACTGACCGAGCAGGCATGTGGAGAGCGCCGCGAATATCTTGGCGGAGGTCAGGGTTTGGGCATGGGAGATGGAGCCACCAGTTCTGCGTTCGACGCAGTCGACGACCTGGGCCTGGGTCAGCGTGGGCGTGGCGCCGCCCGCCCAACGACACGCGCCGGCGGCCAGGTCCGCGAGCTCGATGGCGGTGCGCGGCTGGTGCCCGACCGGCAGCCATTCCTCGGTCAGAGAAACCAGCGGCTCGATCACCTCGGGCGGAACGCTCACGCCGTAATGCCGTTCGATCGAGGGCAGGCGGGCTTTGATGATGGCGATGGTCTCTGCGTGGGTGGGCTCGCTCACCAGGACGCGGGGCAGGCAAACGGCCCGCAGCTCATCGGCCGCCACATGTTGCCGGTATTCTGCAGGGTTCGCGCAGGCGATGCAGGCGATGCGGCCCTCGGCCATCTCGCGCCAAAGGTGCTGGCAGGCATCGTTGCGATCATGGGCGAGCAGCCCGTGTAGATCGTCGATGAAGAGCACCAAGCGTGGATGCGCGACCAGGGTGTCGGCCAGGGCTCGCACGCGCGACTCGAATTCACCTGGGCGATCCGCGCCCATGCGCAGCAGGTGCGGTTCCAGGGCAAACAAACACATGGACCAAAGCTCGGCGGGAACCGAGGCATCACGGGTGGCCAGGCGGCGGGCCAACTCGCGCACCAGCAGGGTCTTGCCCGTGCCCGCCGGCCCCACCAACACAGCGGACCGGCGCTTCCGCTGTCCCAGCGCCAAGACCAGATCTCGCAGCGCCGATTCGGCCGGCATGATGGCCGGGCGGGGCGGCCAGGGCTGCTCCAGCAGCCTCCCATACTGCGAGAGCAAGCGAATCGTGTCGGAGGGCAGGGGACGCGGTGGCAGCAGCAGGAGGGCGCGTTCCAGCGTCACCTCGGTCACCCCAGCCAGCACCAGCACCTGCTGGCAGCTCCGATCTTCCAGGATGGCGCGCAGCAAGTCCGTGGCGGAGATCTCCTGGCTGCTGCTGGCCCCGCGGCGAAGCGGTCCGACCACCGCCGCCAAGGTCGGTTCCATGCGAACCTGATCCCCGTGCGCGCGCCGGCAAAGAGGGGCCGGCAGCCCCAGCGCCGCGGCCAGCGCGGGTATCTCGCAAGCGTGCCCCAGGGCCGCCACCAGCGTGGCCACGTCCAGGCACGCCCCATCGGCAAGGGCGCGCTTGGCCGTCTCGATGGCCTGCCAGGCCTGCGGGTCGAAGTTCATGGGATGGGCGTTCTTATCACCCTCCGAAGGCCTTGAGAAATGGCCGCGGCAAGGGCCCCCGGCCAGGCAGGTCGCAAGCCGCCACCCATGGGCCGCCCCTCCGCGATCGCTTGTGCCGCTTTCGCTGCGCTCGCGGCGAAGCCTGTGAAGCCGCCGCTGCCCTGGAGGGCGTGCTCGTGCTCAACCTCGCTCCCGAGGACGAGATTCTGGCGCTGCTGGCATTGCTCGACCGCTTGTGTGCCATGCTCACGCGGCTCGGACGCATGGGCGATTCGTCCGGCACATCCGTACCCTCCGGTCAGCGTGCGCGTGAGCGGTAGCGCCCAGCGTGTCGCGGCCTGCGTGGGCGGCTAGGGTGAGCGTGAGCGGCATGCGGTTCGCGAATCGCGTACCGAACCCCGCTCACGCCCTCGCTCACCCCTACGGGGCTTCGGCCTGTAATCGTAGGCACGTGTATCACGCTCGAGAAACTAGCCGTCACGGCCATCCCGCACAAGCTTTGCCAGCCTGCGCGCCTCTGGGGGGGCGCGCTGATCGCCGGCTACGCGAGCGCCGCCTCCCTCCGGAGAAATAGGCCAGACCCTCTCTTTAGCGTCATATCGGTGCGAAAGGTGCACTTGGCGCTTGCCGCGACCGGAGCTTGGCCGATACGCGCATCCCCAACCGGACGGGGTCCGCACGTCGCCGTGCTCAACGACGTGTGCGTGGCTGCGTCCTCCACGAGGTGCGTGATGAGCAAGCTGGATAGTCTGAGTGATAGGTACGCAAGCAACCTGGCAACGCGCGGGGTTTCGGCGGAGACGATCGCGGCGAGGGTCAGCGAAGGGGTTCGCTTCGGGGCATGGTGGGCACGCAGCCGTGAACTTGGATACGAGCTTGCGGAACGTGCACGTATTGAAGTGCCTTATTGACCGCTGATGGTAACCAAGGGATGGTGCACTCGATTCTATCGAGCCACGAGATGTGGCAGAAACGCGGTTCCGTCGCCGAGCTGGCCGTAGAGGTTGCGGCCCCAGCACCAGAGCTGGCCACTGTCCTTGGTGGCGCAGGTGTGGGA
>CAZHUY010000148.1:0-745 GCA_964535465.1 uncultured Myxococcales bacterium
CGGAAATGCTCTTCGGATTCGTCCCCACGGACATATACGTGTCAGCGATGTCCTGACATCAAAGTGTCAGCGATGTCTTGACCTGTTCACACGTTTACGACCACGGCCACGACCACGTCTACGGCCACGAGGTTCTGATCCTGGGGTGCGGGCACTTCGAACCCTGCACCCCCACCGCAAGACGCTGGTTGTGGTCCTCCAAAAAAGCACACGAGCGGTATCCGGCGACCTCTTGGGCAATCGCCGAATCCGCTCGTGTCTCCCTTGAAGGGTCGAAGAGGCTAACTACTTGCTGGGCAGAAGGACGAACTCGGTTCTGCGGTTCTTGGCCTTGTCGGCCTTGGTCTTGTTCTCGGTCACCGGCTTCTCCTGGCCGTAGCCAACCGCGATCAGGCGGTCAGGGTTGATGCCCTTGTCCACCAGGTACTGCTTCACAGCATCGGCTCGCTTTTGCGACAGCTCCTTGTTGCGCTCGGGCTTGCCCACGTTGTCCGTGTGGCCGCCGATCTCCAACTTGATCTCGGGGTAGTCGTTCAGGACCTGCACGGTGTTGTTCAGAGTCTTGAAGGATGTCTTGTTGATGTTCGCCGAGTTGGTCTTGAACTTGATGCCCTCGATGACACCCGTGAACTTCTTGACGGCGGCGGGCACCTCGTCGGGGCAGCCATCGTTGTCCTGGTAGCCATTGACGGTCTCGACCTCGTTCGGGCACTTGTCCGACAGATCCGTGATGCCGTCGTTATCG
>CAZHUY010000148.1:845-15366 GCA_964535465.1 uncultured Myxococcales bacterium
TTGTCGGCGTCGGGGCAGCCATCGTCATCCTTGAAGCCGTCCTTGTCCTCGGCCTCGCCTGCGCACTTGTCATCCTGGTCTGCAATGCCGTCACCGTCGTTGTCGGCGTCGGGGCAGCCATCGTCATCCTTGAAGCCGTCCTTGTCCTCGGCCTGGCTCGGGCACTTGTCGCTCTTGTCGAGGAAGCCGTCGTGATCGGTGTCCTTTTCGACCACCACCACGGGCGCGGGGGGAGGCGGAGGAGCCACCGGCTTCTCGGCCCCGAATCCGAGGTAGGCGCTGAGCAGCACTTCCCAGTCGAGGCCGCCGTATACGGTCTCGTCGCCGACCAGATCGCTGGAGCTGAAGGCCGCCGGCGGCACCAACACGCGTCCATCGAGGCGCAAGCCCACGTTATCGGTGATCGGAATCTTGGCGCCGATCCCGGCGTGGAAGATGGCATCCGTATCGCGACGCCGAGGATAGGTCTGGCCGTCCTCATTGTCCCACGTGCCGGGGAACGCGCTCATGGCGCCAAAGCCCACCAAGGCGAAGGGGCGGATGAAACCAGAATGGACGAAAGTCCCCACGATCTGTCCGCGGTAGACCAACACCAGGTCGCGTGTCGAGTCGTTGCGCGTCCGCGTCGGGGAGATGGCGCCTTCCGCTTCCAATCCGATCCAGCGGTTCAGGTTGTAGGTCAGGCGAAGACCAAAGATGCCTCCGGTATCCGGCGATATCCCGGTCGCGTCGCCCTCATCGCGGCCCAGTCCATGGTCCTTTTCGTAAAAGTGCAGACCACCGAAGATCCCGACCTCGAAGGGGTTCAAGGGAGCCGCGGAGGGCTCAGCGTGCGCTGCGGGCGCCGCCGTCATGACAGACAGGCAGCATCCCAGCGACGCGGCCAATGCGACACGAGGGGCGTATTTCATACTGGGCTTCATGATCTCTCCTTGTAGGCAGATAGGTACCCCCCCCCATGAGCAAGGAACGGGCCAAGGAGCTATGGCCGGAAAACCTGAGGTTCTTCCGGGCGATGTGAGCACATGTGTCTCTCGCCCAAGGCAAATGTGTCTCACGCGTGAGTCGCTCTTGACTTGCCCTGATGGCGGCAAGCGGTCCCGCGAAACGCTCCGCGCAACGGAACCGGCCCCGATCAATCGTATTTGACCAACTGATACGGCAGCTCGACGGGCTGGTGGCCCAGCAGGTCCTGCAGCATCTTCCAAATCGCATCGGCGCTGGGTGGGCAGCCGGGCAGGAAGTGGTCGATCTTGAGCACCTCGTGGCAGGGATAGACCTTGTCGAACAGGAGCGGCAGCTCTGCATCCGTCGGGAGGATACCCTTGGGGTTCTCCGTGGTGGGACCGCCCAGGTAAGACGTCTCGAAGATCTCTCGCAACGCAAGAGGATTGCGCATGGAGGGGATATCGCCCTGGCAGGCGCACTCGCCCACCGACACCAGGACGTCGCAGTGCTTGCGAAACTCTCGCAGGGTGTGCAGGTTCTCGTCGTTGGCCACCCCGCCCTCTATGAATCCGATGGTGCAGCGGCTGGTGAACTGCTTGAAATCGTCGAGCGGCGATTTGTCGAAGTCGACCAGCTCGATCAGCTCGAACAGGCGCTGGTCAATGTCCAGCAGCGACATGTGACAACCGAAACAGCCGGCCAGCGACACCGTGGCGATCCTGGGCTTCCTCGCGCCTCTCCCTTGCCGCGAGCGCGCGCCTCGCTCTCGGCTCCAATGGGTTGATGGTCAAAGGGGCGCTGTCCGATGGGCACGGGAAATCCTACCCGCTTGCGCATGAGCGCCCCCACCGGGCACAACGCAACGGCCTGGTCGTCGCGGGCGGTGTCGGTCCCGCCCAAGCCCTCTGCCGCATTGACCGCCACGCGTTTCTCCAGGCCGCGTTGGACGAAATCGTAGACGCGCTTGTGATCCAGGCGCGGCGAGGCTCGCACGCAGCGTGCGCACAGAATGCAGCGGTTGTGGTCAAGGACCACCTCGGGATGGGACGCATCCACCGGACGGTCGGGATAGAGAAACGGGTAGCGCGGGTTCATCATGCCCAGGCGATAGCCCATGGCTTGCAGCTCGCAACTGCCGCTGCGCTCGCAGAACATGCAGTAGTGGTTGCCCTCGACGAAGAGCATCTCCAGGACCTGCCTGCGCATCGAATGAAGCTGCGGGGTCTGGTTCTCGACCACCGCGCCGTCGTTGACCGGCTGGATGCAGGCGGGTAGCGGGCGCCCGTTGACCAGCACCACGCACAGGCGGCAGCTCCCGTGCGGCTCCAGCTTCTCGTGCGCGCACAGGCGCGGGATGTAGATGCCGGCGCGGTCGGCGGCCTGCAGAATCGTCTCGCCCGCTTCGCCCTGAACCTCGACCCCGTCGATTGTGAAGGTGATGGCCATGATTATGGACCTCCGAAGTACGACGATTGGCGCCCGGCGATGGTCTCCGCCTGGCCCAGCGCCCTTCTCATGTCGAACGTCGACGCCATGTCTTCCTGGGCCAGGTCCAGCCGTTTCTCGTATTCCCCGCGCAGATTGCCCAGCGAACTGAGCACCGGGTTGCCCGCGGTCTGCCCCAGACCACAGCGGCTCATTGTCTTCATGATGGTGCCGAGCTCGTGCAGGTATTCCAGATCCCGCGCACCGCCACGCCCCTGCTGTACCTTGTCCAGCCCGATCTGCATCAGCCGGGTGCCCACCCGACAAGGCGTGCAGTAACCGCAACTCTCGTCGCGAAAGAAGTCCACGAAGGCGCGCACCACCTCGAGCACGTCACGCTCGGGACCGAAGACCATGATCGAGCCGCCGCTGGCCAGATCGTCGAAGGCCAGACTGCGGTCAAAGTCTCGCGGCGACACCATCTGTCCCGAGGCGCCCCCCACCTGCACCGCCTTGGCCTGCTCGCCACCACAGATGGCAAGCAACTCTCCCAGCTTGATACCCAAGGGCAGCTCGTACACGCCCGGCCCGTCGCAATCACCCGAGACACTGAACAACTTGGTGCCGGTGCTGGCCGCGGTGCCAAACTTGTTGAACCAAGGACCGCCCTTCTCCAGGATGCGGGCCACGCAGCACAGGGTCTCCACATTGTTCACCACGGTGGGCCATCCGCGATATCCCTTGTGGGCCGGGAAGGGGGGACGGTTCTTGGGATCTCCGCGCAAGCCCTCGCACGAGCTGAGCAAGGCTGTCTCCTCGCCGCACACGTAAGCTCCGGCTCCAAGCTGGATGCGAATGTCGAAATCGAAGCCCTTGCCTTGAATGTTCGGACCGAGCAGCCCCCGCTGGCGCCTCTCCTCGAGCACGTGCTGCAGGAAGGGCAACAGGTAGGTGTACTCCCCGCGCAGGTAGACGATGCCTTGGTGGGCGCCCACGGCGTAGCCTGCGACGGTCATCCCCTCGAACATCAGGTCAGGCACTTCGGTCAGCAGCACACGATCCTTGAAGGTCCCGGGCTCACCCTCGTCGGCGTTGGCGATGACGAACTTGTCCGACCCCTCCGCGCCGCGCGCAAACTCCCACTTCATGCCGGTGGGAAACCCCGCCCCGCCACGTCCGCGCAGGCGAGCGACCTTGATCACGTCGATCACCTCGACCGCGCTCATAGCCAGCGCCTGCTGCAGGGCCGTCCCCGACACCAAGGGCTCGCCGAACAGCACGGGACCCCGCTGGCGCAGGTTGCGCTTCACCATGGACCGCACCAAGGGGTGACGGTTGTTGCCCGAGCCCAGGGCGAACGGCAGCTTGGCCAGGTCCCCGGTCTCGCGCAGCGTCTTGATGATCGTGCTAACTGCGTCGCTGGACAAGGAGGTGACGACCTTCTCGTTGATGAGCGCCGCCGGCGCTTGATCCGCCATGCCGATGAAGGGCGTCCATTGCAGAGTGAACAAGCCGTCGGCGGTGGTCTGTCCGAAATCGATGCCCAACTCTTGTACGAAGGCCTGCGCGACCCGGTCCAGTCCGTGCATTCGATCGATGATGTCGTTGCACAGCCTGATCAGGAACCGGCCGCGCGGCTGCCGCGAGAAGAACGCATAGAACGACAGAGCGCTCTCCACTTCGACGCGCGTGATGGCCAGCCTCTTGGCGACGAGCTCCATGTCCCGCGCGGAGACATGGCCATGCTGCTGGTGGAGTTCGTGAAACACGTCCATCAGGCGGGTACGGTCCCCTCCATAACGGGCGCACACCGACGCGATCGCGCCTTCTTCGACAGGTGTCACGTCAATCACCGCTCCCTTCTCGGCCGACCGCCGCCCAGTACTCTCCCTCGTTCCAACGCCACATGTTCGATGCCAAAGCGGGGTCGGGTTGACAGATGGCGAACTCTGCGAGCGGCCTGGCCACGATGCGCAGGCCGGACGATCGCAGCATGGCTTCGATGCAGGCGCGGTTCGGCGCCCACCAATTGGTGCGATCCCCGGCCATGTTGCGCTCGATGAAGCTCAGACGCGGCCACCCCGGCCGAACCAGCGGGTCTCGGTCGTTCAGATCCAGGTTCTCCGGCGGCTCTTCGATCTCGTGGCCAGGCGCACTCAGGCTCTGCAGGATCAGGGTGCGACCCACGCAGCGGGAGACGATGTCCAGGCCCAGCAGGGGATAGCGCAGGTGATAGAGAAGCCCCAGGAACAGCACGACATCCCAGCGTCGTCGCGTGTGGGCCAGCGAATAGAGTTGCCGCTGCTCGAGGTGATTCCGATCCTCCACCCCGAACACCTGCACGACCCAACGCGCCTGCGCCAAGTAGTGTTCGTCCACGTCGATGGCGGTGACCATGGCCCCGCGCCGGGCCAGCTCGATGCTGTAGAAACCGGCGTTGCAGCCGATGTCCAGGACGGTCTGTCCGCCCATATCAAGCGGCAGGTGTGGCGCCAACTGCTGCCACTGTGATTGCGGGAAATCCCCCAAGGGGTGCGAAGGACAGGTCTCCGTCCCGTCGGGCAGATGCAGGTTATGAAACCATGGGCCCAGCTTGCGGATCTTGCCGTGCACGTCGCTCACGATGGCTTGTCCTCACGCCGCGGGGCCCGCCACCCCCACGTCCCTGTCGTCATCACGATGTTCGGCGTACCAAGGCACATCGCGCTCCAGAAAATCCACCTGGCAACCCAGACCGTGCAAGGCCTTGAGCAAGGCGCGGTAGGTGGTGGCATGCCCGTTGCCCCAGGCCGAGGTGATGGCCAGTCCGATGAAGACCAGCGAGGGCTGGTCCTTCATGATGCCCTCGTGAGCGACGAGAACCCCAGCGCCCGCTCCACCTCGAGAGCTCTTTGCTCATAGGTGTGCTCGGCCAAGGCGCGACGGAGCGCCGCCTGCCCGATCCGCTCGCGGCGTTGGGGCGTGAGCTGCTCCAACTGACTCACCACTTCATCGCCTTCGTGGGCCAGCAAAAGCTCTCGCCCGGGCTCGAAGAAGGTCTCGATGCCCTCCCAGGCGTCGCTGATGATGCACGCACCGGCGCCCGCCGCCTCGAAGATGCGCGTGGCCGGAGAGTAGCCGACGCTGGCCATGCTGGCGCAGTTCACGTTCAAGACGGCGAAGGCCGAGGCGTTGAAGGGGTTGTGGTCGCGCGTGTAGACGTGTCCGAGGTAGTTCACGTTGGCCGATCGTGGCTTGTCGTCCCAGCCGCTGCCCCCCAGGGCAAACTGCCGATGGGGCAGACTCTCGGCCACCCGAAAGAAGAACTCGTCGGCTCGCTCCTCGCGATCGGGCAGGCGGTTGGCCAAGAATCCCAAATCGCACGCCATGCGCGCGTCGGTCGCCACCGGGTGGTGCGTGGTGGGATCCACGGCGTTGTAGATCGGCACGCACGCGCGCGCCCAGAGCCAGGTAGCGCCCGACCACGTTGCCGCCGCCGTAGGTGAAAATCAGATCGTACCTGGGAATCAACGCGCGAAAGCCATCATGGGGATTCTTGTCGAGCCGCTCCAGGGTGGCGGGCGCGTCCACGTCCCAGAAGACCACCATCTGGCCGGGGCGCCGCAGGTCCAGCACGGCACGTTCCATGAGCGTGTCGCCCACACCGATCCCGCTGGCCTTCACCAGCAGGTCCGCCTTGGCCGCCGCCTTCAAGCTGGCCACGGCCCCGATCTCGCCCATGTACACCACCACCTTGGCCCAATCCGGCTGGTCGATGTCCCGATGCTCTTGTCGGCCGTAGGCGTCAGGCTCGTAGAAGACCGTGCGGTGCCCGAGCGCGTGCAGGGCGCGGATGATGCCGCGGTAGTAGGTCGCGGCCCCGTTCCAATGGGCCGACAGCAGACTGGATCCAAAGAACGCGATGTTAAGTCCCATGGGCATGGTCCTCGGTGAAGTTGGGATTGGCTGCGGGCAAGGGTCGCTCGTTCGCGCCCAGGCTGGCCGCGATGGCGAGCAATTGCTCGGCGCGATGGGCGCAGGTGTGTCGCCGCAGGATGGTGTCCCGTCCTTGTTTCGCCACGTGCGCCCTCTCCTCGGGATCCTTGAGCAGCCGTCTCAACGTCTTCAGCATCTCGCTCCCGCTGCGCGCCCACAGGAAGTCGCCCTCGCGAAACAGTCCTTCGCAGTCCGACCAGGGCGCGCTCACCAGAGGGATCGCGCAGGCCAGCGCCTCGAACACGCGGATGGTGGGAATGCCGGGCAGGAGCGTGGCATAGGGTCGCCGGGGTACATGAAGTGTGACCCGATGACGCGCGAAGACATCGGGCACGCGAAAATTGTCGACGAAGCCTCGGTAGCGCAAGCCGGACGACGTGACCGCCGCCCGCGCCGACGCGGGATAGCGGACCCCGTAAACCGAGCCCGAGGCGCGCAGGGCCTTCGCTGGTTCGAGCAGGAACTGGTGCAGCTCCTCGGTGCGCTCGTCATCGCCGAAGTTCCCCACCCAGACGAGGTCGGCATCCGGTTTCGACTCGGGTCGCGGCCAAAACACGCGGGTGTCGGCCGCCTCGTGAAAGGTGAAGGCCCTTCGACTCCATCCGGCCGCCAGGTATCTCTCACGCAGGGTCTCGCCGAAGGCCAGGACGCCGTCGTAGCCCGAGAGATCCAGGCGCGCCACACTCTTGCTGTTCGAGACCGCGCGGTGATGCGTATCGTGGAAGAGCAACACCCACGGCGCGCCCCGCTTGCGCTGCTGGCCCAGGGCCTGGACCAACCACGGGTCGTTCCATTCGTGTACCAGCACCAGATCGGCGCGGTCGGTCGCCTGTGCGAGGTCGAGATGCGCCCGACGGTATCGGACCACGTCCAGCCGTGGGTACACGCGCCGAAGCTCGTCCACGGGCAGCTCGCCACGATCGAGGACCAGGTTGAGCACGCTCCACGCATCGAGGGGCTCGAAGGCTGTCACGCTGTGGCCACGGTCGGCCAGCTCGCACACCAGGCCCCGGAGAAAGTGCGCGTTGCCGTGATTCCAATCCGACAACAAGGAATGGCAGAAAAGTACGATCCTCACGCGTGGCCCCCTGCCCCGAGTCCGCCCCATCCCCGCGCCCGCCGCACCAAGGCCGCGTAGACCTCGACATAGGCCTGCGCACAGGCCCGCGCGCTGTAGCGCCCCGCCCTTTGCCGTGCCCCTTGCGCCATTCGCCGGCGCAGAGCCGGATCCTCCGCCAGACGACGGGCCGTCCGAACCAACGCTCTTCGGTCGTCGGGCGGAAAGTAGAGAGCGTCGCCACCCCACAGCTCGCGCAGACTGTCGATGTCGGCCAGCACGAGCGCACATCCGGCCAGGGCGGCCTCCAACACCGCCAGGCCAAACGGTTCATAGCGGGCCGGATGCACGAAGACCGAGGCCAACTGCATCCAGCGACGGACGGCCTGCCGCGAGAGCATTCCCAGGTGCTCGACATTGTGCGAGGCGGGATCGGGCAACGTGCCTTCGCCCGCGATGCATACGCGCCAAGGCAGATCCACGGCGGCCTCCGCCAGCAAGGCCAGGTTCTTGGCCCGGTCCCACACCCGACCCGCCGCGAAGAAGAGCATCTGCTTGTCTTGCGGGGTGGACCCGGGCGCGTCCACCCCGTTGGGAATGGTGACCGACGGTGTCGAAAAAGCGTACTCGCGCGCCAGAGCCCGCAGCATGGCGCAGGTCGGCGCCACGACGACGTCGGCGCGCGACAGTCCACGGGTGACCCGCGACTTGTACTCCGCGTAGCGCTCGGGAACTGGACCTCCAAGAACGGAGCGCCACCAGCTCAGCACACACGAATGGGCCACGACCAATACCGGCGCTCCCAGATCCAGGTCCGCGTGGCTGTAGCCGTTCAAATGAACCACGTCAGGGCGAAAAGCGGCCGAGATGCCCGCCAACCACCGTCCCGATTGGTCCACTTCGGACCAGGGCTCATGCATCCATTCCAGAGCAAAGGCACTCTGATAGACCGACAACCCCGGGCACGCAGCCAGCCCTTGCTCCTGCTCGCGTGAGGGCGGCGGTCCCATCAAGGCCAGTCCCACCTTCACGCCCTGTTGATGCAACCTCTCCGCCAAGCCGAGACAATAGGAGAAGACACCGCCTACGCAGTCGCCGGTCATGAGGATGCGCAAGCTCTTGGCCATCAAACGCCCAAGGGGCCGGACACGGCGCCGACAGACGATTTGCGTGGCCTGGCGTCGAGGTCGATGGTCTGTAACCAAGCGGCCAGAATGGGCTCGCCCTTCCGAGCACTCATCAGGAAATGCGCCACCCAGCCTTGGTTCTCGTTGCCCCACTGGTGCGGCCCATAGACGCAACTCATGCGGAACACCACCGTCGGCAACTCGAAGCTGCGCGCATAGTCGAGGACATACTGGTCCGCCGCCCCCTTGGAGCACCCGTAGGGGCTCTGGAAATCGAGCGGTTGCTCCTCTCCGATGCCCCGCTCGCCCCCCTCGGGGTCGTCGGGCTCGAGACCATCGCCCGCCACATGCAGCGCCAACCCGCCAAGGGAGCCGTAGACCTTGTTGGTCGACGTGTAGAGCAGGCGCGGTCTCCGTCGCGAGCGGCGCATAGCCTCGAGCACGTTGAGCGTGCCTCGCACGTTCACGTCGAAATCCAACGCCCCTCACCGTACACGCTCAGTACGCGCACCTCGAAGGAATGCGCCAGCAACTCGTCGACCAGGTGTGAGCCAATGAATCCGCCGCCCCCCGTGACCAGAACCCGCATCCCCATTCCGTGCCTCCGTCGAACGTTGTGTGTCGTGTGGCCCCATGGACTTTGAGTACCAATGGTCGTATTTGCGCCGACGAATCTTGATTTTTCCCGCACTTTCGCCCATCCCACGGCTTTCGCGAATCACGACAGCGACAGAAGCGCTTTCATCTTGACTGTGCAAGTTGCTGCCGTATGAAGTGAAGCCATGACAGACGGGGACAGTGGGGGAATGCGCGCGGCGTGTCTGATCAGTCCACAGACCGTGAAGGTCGAGGAGGTGCCGATTCCTTCTCCAGGACCGCATCAGGTGCGTTTTCGAGTGGAAGGCTGCGGGGTTTGCGCCTCAAACCTGGGACCCTGGTTGGGTCTGCCTTGGACGCAATACCCATTGGACCCGGGGCACCCAGGGCACGAGGGCTGGGGTACCATCGACCGTGTCGGCCCTGGAGTCACCGAATTTTCCGTCGGGGACCGCGTGGCCGCCATCTCACATCGCGCCTACGCCGAGTACGACGTGGCTGACGAGCAGGCGGTGGCACGCATCCCCGAACCCTTATCGTCCACGCCCTTTCCGGGCGAGCCCCTCGGTTGTGCCTTGAACATCTGCGAACGCAGCCGCGTCGAGCCCGGCCACACCGTCGCCATCATCGGCATCGGCTTTCTGGGGGCACTCCTCACCCGGCTCTTCAGCAACCGTGGGGCGCGGGTCATCGCCATCTCCAAGCGTCCCTATTCGCTGACCTTGGCGCGCGCCATGGGAGCCAGTGAAACCATCGTTCTGCACGATCACGACCAGGTGATCGACGAGGTCAGGTCTTTGACTCAGGACCAGCTCTGCCCGCGCGTGGTCGAAGCTACCGGCAAGCCCTGGCCGCTGGATCTCGCCGCCGAAATCGCGTCCACGCGCGGCACTCTGGTCATCGCCGGCTACCACCAGGACGGACCCCGTCAGATCAACATGCAGCTCTGGAATTGGAAGGGCCTCGACGTGGTCAACGCCCACGAACGCGACACCAGCCAGTACGTGCTGGGCATGCGCAAGGCCTTGTCGGCCATCGAATCGCGCGAACTGGATCCCGTGCCGCTCTACACCCATCGCTTCCGCCTGGAGGACCTTGGACATGCCCTGCAGGCCACGCACGATCGCCCCGATGGCTTCATCAAGGCGCTGGTCACGCCATGAGTGACGAATCCCGACCCCGCGTGGTGTTCCTGGGCGTGGGATGGATAGGTCTGCAGCGTTTGCGCAGCCTGGTCGACGCCCAACGGGTCCAGGTGACGGGCTTCTGCGATCCCAGCCCCGAGGCCCGCGAACGCACCCTGGCCCTGGTTCCCCACGCGCGGGCCTGCGACAGCTATGATGAGCTTCTCGCTCTCAGGCCCGATGGTGTGGTCATCGCCACGCCCAGCGGTTTGCACGTCCCTCACTGTCTGCGCGCCCTGCAGCAGGGCATGGCTGTCTTCTGCCAGAAGCCGCTGGCTTGCAGTCACGCCGACACGCACGCCGTCGTGGCCGCCGCGCACCAGGCAGACCGCCTCCTGCGCGTGGATTACTGTTACCGGCAAGTGAATGCGCTGCAGGCTCTGCGCGATTCCGTGCGCGCCGGCGACATCGGTCGGGTCTACGCGGCCGAGTTGGTCTTCCACAATGCCTACGGACCCAACCAGGCCTGGGCGCAGCAACAAGCCCTGGCCGGCGGTGGTTGCCTGGTCGACCTCGGCGTCCACCTGATCGACGCTGCTTTCTGGATCTTCGGCGCCCAACCGATCGCCGCAGTGACATCGCGCCTGTATACCCAGGGGCGGCTGCTCGACTTGCCCAGCCCCCAGGTCGAGGATTTCGCTTCCTGCGAATTGCATCTGGCCGATGGCCTCAACCTCTCCTTGCGCTGCTCGTGGCGCTCTTCCTTCGGCACGCACGCACGCATCGGCGTGCGCCTCTTTGGTGAGCAAGGCGGCCTGTCTTTCGAAAACCTCGACGGTTCGTTCTTCGACTTCGCCTGCCATCGTTTTCACGGGCCCAGCAGTGAGCAGCTCGCCGGCCCGCCCGACGACTGGGGTGGACGAGCGGTCCTTTCGTGGGCCAACGAACTGGCCGAGTCGCCGCGCTTTCGGCCGGTCGATGATCTCTTGCCGGTGGCCGAAGCACTCGACGCCCTGTACGGCAGAATTCCCCGGCTGTCGCGCCATGGCCGTGTGCTGACGGCCCATGCGCGTGAGGGGTAGGTCCAGTGATCGAAGCCGTGATGATCTGGAACGAGCCGAACAACCTGTCCCACTGGGACTTCCAGATGGATCCTGACTGGGCGTGCTTCGCCGAGATGAGCAAGATGGCCGCGCAGGCCGTCGCCAGCGAGGCACCCCGCGTGACCAGGATTCTGGGCGGCATCTCACCCATCGACGCGCGCTTCATTCAGAACATGCAGGGCCAGGGCGTGCTCGACCACATGGACGCGGTGGCCGTGCACGGATTCCCGCTGGACTGGAACCACTGGCAAATCCACGAATGGCCTGAGCCGAGCTGTTGCGCGGCCGAGCCCCGCGCATCCACTGGTACTCGCTGCTCGATCTGCCCAAAGCCTGGCCCGCCACCACACGGCACCGCGAGAGCGAAGGCTCGTCCTACTACCGCCACTTCTACATGGGTCTCCTGCGCGAGGACGGCTCGCCCAAGCGAGCCCTGGACGCCTTCTCGCGCTACGTCGGCGATTTGGGCATTTGTCAGTGGTTTCATTTCGAGGATCCGCGGTTGGACTTGGCGGTGCGTTGGCTCGAACGCCTGGGCGTCACGCACCTGCGCACCGGGCTGAGCTGGGCCGACATCCACCGTGACAACGCGCTGCCGTGGTTTGACAGGCAGATGCGCGCCCTGGAGAAGTTCCAGGTGACCATCACCTGCTGCTTCACCCCACCCAGCCGCGGCTTGCGCTCGGACCACACCAGCCCGCCGCAGGATCCTCGTGAGTTCGCCGACTTTTGCGCCCAGATCACCAGACGCTACGCGCGTTGAGACTGAACATGCTCACGCCGGCCAGCCCGGTGCCCTTGTCATAAAGGCACGGTGAAGGTGCGAAAGGGCAGTCGGTCGGGATGCAGACGACGCAAGAGGGGCGCCGAGACATTGAAGACCGGGACGCCCTCGCGCGTCTTGCCCTCGGGTGTGCCGTTATGAGCGTGACCGTGAAACGCCGCCACCACCTCGTAGCGATTCAAGGGTTCTTCCAAGCGGCTCGATCCCAGGAACGGATAGATCTCGCGAAACTCACCTTCGACCGTGGCGGTGATGGGCGCATAGTGCAGCAGAGCGACCCTGCGTTCCGTATCCAACTTGCCGAGCGCCGTCTCCAACTTCATCGACTCGCGACTGGACTCGGCCACGAAAGACTTGATCGCCGCCTCGCCCCACGGTTCCAGCATCTGCCGTCCGAATCCGCCGCCGAACCCGCGCACGCCCGCGAACCCCACGCCACCCATTTCCCAGCAGGTGCCGTCCAGCACGTTGATGCCGCTGCCCATCAGGATGCGAGTCACTTCATCGGCCTGGTCGGATTCGCAATCGTGATTGCCCAGCACCGCCACGATGGGTTTGCCCAGACGCCCCAGCTCGCCGCGCAGCACCTGCGCCTCCTCGGGCAACCCGGAATCCGTCAGGTCCCCACACAACAACAGCACATCTGCCGCCGCTGCCATCTCGGTGAACAGGGGGTGTAGGGCCCCGCGAGAGGAGCGACGACAGTGGACGTCGGCCACCGCCGCCACCGTCACCGCCCGGTCCACGTCCCCTCCGCGATCATTTGGTCTCCACGATCTCCGCGGCCGGTAGCATGCGGCCCAGGACGCGCGCGTCGCTGTAACCCCACTGCTCCACCGCTGTCACGTACTGCTCGGTCGAAAGCAGTGTGCCTTGGCATAGACGGAGAGTCGGCGCCGCGCTCCCGATCTCGGACTCCAACCGCGCCATCAAGCCCTGCAACACGCTGGCTGGGATCAGATCACGGTCGCTCGGAAAGATGAAACCGAACATCACCAGGTGCACCAGCAACAGCCTCCAAGCATCACCGAATAGCCGCTGCATCCGATCCCAATCCATGCGCGGGGCGCACGCCCGCAGCAGGTGAGCGATGTCGGCGCCATCGTAGCGGGGCCGCTCCCCCACGAAGTACTTCCACCAGATCATCTCTTCCGGCGGACACAGCGACAGATCCATGTCCAGCGCGCGCCCCGGCACCGCATTCGTGAACCATTCTTCGTTCACCTGGCCCAGCCCATTGGCCAAACCGAACAACAAGTCGATGAAACCGTCGCCGTTCGGGGGAAAGGCCTTGGCCAACCAACGCGGGTCCGTCACCTCGGTGCGGTACCCCGCGTCCGACAGCGCCACCAAGGCTCGGGGTACGTCGTCAGGCAACACGAAGACATCGAAGTCCTTGGTCTGTCGCCTGATGCCCGTGTAGTCGAGCAAGGCATAGGCGCCACCCACCAGGAACGGAACATCTGCCCGCGCGATCACACGCACCCCGTTACGGTAGAACTCCTCGGTCTTCGCAGTGTCTTCGCTGGAAGGGCTTTCCATGGGCACACCTCGCAGGGCCTCGATGGGCAAGAAAGGTGCCAGCCACCGGCCTCGACTTTTCGCGATCAACGAGCCTTGTCGGTGACATCCCAGGAACCGGCTGCCACCACTCGGTAACCGCGGTACGCTCGTGGCCAGGCCGCGCCTCCCCGAATTCTGGGCACGGGGTTTGCCTTCTTGCCTCGCGGAGAAAGACCATGAGCATCTCTCATCGAATCGCGAAGACTGTCGGGTCCGCGCTGAAATCACTGCATGCCGGCGATGACAAGCTGGCCGTGGCCCGCATGGCCAGCGGCATCCTGCCCACTCTGATGGTGTCCAGCGAATGGTTCGAACAGGGCGCCTCGCTGCCCGTTCGCTGCACCGCCGATGGAGAGGGAATCGCGCCGCCTCTGCGGTGGACCAAGCCTTCGGCCGACACCCGCTCGCTGGTCCTCGTCTGCGAGGATCCCGACGCGCCCATGCCCGAGCCCTATGTCCACTGGCTGGTGTACGCCATCCCACCCGACATCGACACCCTAGACTCGGCCACTCTCAGCGCATGTCGCCAGGGGGAGAACAGCAAGCTCCAGCCCGGCTACACGCCCGCGGCGCCACCGCCCGGACACGGCCTGCACCACTACCATTTTCAGCTCTTCGCGCTGGACTCACTCATCACCCTCGCCTGGGGCGCCGGCCGCACCAAGCTCTTCGAGGCCATGCTCGGCCACGTCATCGACTGGGGCGAGCTCGTCGGCATCTACGAACGCACCTAGGGGCCTGGCCCTGGCCTTGCCGGTCTAAAGCTCGTCGGCACCAATGTCGGGCGCGCCTTTGTCGTGCGCCTCTCCGTCGATGTC
>CAZHUY010000149.1:0-15274 GCA_964535465.1 uncultured Myxococcales bacterium
TCCATGTCGGCGCCAGAGTCCGTCAGAGCCCCGACCGAGGCCACCACCACCACACGATCGACGACGCTGGGATCCATGAGGTAGGCACTGGCCACATCCGTCAGGCGCGCGGCCGCCACCACGACCAGGGGGCGATAGGGTAGGCTCCGTTGCTTCGATTCGTCGACAATCAGGTGTGCGCCACGCGAGCGGTTCAGGCTGACATCCGTGTCCGCGATGAGGCCGCTCGCGGGTTTGGTCAGTTCCTCGGCGATGCTCGGCGTGGGATCCGGGATGTTGCGCAGCCCACCTTTGTTGGCCGCGTCGACCATCTCGACCCAGCCCTTGTTGTTCTTCTTGGGATCCTCGTTGACCCCCCCGGTCACCAGGATGATGCCCACCAGTTCGGGTCCTCCCGAATTGGCGAGGAGCATGGCGTACTCCCCCATCCAGTTCTCGTCCGCGCTGTCGTTGAGGAGGATGACCGGGTTGCGCCCATCGACGGGGAGCTTGCCGTACTGCTTGCGGCCCGCATCGAAGCTTTCGTCGCACGCAGCCACGAGCAGCGTGAGCACCAGCAGTCTGAGCATCGATCCCCTCACGGCAAGGATACTCCGATGTCCAGGCCCAGGGTGCCGGCCAGTCGAGGTGAGGACCAAACGGGGGTGGTGTCGAGGGTGACCGTCCAGTGCGTGAGGTTGATGAGACCCGCCACGTGCGCCGCGACGAAGAGCCGCCAGGCGATCGGTTGCGCCCAACCCAGACGAAGCCCGGCCTGGAAGAGCGAGCCTGACGGCGTGGCTGGGACATCGATGTCCTTCCCGGCGACGCGGAGCAGCCCGCCCTTGGCCAGCACGCAGGCGCTCATCTGATGCCAAAGCCCGCAGCCGGCCAGACTGGCGAGAATGACCTGCTGGCCAAAACCCGCGCCGTCCTCGCGCCAAGTGTCGGTCGGCCAGCTCACCTCGCCGGCAACCTCCCCGGCGATGGGGCCCCAAGCCAGGCTCGCGAAGATCCGCCCCAGCGGGGTCGCTTTCGAGGACATGCCAAAGCCGAGCGCGCCGCCGGCCCCCAGCCCATAGGTCAGCCTTCGGGACGGGTCTGGGGGTTCGGATTGCTCGGGCGGAACGGGTGGCTCGGGCGGCTTCGCCTCTTCGGGTTTGGGGGGGGGAGGTAGTGGTGCGGGCGGTTCCACCTTGGGCGCCGCTGCCGCTTCCGCTGGCTCGGCCGCGCCCTCGGCGCCTGGTCGTGTGCCAGTGGCCGCCGAGAACTGGATCTGCAGCGCCAAGGCGAACCCCATGGCGCGAACCAGCTCGTGACAGTCGCCGCTGCGCGATGGAAACCTGCGTTCGCCGGCCCACGTGCCCTCGGCCGTCCGCCATTCGATGCGTCCATCGAGGGACCGGCTGGCGGACGCAACCTCGACCAGAACATGATCGGAGGCTTCAGGTAGGAAGGCATCATAGCCGAGCCGGTTGGACACGATGGTCTTGAAGTCCACCACGTCGGGGCACGAAAGCGGCGCACTGTATTCGATGGAGACCGTCAGTGTCTCAGTGCCGGCCTGGACCACTCCGAGGCCTGACAAAGCCACGGTCAGGGCGGTGACGCAAGCCATCCAGCGAGCCATCTCGCCCATCCTGACATAGCCGGGCCCGCGCCGGACCGACTTTTCTCCGCCCCGTTCTGGCGCGGCATCAGCGTCGGACTTGACGGAAGGCGGAAGGGCTCAGATGCCGGTGACGTCGAAAGACTTTGCAGAAATGGCTGGCGCTGGAAAACCCGCAGGCCTCGGCGATGGTCTGCAGGGGCACCCGGGTATCGAGAAGCATGCGGATGGCTTCTTGGATGCGGACCTCGGTCGCGAAGTGTGCCGGCGTCAGTCCCGTCCTTTCGCGGAAGAGGTGACTGAAGTGGCTGCGGCTCATGCCGAACTCGGCGGCGAGCGTGCCCACCGCGATGGCCTTGGGTAGTTTGGCGATGATGTGGGAGCGAACCTCATCCACCAGTCGTTGCTGCTCGATGCCGCCCTCTTGCACCTGCTGCGCTGAACGTTCGAAGGTGACCACGAATTCGAAGAGCGCCAACTCCGCCTCGAAATGGTCGCGGAACTCCTTTTTGACGGTTCCACGTAGCAGGCGGAGCACGCGTGTCATCAGCTCGCCATCGGGCCGCACGTCGAGCAAATGTCCCGTGGCCTCGACCTGCTTGCTGATTCTGCTGCGCAGGTAAGGGTGGCAGATGCCAATCCAGACAAAGGTCCAGCCTGGCGAATCCTCGGGGAGGTCACAGCGATGGCGCGAGGGATTGAGCACGAACAGGGCCTGGCCTGGACCGATGCGCAGGGGGGCTTCGCCTTGGACCTGGAAGTTGCCGAAACCCGACAGGGTGAGCAGAACGTAGAACGCCGCGACGGTGTTCGTTTGGGGTACCGCCTCCACCGTCGAGGCCGCCTGGACTCTCAGGCCCTCGTTGAGCGACCTGGCCGGCATCCACCACGAAGGGGAGGGCGAAGAGGGCTGTCCCAGCTCGCTCATCTGGCGCAGGAGGTGAGCCCATTCGGCCGGCGGCGCAGGAGCATGATGGGGGCGATCCCCGGCGTGCCGCCACTCCTCCAGCCTCCAGCGCAGCGCGACCTCGGCGGTGTCGGCCGGCGATGCCTGGGCTTTGGGCGAGTCGGTGCTCGCCCTCAGGACGGGCAGAGCGTGCGGGAAACCAACAACCGTTCGTATTGAGGAAGTTGAGGTGCGCTCCATGTTCCTACTGTCTAATGTCGGGTGGGGGGAAACCGTGCATTAGAGATTGCCTGGCGGTCCAAGGAGTTGGCACGGTCAATTTGTGTCTTAGACATCCCACGTGTATCAGCCTTGCCCCGAAATGGGCTCGTGGGGGCCCATTCGGTACCAAGAAAGGGGGCCGGGCCGCTGATATGGGTCTGGCTTTGGCAAGAAAGCAGTCACGCGCGCAATCCCAAGAGCCCGGGGATGGGTGTATCCGTGGGCGTGAGCGCCGTGACTCGGCTGGTGGCCCCGGGCATTCCCAACTACGTCTGGAGATCTCTCATAATGAGCGCAAGTTGTCGCATTGCTGTCTTGGTGACTGTCACCCTGGGACTACTGATCCCGTTTGAGGCCCGCGCGGCCAGTCTGAAACAGGTCAGCGGATGGAATGGCGGAGTGAACCTGCCCTCGGACGTGACCATGTCCATCTATGTGCCGGACAAGCTGGCCTCGAAACCTCCCATCGTGACGGTCATTCACTACTGCGGCGGAAATGCTCAGGCCGTCTTTGGTCAGGCCAAGGACATCCAGGTCGCCGCGGACAAGTTCGGGTTCATCATGGTCCTGCCCGCGCAAACCCACCAGGGCGGATGCTGGGACGTCTCTTCGAAGAAGACGCAGACGCATGATGGTGGTGGCGACACTCACGCCATCGCCCAGATGGTCAAGTACACCATTGCCCAGTACAAGGCGAACGCGGACCGCGTGTACTCCACCGGGGATTCGTCCGGCGGCATGATGACGCAGCTCCTGATGGCGGTATACCCCGACATCTTCAAGGCGGGCGTGGCATTCGCCGGTGTGCCTGCCGGATGTTCGAACGTCTTCGACGGCTCGGGCTTGTGCGGCCTCTCCGCTCAATCCGCACAACAATGGGGCGAGCGCGTGCGCGCGATGTATCCGGGATACGCCGGACACCGCCCGCGACTGCAGCTCTTTCACGGCGATGCCGACGCGACCATCACGTACAAGAACCAAGCCGAAGCCATCAAGGAGTGGACGAATGTCCTTGGCTTGAGCACGGAACCGACGACGAAGACCGACAGTGGCATCACCCTGGGCAAACACCAGGGCCGGCGACAGGAGTGGAAGAACGCGTGCGGCTATGTGGTTCTTGACGTTTTCACGTCCGTGAATGGCAACCACGGTCCGGACGATTGCCTGTTCATCGGCAACTACCTGTTGCCTTTCCTGGGACTCGACAGTCAGGAAGCGGTCGACGCCGTGGTTGATCCCGAGATTGCGGAATGTGGCGGCGGGGGCGGGCGGGACGGCGGCGTGGCGACGCCCGATGCCGCCAAACCGGATTCCGCTTCGGGAGGCAGCGCCGGTACGACCGGTACTGGCACCGGCGCTGGTGGCAATGGCGGGAATGGTGGCCGTGCGACAGGAGGGAAGAGCGGTGGAGCCGGTGGCAGCAGCAGCGCTGGAATCAGCAGTGCCAGCGGGGGCACCAGCAAGACCGATAGTGCGGGTGGTGGCGGCATCGGCGGGACGCGGAGTAGAGGCGGGCTCTCCTCGCAGGGGGGCTCGAGCTCCAGCCGCAGCAGCAGTTCCAGCGCCGCGTCGGGAGGTCGCACTGGCTCTTCCGCGCTCGCGGCGGGCGGCAGCTCGTCCGTCGCTGCCAGCTCTTCCAGCAAGGCTGGAGCTTCCGGGGCCTCGAGTGACAGCGCCAAGTCCGCGACTGATTCCCGCTCTGGCGGGGGCGGTTGCTCTCTGGCCGCGACCTCTCCGGCAAGCGTTTCGACCCTCATCATGGTCATGGGATTGACCTTGCTCGCCTGGCGCCGCAGACGTCGTTGAACGCGTGCGGGGCGCGGACCGCTGCGCTTGGCCAAGCGAGGGCGATGCTGTATCCTCCGCGGCTGCAGTGCCCACAGGAATCATCGTTATAGGTCGCAACGAGGGGGAACGGCTGCGCCGGTGCCTGGCGTCGGTTGCAGGTCAGGCCGAGAGGGTGGTGTACGTGGATTCCGGCTCGGAGGACGACAGCGTTGTCCTTGCCGCCAGCATGGGCGCCTCCGTTGTCGAACTGGACCGCGCCCGGCCTTTCACCGCGGCGCGTGCTCGCAACGCCGGCGTGGAGAAGCTGAGGGCCGTGGCGCCCACCGTGGATCGCGTGCACTTCATCGATGGCGACTGCGAACTCGCCCCCGGCTGGCTCGAGCACGCGAGCGCCGCCTTGGACGCCGAACCCGCCGTGGCAGTGGTATGTGGCCGGCTGCGCGAACGCCACCCGGATGTCTCGATCTACAACCGTCTGTGCGACATCGAGTGGAATACCCCCATTGGCTATGCCGACAGTTCGGGTGGCAACGCCATGATGCGCCTGGAGGCCTTCAACGCCGTGGGTGGCTTCAATCCCGAGCTCATTGCCGGCGAGGAGCCCGACCTCTGTCTACGGCTGCGCCAACGCGGCCATCGCGTCCTGCGTATCGACGCCGACATGAGCACCCACGACGCCAACATCACCAAGTTCGCGCAGTGGTGGCGGCGCGCCATTCGCGCCGGCCATGCCTACGCCGAGGGCCTCACCCGCCACCGTCGGGAACCGGGGCGCTACAATGTGCGGAAGGTCGCCAGCAACCTGGGCTGGGGCGTGCTGCTGCCGTTGCTTGCGCTTGCGTTGTTGTGGCCTACGCGTGGCCTGAGCCTGCTGCTCCTTCTCGGGTATCCCGTCCTGGTTTGGCGCATATACCGCTCGGCGCGACGGCGCGGCATGGATCGGGGGAACGCGCGCATCTACGCCGTCTACTGCGTGCTGGGCAAGCTGGCGAACGCCTACGGTCAGCTACGCTATTGGGCCATGGCCTGGTTCGGCCGGCGCAGCACCCTCATCGAGTACAAGCACGCCCGCAGCGGCGAGAAGAGCGCGGGCCCGCTCTAGAGAGCACGGACCAGTTCGAGTCGAACACAGAGGCGCGCATCGCAGTTCGCACCGTTCGCGGCGCCAAACTGGTCGGTTTTTTTGGGGACCTGCTATGGTTATCGCTGCAATGGGCAGTCCAGACTTGCCAGGAACTCACCATCAAAGGAGCAGCAGCGCATTCCCGCCAATGGGGGGGGCCGCTTGATGGGGCACCCTCTTACTCGTCGTCAAAAGCTGATGTGGCTCGATTCGCAGCTCTTGCCGACGGTGCCCATCAACAACATCATCATTCGCGCTGAGCTCAGGGGGCGTCTAGATGCGGCCAAACTGGCGCGCGCCTGGACGGCGACCGTGATGGGTCGCGATGCCATGGGGTGGGGAGTCGACCAGCACGAACCGATACAACGGGAGGTCACCCCCAACACCAGCCTGCCCATCGTCGAGATGGAATCTCCCGCGCAGATGGCGGCCTGGATCGCCGAGCACAGCACGATCCTCTCGACCCCGACGCGGTCTTGGGAAGCGGCGCTTCTCAAACTCTCGGAAGAAAGACATCTCCTGTTTGTGCGCCTCGATCACCTCCTCACCGATTTCGCGTCGGTTTCCCTCCTGCTGACGGAGCTCAACGAGAGGAGTGAAGGCAGGGAGCCGATACCTGCGCCGGGCTTTCGAGAGTACTTGACAGAGGAAGCCAGCTACCAGAACAGTCGAGCCGCCGCTGAGGACGAGGCTTATTGGCAAGACAGGCTGCGTAACAGACCGCCCGAAGTGCGCTTGTACGGCAAAGCCCGGCGCGATCGATCGTTTCATCTGGAAGCGACATGGTCGACTTGGTCCGAAGAGTCCACCCAGGCGCTTCGGAGAGTGGCTCATGATGCTCCTTTTCGTTGCGAGACCCCAACCCTGTCCCGGCTGAGCGTCCTGACCACCGCATTGGCTGCCCTGCTTTACCGGGCCGGTGGTCAGCAGGAGTTTCTCATCGGAATTCCCATCGACAACCGGGCAGAGCCGTTCATCCGGTCTTATGGGCTCTTCATGGAGCAGATCTTCGTGTTGGCCCAGATCGAGGAAGGAGAGACGCTCGCGAGTCTGGGGGCGAAGATTCGGTCTCAATTGGTGGAAGGTTTGGCGCATGGACGGGCGTGTCTTCCCCTAAGGAATCTGAACTACACGGGCTTGAGCCTTTCGCCCCCCTGGCCTGCCCGACTGGCCGGGGTGGAAGCCGAGATCGATGTCAGCCCGGCCGTGAGCATTCCTGGCGTGAAAATCGATGCTCAAGGTGACGGTCGGGATACCTTCGGCATGCGCGTCTTCGATTTCGACCGTTCGCCGCTGCGCCTGGCATTCGACCATCACGCGGCGACCTTTGACGTCGTCACCCGCAAACGAACGGCCGCTCACTATGTTCGCATTCTCGAACAGATGGTGGCGGATTCGTCAAAGAGGATCGACGAAATCGCGCTCTTGGGAGAAGAGGAACGACGGCAGGTCGTCATGCTGGGGCGTGGTCATGCGCCAGAGGGGAGTCCTTCCGATCTCCTGGACAAACTGGAGTCCCATACACAGGCGAGCCCAGACTCGGTCGCGGTTGCAGCTCCGGAAGGGACCCTGCGCTATCGCGAACTCTCTCGCCTGGTGGCTGGGCTCGCGGCCCGACTCCATGCGATGGGGGTGAGGCGAGAATCTCGGGTGGGCGTGGCCCTGCCGCGAGGCGCACGGGAACTGGTGACCTTTCTCGCGACTCTCAAGGCGGGGGGATGCTATGTCCCCCTCGATCCCGACCATCCGGCCGATCGGGTTGAAGCCATCGTCGAGGACGCAGCCCCGGAGTTGATCGTCACCACCTCCGACTGCCGGCTGGCAAAAGCTCTCGCAGCGAAATCACAGTTGTTCATCCTGGATGGTCTGGAGTCGATTGCGGCCGAACCGGTCGAGCAGTTCGAGCCGGCCGCGCCTGACCAACTCGCCTACATTCTTTTCACGTCGGGCTCGACGGGGCGGCCCAAAGGCGTCGAGATCACCAGAGGGGCCCTGGCCAACTTCTTGCGTTCAATGGAGCGCGAGCCGGGCTTTTCGCGGCGTGATCGCATCCTGGCCATCACCACCACCACCTTCGACATCGCGGGGCTAGAACTCTACCTTCCTCTCTGGGTCGGGGGAACTGTCGTGATCGCCGAACGGGAGACGGCAATCGATTCTCGGCAATTGCGGGCCCGGCTGGAGAAGGAAGAGATCACCACGCTGCAAGCCACGCCTGCCACGTGGCGCCTTCTGCTCGACGCGGGCTTCGAACCGAAAGCAGGCTTCCGCATGTTCTGTGGCGGGGAGCGGATGAGCCCCGAGCTTGCCGAGCGTCTGCTGGTCGGAGGAGGTGAGCTCTGGAATCTTTACGGGCCCACCGAGACCACGATTTGGTCCACGGTGGAAAGGGTCTTGCCCCATTCGCCCATCACCATAGGCCATCCCATCGATCACACCCAGGTCTATGTCCTCGACCCGGCCGGGAACCTCGCTCCTCCCGGAGTCGTGGGGGAAATCGCCATCGGCGGTCGTGGTGTCGCGCGTGGCTACCGACAGCGGCCGGATTTGACCCGAGAGCGATTCATTCCCGATCCCTTCGAGAAGGGCGGACGCATCTACAAGACGGGTGACCTGGGACGGCTCCTCGACGACGGTCGGTTCGACTGTCTGGGCCGATTCGATCATCAGGTCAAGATCCGCGGTTACCGCATCGAGCTTGGAGAGATAGAAACAGCACTCAAGAACGTCCCTGGAGTCAGGGAGGTACTGGTCGCGGCGGTGGTTGATGCCGACGGAGAAGACGCTCTCTGCGCCTACTGGGTTGGCGATGCGACGAGAGAGGCCCTGCAGAAAGCTGCCCGTCGTCATCTGCCCGCCTCCATACTGCCGACGGCCTACGTTCCTCTTGAGTCCTTTCCCCTGAATACCAACGGCAAGATCGATCGGAAGGCTCTTCCGAAGCCCGAACGGGGTTCGGTCGAATCTGGTTCGGGGACTCTCCCGCGCAGCGAGGCGGAAGAGCGGGTGGCTGGCATTTGGAGCGATCTGCTGGGCATTGGACTGCCGCCGGTCGACGTGGACTTCTTCTCCTTGGGGGGGACCTCTCTCTCCGCGGTCGAGGTCCTAACACGGATGGAAGAGGTCTTCGGAACCAAAGTTTCCCTGCGTGCGTTCTTCCAGAACCCCACCGTCGAGAGCCTCGCATCACAAATCGGGACAGCGCAACCGGAAGGGCCGATCGTCGTCTCCTTGCGCAAGGCCCCCCCTGTGCTTCCACCGCTCCACTGTCTCCTGGGTATCGCCCTGTACCGGCAGCTGGCCTTGTCACTCGAGACCAATCGTGAGGTCGTGGGTCTTCACGTGCCCATGCGGTCCTCCATGGCGCCGACGGGGATCCCGTCGGTTCCGGAACTGGCGAGACTCTACGTGCAAGCCATCCGAGAGCATCAGCCTCATGGGCCATACCATCTGCTTGGCTTCTGCTTTGGGGGGGTTGTGGCTTTCGAGACCGCTCGGCAGATCGAGATGCAGGGCGAGGAGGTGGGTTTGGTCGTCGTGTTGGATGCGATTTTGCCAAAGGGCGGTCGCTTCGATTACGTTGCTCGGGTCAAACACCTGGCCAAGACCGCCGTCACGTCCAACCCTCGCAAGACGATCCGGTCCGGGCTCAGAATCGTCGGTGGTCTGTTGAGGAGACTCGAAGGAAAGCTGAACACCAAGAGCGAGCCGTTGGACGACCGCGGTGATTGGGACCTCGACGGGCCAGACTCCGATGCCGCCGTGGTGGAGTACCAGCACCAGATGGCGGCGTTGAAGAGAGCCGGCCTGCTCATCTGTCGGAGTGACGGAAGCTACTGGCCGCAGTGGCTCAAGGTGAGTCCCGACCTGGGTTGGTCCAGCTACACCTCGGAGTTGATCGTCGAGCAGATCAACGCATCCCATCGAGCCATGATGGATTTGCCGGCCGTGATTGAGTTGGCCCGCGCGGTCGACGGGGCCCTCGCCAAGGCGGACGCGAGGCTGGCAGGAGCGAAGCGAGCGTCGGTGTAGGCCGAGGTGGCGTTCAGGGCTTCCAGGGGTTTCACGCCGCTCTGCAACCGTGCGGTACATCAATTCTGGTCCCACGGCTCACAGCAAGCGTGCGAGTATTCGCGGGGTGAAATCAGTACTGAGTGCCCCCACACGGCCTTCAGGGATCTGCTTTCCAGCGATCGTGCTCTTCTTCTCGGTGGCTTGTGCAACCACGGGCGAGCCCAAGGTGCCCCCCAAGCGACCCCTACGCGCAGATATTGAAGCGGTATGCGCGGCTGGCGATCCACTGGCGGCAGTACCCGGACAGATCACGAACGAAGACATCACTCGCTTGCTCTGCCTGATTGGCTATGTGGCGGGTATCGACGATGCAAACAAGATCCGGAGCATTAGCGCCGCTGCTCTTGAACAGGCCAGCGGCTGCGGTGGCCCGAACATGCCATTGCCAGGATTGGCTCAGGCGCCAACGGATTTCGTGTCCCTGCGGACCTCTCTCATCAAAATCGCCGATGCAGCCTCGACGAACCAGGCGGGTTGCGGTGCGCGTTCCGTGGTCAAAGGTATCGTTGTCGCGCTCGGCCTCGACTCGCTGCTCGCACCGATCGAGGAAGGCACTCAGAACGTGCTAGGCACCGGGAGCGTGTCTGAACAGGGGCGACCCGCGTTCGCCATAATCAACCGGAACGTGCTCTATGCACGCTACCCGTTCTTCGGTCCGGACGCGCATAAGGCCTTCCGGACGGCAACGATCAAGGCCCAATCAGAGCATTCCATCATCGGCGTCATTCTCGATCTCCGCGGATGTCATGGGGGCACGGTAAACGAGGTTGTCCTCTTTCTGGATTTGTTCTTCGACGAAGGTGTCTTGGTCGAGTCTCGAAACCGAACCGACCGGCCCTGGTCAAGGAGGTGTTCGACGGCTCCGGTCAAGGAGGTGCTCTACGTCTCCGACGATCCCGTGCCCATGCCGCGACAACGAATACTCTCGCCGGAGCGTTGCCGCTGATTCCAGCGAAGAAGTTCGCCGGCGAGCGCACACGCGGTCCTCGAAGGCCCTGGCAAGCCTGAGCGCTCGAGTTCGTGCGCGCCCCGAAAAGGCGTGGTGAGCTACGCGCCGGACGATCCGGGGCCGGCTTTCGTGCACAGTTCCCCGTCGAGAAAAACCCGCACGCTGTCGAGAATGGCCGCATCGGCTGCGGCCTGCTTGGCGCGATCTCTTGCGGGCAGCTCCAATGAGTGGTTGCCGCCTTCGACGATATGAAGAGCGTTCGGTGCGGTCATGCGACGGCGCGTGGCCTCGAGCGTATCGAGCGGACAAAGTGCATCGCGCGTCCCTTGCACGAACAAGACGGGCGTGCGCAGACGAAGCAGGACCTCGTCTCGAAGCGCGCCGGTGGCGCCGGATTTCAGCGGGTAGCCGAGGCACACGACCGCCGCGACCTCTTCGGGGACCTCGCAAGCGACGTGGCACCCGATGCGTCCGCCCATCGACTTGCCCACGAGCACGGCCGGCTCGTCCGGCGCTCGCTTGCTCAAAGCGCGCAAGGCCGCGAGGTGGGCCGCGATCAAGACCGGTTGCCGGTCCGGCGCCTTCCGGCCTTCCTGCCGGTAGGGATAGTCGAAGCTCACCACAGCGCGGACCCTCGCGCCATTCACCGAAAGCGCAGCCAGTCGTCGCTGCCAGGCCTTCATCCAGGGCGAGGTAGACGGCGCGCCAGCCCCGGGGGCAAACAGGATCAACATGGAATTGCTCCGTGCAATGGTTGGTCGGCTCCAGAAACGCAGCCGCAGTCGCCTGCGCGAGGGTGGAGTGATGGTTGCTTCCCGTGAACCAGATGCTACCAGGGCGCGGTATGCGGCACGTGGCCTTCTGCGTGTGCAATGGCAAGACCGTGACAGCCATCCACCTTCCGTTGGTCAGGTGACCCAACCAGCCCTGTTCACACCCACGGGGGCCGAAACGTGCAACGGGCAGCGGGGCGGCCCGCGCAAGGACATCACGGCAAGGACGGGTGTTTCCTCATCAGTTGGCGGGTTGCATCCAAGGAGGTCCTGCGGTGGGGATCCAGTGGGGGATCCCAGGGGCGAGTTGCGGGGCCGAAGTCCCCGCAGGCGAAAACCCTTTCAGGGTCTCCAAATCAAGTCGTTGAAGTTGTTGTGGAGATGAACGGGATCGAACCGTCGGCCTCCTGAATGCCAGGTAGCTTAAGGGCCTAATCCCTCGACGGAAATTCGTGTGATGGCGGGGACTTACCGTAACCAAGGGTCACGGAGCGCCACCCCCCGCCAGGCGCGAATGGGGGAAAAAGTGGGGGATCGAGCGAGCGGGCAGGGCAGACAAAATGCCTTCACTTGATACACATTTGAATGCACAATGTCTCCATGGCTGGATCGGCCGCTCAGGGGTTTGAACGCGAAGTGGAGCTGTTTCGCCGGCATGGCGGCTGCCTTCGTATGTCCGCAGCTCTGAGCCTTGGTATCCACCGAAAGAAGCTGTACGCCATGCGCGACGCCGGAACCATTCAGCCCCTCAGCCGCGGTCTCTTTCGGCTCGCGTCGCTCGAACCGCTCGCGGACCCTGACCTGGTCACGGTCGCCGCGCGGGTCCCGCAAGGCGTCCTGTGCCTGATCTCCGCCCTCTCGTTCCACGAACTCACCACCCAGGTGCCGCACGCCATCGACGTGGCCCTGGAACGAGGAATGCGCAAGCCGCGCGTCGAGCAGCCGCCCACGCGCTTCTTCTGGTTCTCCGGCCCGGCGTTCAACCAAGGCATCGAATCCCACACGCTCGACGGTGCACACATCCGGATCTACGACCCCGAAAAGACCATCGTCGACGGCTTCCGATACCGGAACAAGATCGGGATGGACGTGGTCATCGAGGCATTCCGACTCTGGCGCCAACGTCGCCGAAAGAAACTCGACGTCCTGCTCAAGTACGCGCGCATGCGGCACGTGGAACGAGCCATGCGTCCTTACATCGAGGCGATGCCGTGACTCTCAAGAACCTTCCGGAGCCGGCTCCAAACCGACGCCGCCTTGCCTCAGCGCTTGTCCAACTCCACGAGGATCTCTTTGTCGATCGGAACGAAGCGCATCGAATGGAACGCAGGTGATGGTGTAGCCTTCCCCAGTACGCGGATATCCAGCCATTCGCGATCCCATCGACCATCGAGCGTTATGCTGGGTATGGCGTCGTCGTCCTGCTGGCTGAGGAGCAAGCACTTGGTGGTCGCGCCTTGAATCTCGCATGGCTTAGGCGAGCGGGACGAGCCGGCCGCGATGACCCGTGCGGCATCGGTGGGCGAAAAGTTGCCGTCCACCAGCGAGACCGTGCCGTCCCCGAATACCCGCAAAGCGGTCCGCTTCCAACCCTGCTTCGCCTCGCACGTCGGCTCCGTTATGTAGACTCCGTCCGACCTCGGAGGCCACGTCGCCTGACGGCGCGCCTGCAAGAGGTCGTCCAGGGTCAAAGGAGGTCGCGCAGGCTGCTCGACTCGTGGTCGTGGTGGCGCGGCGACAGGAACCTGCACGATGGCCTGCATTTGTTCGCCGTGGTGCAAGGTGCCGGGCCACGGAGGACATTGCGTGATGTCCGTGCAGCCGCAGGGGGGATAGAGGGCCGCGCTGCCAGCTCCCTGAACCTCATCACCAAAGCCGAGATCGATGACCAGCAGTTCACCCTTGGCGTTCGCGTAGCTGAGGACGCTCATGATGCGGAGGTGGCGAACAACCTCGGCGACCGGGTCGTCGCCGTCAGAGACACGCGACAGGAATTCCGAAGATAGCGCAACCGGATAGGAAACTTTGCCAACGCCGGGGCTTTCAACCTGGACGCTGAGCACCCCTTTATCGTCGGATGAAAGCTCGTAGCGCCCGCAGGTCCGGCTGTAGTCGCAGAAGTCCTGGACGGGCAACGCATAGGCGCGAAAGCCGGCGAGCTTGGTCGCTCGCTTCAAGGCGGAGGCCAGCAACCGTTTTGGATCGAGATCTGGCCAGACCCACGGCTGGTCGACTTTCGCGACCTGGGCGAGGTGCCTCAGCTTCCGGCCGTTTTGGGTAAAGAGCGTGAGCGAGGCGGAGCCTTTCCAGGTCACCGAAAGTCGTGTGCCGTGTTTGCTCGGGCCCTTGCTTCCGACGAAAAGGTCATCGAAACCTTTATCGCAGCCCCGTTGCCCAAGCTTGCACGGCACCTCCTTCTCCTCCGTGTGCAATGGCAAGTCCAGGACCACGACACCCGCGTCGGTTTCCCCCAGCACGATTCGCCAATGATGTGATCGGATTGCGCACGCTTCGGCCGACCGTGGGCTGCTGGCAAGCAGCATCGCGAAGGCCAGCGCAAATGTCGCCGGAGGCAGAGACCAGGATCTCGCAAGCAAATGGCGTCGCACGGCGCGATTGTACACCTATTGATTAGGGCGCTCTTGCCACTCGACCGAAGGCAGTATCCGGGGGGGATTCCGATAGGCATCTAATTCGGTGCTATATTCGGGTCTATGCGCGCCGCCAACGTCCGTCCCATCACCGACCTCAAGACCCACACCAAGGAGGTCATCGATCAAGCGGTGCATAGCGGCGAGCCGGTGTTGATTACGCAAAATGGCCGGGCTCGCGTCGTTGTTATCGATGCCAAACGGCACGAGGATGCGCAGGCGACGCTGGCCATGCTCAAGCTGCTGGCGCAAAGCCAGGATTCGGTGGCCCGTGGTGAGAAGACCTACTCCAGCGAAGAGGTTCGCCGGCGAGCGCACGCGGTCATCGAACGCCTTGGCAAACGATGAAGGCGCAAAATCTGAGGGTCGAATGGACCCGCGTGGCTGCCGAGGATCTCGAGCGCTTGGCTGCCTATCTGATCGGTGAGTCTCCTCTGCGAGCCGTCGCGATCATTGACCGCATCGTGGAACGCGCCGAATCGTTGGCCAACATGCCCGGTCGCGGGCGTGTACCACCGGAATTGCGCAGTGTCGGCGACCGAAGTTGGCGCGAGGTGCAAGAGCCACCTTGGAGAATTGTCTACCGCCACCGTGAAGGGCTAGTTCAGATCCACGCGGTCCTCGATGGCCGCCGCAGCCTCGAAGACATCTTGATGGAGCGTCTGCTCAAGAGCTGACCGGAATCTCGGTTGCCCACACGGCGCATCAGATCCCCGAGCGATCGTGGCCTTGCGTGCCTCGGGCTTTCTGGGCAGCCGGGATGCGGGCTTCTTGGGAGATGGCGTGCCCTTGGCCTTGGACGAAAGCAAGACCAGGCGCTCGCCGTTGAGCACAGCAGAGATTTCGAGGTCGCCGCCGGCGGCGCTGACGTAGCGGATGAGCGTGGCAAGCTCGACGTTGCCACTCCGCTCCAGCTTGGAGAGCTGAGACTGGGAAAACGTAGCGCGCTTCCCCAACTCTTGCTGGGTCAGGCCGGCCGCCTTCCTCACAGCCTCAAGCCGTATCGCCAACGAGGCCCGAGCCACCCGCGCATCAGACCGGGCGGTGCGCTTCAGCGTCATGTTCCGGTTCTCGATGTCGGTCCAACGATGCAGCTTCATGAACGTCCTAGCACTACTGATTGAAAAAGTTGCCAGTCTGCCGGGAAATCGGCGACATCA
>CAZHUY010000150.1:0-792 GCA_964535465.1 uncultured Myxococcales bacterium
GCAGGCGCTGTAAGACGCTGCGCCGGGCCTGCCCGGATTCCTTCAATTTGGCCGCAAAACGATCCTGGCCCTGCAACGAACGATGCGACGTCGGACGCTCCAGGTCGAAGAGCTGGCTTCCGAGATCGCGCAGCCGGTGCCATTCCGCCGGCCCCACCAACTTGCCCCGTTGCAGGCGCAAGCGCGTGGTGGGTGACATTCCGATACGCACCTCGACGGCCTCGCCATCGATCTCCTGCAAGGCCCGGTGGTCGCGCTGGCACAGGAAGCACAGGAACAGATCGATCACCAAGGGCTGGAATCCGAAATCCTCACGCAGGTGGTCCGCGATGGGCAGCCACGCCACAGAGTCCTGATCCGTCCGTTGCAGGACATCCTTGATGTAGCGCGAGTCCAGACGCAGCATCGCCTTGGTCTGCCCCAGGTTGGCCAGCTCCAAGGGCTGGCCGAGGGTACGCAGGACCTTGCCCGTGGCCTCGTCGTAAGGCACCGACACATTGGTTTCACCCGCTTCCACCATCCACTTGAGCAGGACTTCCAAATCCTGCTTCTTGGGCTCGGCCAGGAAAGTGGGGTGCTGCGGATAGCGCCGGTCCATCAGCAACGTCGCGATGTGCTCCAGGTTCTCGCTCAGGGTTTCGCGTGGGCGACTGCCATCTACGTCGGAGATCAGCGCGAAGAACTCGCCGTGATGGACGTAGACATCTTTCAGCAGCTCCGCGAGCTGGCCAACCAGCGTCTTTTCGCGAATTCCCGCCTGTTCCAGAATCTTGTCGCGATCCTGCGGGTCCA
>CAZHUY010000150.1:802-15211 GCA_964535465.1 uncultured Myxococcales bacterium
GCCCAGGGTTTCGAGCAGATCCTCTTGCCCGGGCGTGGACAGCAGATACCTCACCGCCGCCAGCTCGGTCAGAACGCCAAGCTCGGCCGGGGTCATGTGACGGGGCAGCCAGCACACCGAGTGCAGCAGGCCCTTGTTTTTGCGCACATTGGCGGCTCGCAGGCGATCCTCGTCCACGGTATGGCCGGGCTCGTCCCAGGGGTAATCGATTAGAACCCGGAACGCACCATCCGGTGGCACGAAGTCGTCGTAGGACATCTCGCGCACGTTCCCCAGCTTGAGCCGGCCCCGGCGCCTCGTGCCCCTCCAGCTCAGCTCCCACTCGCCCTCGTTCGCTCCCCCCTCTTCGAAACCGCGGGCGTTTTCCAGATCGAGGGCTTGCTTCAAGGCCTTCCAGAAGATCTCGAACTGTTTGGGAACGCTCCCCTCGACCTTGGAGCGTGCGCGGACAAGAACGGCACCCAGGCTTACCCGTCCAAGGACGTAGCGGACGATCGCGGTCTTGCTCTGCCCGGCCACCTGCAGGTCGGGAACCAGTTGGGACAGGGCCAGCAGATCGGTCGTGGCCACTAGCACACGGCTGCGGAAGGTCTCGCCCTCCACATCCACAGAGTTGAGCTGGACCAGACGCTCGATGGTCAATCCCCCCTGCTTCAGGCGCGGCGACACCTCGGCCAACAGCACCGTCTTCACCAGCTGATCCAGGGCGCGCTGGCGCTCGGCATTGAATTCGCCCGTGCGCTCTTCGGCCATCTTCTGCATGGCCGGGAAAAGCCGCGCGTAGTACTGGTGGTGAACGTCCTGCATCACCTCGACCTTCTTGCTCGCCTCGACCCCGGACTCGGGGAAGATGGCGGCAAAGGCCGAGCCAACCGGCAGGAACTCGCCCAGCGGCAGGTTCGGGTAGTGCAGGACTAGCAGCTCGTAGAGCAGTCGCAGGGCCGAACGCTCGCGCTGCATGAGCGAGGTGACATCCACCAGCATCTCGATCAAAGCCGGGTGGAAGGGGTACACATCGCGCAGGTACTCGAGGTCCCCGCCGGCCAAGAGCGCGGGCAGAACCTTCTCGTGCCGCTTGGACAGTCCAGCCACGGCCTCCGCCACCACGGCCGCGTCCTTGGGGCGCAGCACGCGCCCCTTCACGATATGGCGCAGCTCCACGTCTTGCAGCTTGGTGATCTCGAAGCGTTTGGCGTGATGGTCGATGTGCTCGTGGATCTTGCTCTCGTCCACCAGGTCGGGGAAAAACTCCTGCAGATTCCGTTGGCGCGCCACGAAGGCGAAGATGGGCACCGTGCGCTGGCCGGTGTTGTGGTCGACGATCACGTTCAGGTTGTTGATCTCCTGCACGAACTCCTGGCCCGACTTCTCCGCCAACCACAGCAGGAACTCGTCGAACATCAGCACGATCCCGCCAAAGCCCTGGGCCTTGGCATGGGCAGCCATGCGCTTCAGGCCCTCGCTCCAGCGCGGGTCGATGCCCGCGTCCGCGGCCTCGCGCCCCTTGTATTTCAACCACTCGCGCGCCAGGCGTTCCCGCTTCTGGGCCGAGCCCGTGGCCAGAGCCTCGAAGTCCTCGCGACTGCCCACCACGCCTGCGGCGGTCAGCCGCTTCCAAACGATGTCGCCGTACTCCTTGGCCTCTCGCCGGACCTCATCGAAGATGGCATCCACGTTCAGGAACTCGAACTCGGCCTTGCCTCGCCGTTTCAGGGCGGTGTTGAAGGCCTCGTAGATGGCGCGATCCAGGCCGGTGTTCTTCCCGCGCACCGACAGCATGTGGATGCGCACCACCAAGAGGCCGGCCTTGCCCAGCCAGGTTTCATGGTCGGCCGATTTGAAGAGCGGACGGAACTTCTTCCAGGCCGGGGCCGCCCCCTCGAGCAGCAGGGAGAGCATGGTCAAAAAGTGGGACTTGCCGCTGCCGAAGCTGCCGTGGATGAAACGACCGTATTCCTCGCCCCGGTCAAAGACCTGCCTCACGTCCTCCAGAATGCGCGGCAGCTCGTGCTCGATGGCCGGGGTGATGACGTAATTGTCCACCAATTGCCTGACCTCGTCCGAGCCCGGCTCCGCCTCGCGCAGCTTGACCACGAAACCCATGGCCCGGATGTCCTGGGGCCGCGGCAGATCGAAAACTTCCGTGATGGTGGTCATTGGTCAGCTCCTGAATCCTCTTCGCTGTCGCTTTCCTTGGCACGCTTGGCAGGCCGCTTGCCCTTGCCGCCCTTGGGGGGCGGGAAGCGCTTGCGCCAATCTTCGACCAGCTCGGGGCTGGGGCCATTGGGCCCAACCAAGGCCTGCAGCTCAGCCTTGAGCCGCCCGGCCGCGGCCGCATCGTCGCGGAACACGTCCGGCAGAAGCCGCCACGCGCTGTCGAGCAGACCGATGCGATCGGCGAGCGGCACGTCGGCGTCTTCCAGATTTTCGTCCATGGCCAGGATGGCACGCAGGCGTTCGAGCGGGGTCCAGCCTGCCCAGCCGTACAACGTCTCGCTGCCCGCACGGCCAGGCACCTCGGTGAAAGCGATAAAGCGTTCCTTGGGTACGTCAAGCTTGCCGCGGACCCGCCAGTGCTCTGGACGAAGGAAGTCGGCGCTTGTGTAGGCAGGCGGAGAATCAACTTCGACCGATTGTCCAGCATCGACTAGCCTTTGCGCGCTCCAAACCTTCTCCCATGCGGCGCGCTTCACAAGGCCAGACGACTTGTAGACATGGATCGGGTGACTCGGAACCGCGTTCGCAGCCATCGAGTCCGCGACGAGACGAGTGAGATTGAAGTCTCTTCGGCCCTCTAGAACCTCTGCAATCGCAAGAAGCTGCGGATCGTCTTGTAGGATGGCAGCGATCTGCTCTGTGGAGAGCGGACACCGCTTGCCCTGAACCGCTGCTTCCACGAGTTCTGCGATTCGCTCCTTGAGCGCAGTTTGGGCTCGCTCGTCGTACGTGCGGTCATACCGCCCGAAAATGCCCTGCACACCACGCCATAGGCGCTTGTAAGCTGGGCTCTCGAGTAGCGAGAGGGATGCACTCCTATTAATCAATTGCGCGCGCCTCGTGTACTCGCGAGCAACCTCGGAAGGTAGTCGGTCTATAGCCGGTTGGTTACCCCAGAACGGCCGCGCGTCATCGTCAATGCCGTCACTCCCCGTGGCCGTAGCCTTGAACTCTGCCAGTCCGTAGAGGTCATAGACGGCCCAGTCGATCTCCTCCTGCAGAAAAAGCATGCGACGTTCTGCCCGTCCGTCGCGCTCGGAGGCGTTCTTGAGTTCCTTCGCCAAAGCTGAAACGGTCCATGGTCCCTCTGCTTCTGAAAGGCGATCAAGCACGCGAGCGGGATGAACCTCGTCGCGTTCCGCAGCGGCCGCCACAAGCTCGCGTACGAGGAGCGCAATTCTCGACGACCGCCACTCGACAGGGAGAGGGAAGGCCTTCATTCCTGTTGCGGCAAAGTCGTACCGGTTGTTTTCGGGAAGGGTGCCTTCTCTGTCGACGTCGTGGGTTTTGGACCCCTTCGGGTAGAAAACCTGCTTCATCCAGAAGCAAGCTGTCGATGAATTGAGTATACCCAGCAGTGCGAATGTAACGTCATCCGCGATGTCAACCGGCAGCTTAGTGACGATCGACGATTGCGTGAAGACCTGATGTCCCTCAAGAAGGACGAAGTGGTTGTGGGAAGCGACCGCTGCGAGTGCGATCGACAAGGGCTTCTCCATCTTGTGATGGATCAGCATTCCGTACTCAAACCACTTCAGCTTGCGCTGTTCCTTCGTCTTGCCAAAGAGCAAGTTGCGACGAAGCGGCTCCCTGAATGGCCACAGCCAGCGGAGCGTAGCTGCGTCGGCATTAGCACTCCCGTCCGCCGCGTACGGGAACAACGCTTCGAACTCCTGCACGGTCCGCCAATCTCTAAGTCCGTCGCCAAGCACGGCCCCTCGTCGTTGCGTAACGCCTGCCCGCTTGAACACGTGGCCAGGGGCCAAAAAGACTTCATCCTGAAGAGTCACGGCAATCACGCCGATGGATTCGGCGAATTGGCCGAGAGTCTCTGTTGCCAGTGCGTCGATCTGGCCTTTCAGGTCGAGTGCGCCACCGCCCTGCAAACTCCATGGGTGATTGGCGAATGCGCTGCGCGGCTGGTCAGCAACGCTGATGAATTCGCTCTCGTGGCCTGGTTGGTTCCACGACGTTTCGATATCTACCCAGACCGCGCCGTGTGCCGGGTCCTGGGGTGTCCCCACCTCACCACGCTTTCCCATGACGGCTCGAATCAGAGCGCCAACGGGGCGACGGTTACGTGCGAAGATCAGAATAGTGGGCGTGGTGTGATGCGGAATGAAGGCCTGGGACAAGTCGACGAGCATGGAGACGTCGACGTTCGCGAGTACTTCTTCGACAAGCGACCTACCGAAGGAACGCTTCATGAAATTGTTGGACGTAATGACGCCAACGTAGGCGCCATCCACTCCAAGCTGGAGGCATCTTTCGACGAAGGGGGAGCCGAGCGAGTACTTGCCAGTCGCCGACACATACCGACGCCTGCGCCCGAGGAGTTCTCGGTGATACTCGCGGCGAACCTCGTCCGCTTCGGCAATGTACGGCGGGTTCGCCACCACGGCGTGGAAGTTGTTCTGGAAGACCTTGCGCAGGGCCGAGCGCACGTCGGCGCGGGTCAGCGTCGCACGCGGTTTGTCCTCGGTCTTCTCGAAAAAGTCCGTCTGCACCTGCTGCCTGACCTCGTCGCGTTCGACCTGCTCCAAACCGTCGGCCCAGTACACCTGGGGGTGGAAGTGCGCGGCCTCGGTCAGGGTGGACTTGCCGGCCAGCTCGGCCGCGGTCATGACCAGGCGGGCGCGTGCCAGGCCGCACGCGTAGTCATTGAGGTCGATGCCTACCACGCGATCCAGGCAGTGGGCCACCAGCGTCTCGCGCTCCCAATCGGGGTGAAGGGCAGCGGTGGCGGCCACGATGCGCTTCAGCCCGTCAATCAGGAAGTGGCCCGAGCCGCAGGAGGGGTCGAGCAGGCGAACCTGGTCGGCGCCGAAGGTCTCGAGGGCCGGGGTCAAGGTGCGGTCGAGGATGAAGGCACGCACGAACTCGGGCGTCTGGCACAGGGCGAAGCGATCCTTCACCACCGGGTCCAGCTCTTGGTAAAGATCGCCCATCAGCTCGCCCTCGAAGTGCTCGTCGGCAAAGCTCCAGCACGCCCCGGTGTCGGCGTCGCGCTCGCGCCAGAAGCGAAGCAAGGCACGCGACAGCTCGTCCGAGGGCAAGGACACCTCGGCGGGCTGGGGACTGAACAGCTCGGGCAGGCCGCCCCTGGTGCTGGCCAGATCGCGGTACACCCAGCGCAGGAAGGCGGTCTCGCCCAGGTGCGGGGCCAGGCGTTCGAAGAGCTGCTGAGCCTCGGGATCCAGCACCCGTCCAGGCTTGAGCAGCCCGCGATCCTCTAGCACGCGAATGTAGACAGACTTCAGCACCCACAGCACGGCGGCCCGGCGCGACAGCAGGTCGGTCCAGACCTCGAAATTCTCGGCCACCTTCTCGTCGAGGTGAAGCTGCTGGGCGCGCTCGCGGGCAGGTCCCACAGCCAGCATCTTGGCGCGCAGGTCAGCGGCGATTTTTGCAACTTGCTCGCGCAACCCGGTGGTCAGTCGATCTCGTTCGGCTCGCTTCATGTCGCTTTCTTTACGGTGCGATAGGCCTGGTGCGGATGCTGCGGGTTATCCGGATGACGCCGCTCAAGCTCGCCACGATCGAGCAACGGACGGAGATACATGGTGCGCACGGTGCTTTCGCGGCGGTGAACGGCAAGGGCGATCTCGGGCAGGGTGCGCCAACCCGACGCGCAGAACTGCAACACGGCGGCAAGCTGCTCCGGCATGGACCGCCAGCCCCGTCTTTCCTCGGAGGAGGCCCCACTTTCCTCGGAGCTTTCCTCGGAGGACACCCCACTTTCCTCGGAGGTTTCCTCTGAGCCCGCCCCACTTTGCTCGGAGCTTTGTCCTATGGTTTGTCCCATGGGTTGAACGTGGCCGGGGAGGATGGTGTAGGTCTTGGCTCGGGACGGTCCCGATGAGGCCAGCAGCTTCTTGCGCAGGAGCTCTTGCAGCTTGAGAGTGACGTCGCGTGTATGCGCGTCGGTCAACGCGGCCAGCCGGGCATGGGTGATGCTGCCCTCGGCGTGGGCGGTGGCCAAGGCCAGCCGGCCAAGCTCGTCCAGGGTGTCGAACTGCCGTCCCAACCGCTTGCGCAAAGCCGCAACGGAGGTTTCTGGGAGGAGGCTGAGCTGGCGCAGGCGGAGGTGGGACTCCACATGCTCAAGGTCCTGGGTGAGATCCGGGGGCTGCCAGTGTTGCTCGGTCCACCCCTGGCGGATGGCCGGGCCGCCCGACCCTTCGTGCTCGCCAAGCTGGATGAGGACGAACAGCCGCTGCAAGATTGGGTTGCGGCACTCGCTGACCCCGCCTTTCCACACCTGCTGGGGCGAAACCAACAGGAGCCCCGGATTGATGAACTCGTAGCCGGACGGGCCGCGCAGCACGCGAACGCCCGCGCGGCCCTCGTAGTCGGCGTGGATGATGGTGTTGACCAGAGCCTCGCGCACGGCCTTGTGGGCCGGGGTCTCGTCCCGCCGGAAAAGATCGGCGTCGAGCGCAAACGGCACCTTCAGGCCCTGGTACAGCTTGCCGATCACGCGCGTGTAGAACTCGAAGGCGTTGGCGTTCCAGGTGCCATCGGAGGCGATGCGGTCGACCCAGCGCTCGCCAGCCGCAGGAGCAGCGGGTAGCTCGCGGTAACTGAGGTGCCAGTGGGGAAAACGCTCGCGCAGGACCTGCTCGCGTCCGAGCATCAGAAGGCCGCCCAGGGTCAGGCCCTCGCGGTCGCGGGCGCGATCGCGGGCGATCACCCCGGTTTGACGGAGAAAACTGGCCAGGTCCTCCTGGAGAAAGGGATGGTCCGGGCGCTTGGCCGCGAAGACGTTGCGGTATGCGCGGACGCTGTCCGGATCGAGGTCGGCTTCGCTGTAACCTTCCAGCACCGTCGCGTCCCGGTCAGGAAGGGCATCGGCCAGCATTCGCCGGGCCACGTCGCGCTCGGCCCGACGATCGCCCTCGTGCACGCGCAAGTAGGTGCCGCGTTCCCACGAGCCGTCGAGGAACACCGGTCGGTGGGTACGCCCCGCTTTGGGCACACGGACCAGCAACAGGACGTGGCCATCCACCGTTTCGCGGGTCACATCCTGGCGACCAAGGATGTTGGCGCTGACCTTCTGCGGATTCTGTGCGGTGTTCCACAGATCGCGCTCAACCTTGTCGATGTCGGCCACACCACGCAGGTCGAAGGATCCGTCGGACCGCTCCTTGGCGCCGAGGACGATGATGCCGCCCTCGGTATTGGCCATGGCGCTGTAGGTTTCCCAGAACGACTCGGGCACGGCCCCCTGCCCGTCGCGGCCGGCGGCCAGCTTGGCCTCGAATTCCCAGCCCTCGCGCAGGGCTTCGAATTCGTCGCGGGTCATGCGCCCTGGCCTCCCACGCGTTTGGCATCGGGGCCAAGCGGGTTGGCGAGCGGCAGCGTGGCGCCATCCAGGTGCCACATGGGCGAGCCTTCGTTAAAGAGAGGCTGCTGTTTGTGAATGACGCCAGGGACGACCAGGATCCAGAAACCGTGGCTGCCCGAGAGGGTCTCGTCGTACAGCCGGCGCGGCAGATCCAGCGCGTCGCAAAGGGCAAACAGGGCGGTGTCGCCAAGGACAATGGTTTTGCCCACGCCGCCGTGTTCTTCCAAGAGCCGGAAGAGCGTCGCCTCGGCGGCTTCGGTCAAGGCGTCTCGCTGGGCCACAAATCTCTCGGCGCGTTCCAGCGCAGCCATGTCCGCGGCGTGATCGGAAAAGAAGGCCTCTTCGAACGAAACCCATGTGCCGCCCAAGCAGGAGGCGACCGAACGACCGATCTCGGGATGGCGCTCGGGTGGGGTGACGAGCATGCGAAACCCTCGCGTGCCGGCGGCCTCGCGCAACATGTCGCGAACCAGGTTCTCGGGGCTGCGTTCGCTGCGGAACGAGGACGGCAGCTCGTCGGGTGCCAAGGCCGGCGTGGCGATGACCGATCCGGTTCGCCCGGGCAGGACGTCCTCGCCCTGCACACGGCATTCGAGCTCGCGAAGGATTGCGAGCAGGTGGTCGGGCGCAGGATAGGGAGTGTCCTCGCCAAAAAGGCGACGGACCCGGCGCTCGAGCTCGGCCAGCGGCATGGGGTCGCGCGCCTGTTCGAGCACGAACCCGATGCTCTGTTTGGCTTCGAGAGGCCCGATAAAGAGGTGCCCGGATGCGGCGGTCTGGACGTCGTCACAAAGACGCACGCCCAGCGCGAGCGCGTCACCTTCGAAATGAGGCAGAAGTGCCGCGAGGGCTCTACGGGCGGTCTCGGGTTCCACGGGGGGCCACTGGCTGGCCAGGCGAACGGTCTCGCCGGCAAAGTCCCAGAGGGTCTTTCGGTCGTAGATCGGGCGCGCCACCAGCGGCTGGTCCGCGCCATCCACCTCGACCAGGTGAGCCCGCCCAGAGGAGATTCGGACCAAAAGACGAACCATGCCAGGACCGGTCACGACCGCGCCAGGCCACTCCTGCTCGAAGCGCGCCCCGATTTCATCAAGGCGAGCGACGCCACCAAAGCCGTCGAGCACGTTGTCCAGGGCCTGCATCAGGTCGGCCAGGGCGCCCTGGTCCAGCCGTTCGAGCCCGATGGACAGGTCGATGCTGACCTGGGGCTGGCTCTTGTGAAGATCGTCCGCGATTTCACCCTGTGGCTCGGGTTCGCCCGTGAGGCCGATGGTGCGCTCGACGGCGATGCGCTGACCGTCGTTCAGCGGGCGAGACGCCAGCTCCCAGATTCGATCCAGGGTATAGGCGCCCTCGGCGGATTCCGGGCTGTGGGACTGAAAGCGGTGAAGGGCCTCCACGACCTGGGCCAGTCGTGTTCGACCGATCCCGTCCACCTCGAGCAACTCGTCGCGCGAAAGCGCGGCCACGGCCCCCACGGTCGGCAGATCGGCATCGACCAGGGCAATCCGCAAGGTGGCGGGAAGGGGCAGCTTCTCGACGGGCTCGGGACAGTCGACGAGAGCAGGCATGAGCGACGTCTCGATCGCCTGCCCCGCTGTGGGCGCCGTCTGCGAAACGCCTTGGGCCCGCAGGGATTCCTGGAATCGGATGATGTCGGAGGCGGTCTTGCTGCCGATGGCGTGGATGGTTCGAATCTGGCCTGGCGGCAAGGCCAGAAGCTGACCAACCGTGTGCACGCGGCTACGCACGAGGGCGTTGATGGCCCGACGTGAAAGACCCGAGGTTCGCAGCGAGGCCGAAGGCTCCAGGAGAGGCGGCGGTTGGGGTGAGGGCGCGGCCGCGGAGTCGTCTCCGAGCGCCACCAGCAGGGCGTCGCGCATCGAGCGCGCCGAGGGGAAACGCTTCTCCGGAACCGGATCGAGCGCCTTGCGGAAAAAGGCAGCCAGCCCGGAGGGCGAGATGTCGTCCTCGCGCACGGAGGGTGGCTGCCCTGGCTCGGGAACGCGACCGTCAAAGGCGTGCCGACCGGCATAGAGCTCGAAGAGGCAAAGCGCGGCGGCGAAGCGGTCGGTTGCGTGCGTCCAGACGGCGCTGGCCGGATCGCGGTACAGGGCGGTCCCGCCGTAGGGAGCGTCCTCGGGAATGCCCGCCAAGCTGAAATCGATGATGGTCAGGCGGCCGTCGCTCACCAACAGATTGTCAGGCTTGAGATCCTTGTGGGTGACCGACTTCTGTTCCAGGTAGTCGAGGCCCGCCAGCAGGTCCTCGGCCAACCGCCGCTGAGCTGTGGGCTCCGGTGTGGGGTGCTTTGATAGCCACTCGCGCAGGCTCTCGTCGCCAACGCGCTCCATCACCAAGGTCAGCCGGCCCTCGACCATCTTGGTCAGGTCAATGACCCGAACGACGTTGGGGTGGTCCAGCGATGAGAGGGCGTGGTACTCGGCCTGCAATGCCTCCTCGGCCACGCTTTCCGAACGGGCGATCTTGAGGGCGCGGGTGCGACCGCTGAGCAGGTGGCGGGCCGCGTAGACCACCGCCATGCCGCCCTGACCAAGACGGCCGGTGATTTCGTAATCGGTACCCACCAGCGTGCGAGGCTGGAGGTTGTCGGCATCGAGCGGCGCACGCCGGTCCGCCGGGATTCCCGGGAGCGCGGGCGATTCGGGTTCGCGCGCGAGGCGAACAGCGGTTATGGCGTCGGAAAGCGACGCAAAACGATCGGTCGGTCGCAGCTCGAGCATGCGCGCGACGGCCTCGTCGAGTCGCAACGGTACACGCGGAGCGATGTCGCGAACCCTGCGCAAGAGCCGGCGCGCGGCCATCAACTGCCTGGTGTTCTCGAAGAGCGGCTTGCCCGTGAGCAAGAATGCCAGGATGACGCCCAGACTGAACTGGTCAGAAGCAGGTTCGGCGCTGCTGAACGCCGTCACCACCTCGGGGGCCGAGAAGATCAACCGATCATCGGCGATGGTCGACAGGAAGATGGTGGTGTCGACGGCGAGTTGTTTGGCGAGATCAAAGCCGGTCACGCGAATCTGCTCGGGCTCGGGCTTGTCCTCGACCAGGATGACCTCCGGTCGCAACAACCGATGCACGACCCCCTGGCGATGGGCCTCGTCCAGTGTCCGGGCGATGCGCATCCAGAGATTGGTGCGCGTTCGGAGATCCGCTTTCGCTTTTCCAAGGGCCTCGGAACCATAGCGGTCGATCCACGTGGTGAGCGAAATCCCCTTGAAGTACTCGAAGGGCAGGACAATGCCGGCCTCGTCCGAGAACGGTTGATCCGCGTTGCGGATGCCCTCGCTGCGCCCAAGCCGCCCGAGCACCTGCGCTTCCCAACGTGCGCGCTCTTCGATGCGAGACTTCTGCTCGTCGGTTGCGAGAGGAGGCACGCTGTAGATGCGCAGGATTCGTTCGGCGGACGAGAGGGTGTTGCGACCGAGCAGCTCAGTGTACGTATCGTAGTGACCGAGGGTCTCCACGATCTCGTACTCACGGACGCGACGCACAGGTTTGGTACCTGCGGGCACGCCGGTCAGCACGCGGAGGAGGTCCTGTTCGGCAGCGGAGGTGGGGGCCAGCGAGGTCCGGCCGCTGAGCCTTTGGATGAGAGTAGGATCCTGCAAGGCCGTCAGGATCGACTTCCTTGTGTGAATCCGGTCTTTGCTGGCCGGACCGCGAACGCCAACATCGGTGGTGGCCGACAGGAAAACGAGTCCCTCGACCCAAAGCTGACCAGCCCGGAAGCTTTCGCGCTTGAGCTGGCTCTTGAGGACCTGCGCGGTCACGCGGTTCAGCTTGAGCGGGCTCGGGACGGGGTGTGGCACGTACCAGTCGTGGTCGGTACCCTCGATCTTCCCGCGGTACGACTTGATTTCGATCACGAACACCGCGTGGGGTGCCACCACCACCGCGTCCAGCTCGTAGATGACGCCGCTGCGTTCGACGAGCCAGGTGTTGCCGTAGACGGTGTAGTCGGACGAAAGCCCTTCCACGAGGAAGCGCAAGGCCTGCCTCTCGGCATCGTGCGCAGATTCGCCGACAGGGATGAAGTTAGCGGGCATCGCTATACCAGCAGCACCTTGGCCGAGGGGAACCAGATGGCCAGCTGGTCTTGAACGCGGTACCGACCGCCCTTGTCCGGGTGGACCCCGATCACGAAGTCAAAGCTGCGCTGACGTAACGGATGGTTCTGGTCCCGCAGGCCGTCAGGCTCGACCCGCGTGATGAAGTCCGGGTGCGGGGCCCCGAGCTCGAGGGCAATCACGCCTGCCAGTGTCACTTCCTGCCAGGACTCACATGCGATGGCGAAGTTGTCCTGCAGGGTGAGGTCGCGTTGGCTGGACACCAGGTGGTGGGCAAGCTGGCCACCGCTGCCCGGAAGCTCGAGAACCTTCTGGTGGGACTTGACCACATGCAGGTCCGAACGGGCGAGCTTGGTCGAGAGGCCCAGCAGCCGGGCCTGCTCGCCTACGTATTCCGCGCCCGGGGTTTTGAGGTCGAGGGACGGCATGGCACGCAGCCAGTCCTTGGCTACCAGGTCGGACAGTCGTTCCGTCTCCAGGCGCTCATCCACGACGGCAGCATCGAAGGGGATCCGGTGGAGCACGGCTGCGTCTTCAAACAGCAGGTCGATGAGGTCAACGGCCGTCAAACGGCCATGGAAACGCGACCAGGTGGCAAGCTCGGGCTCGGTGAGCCGCTGAGGACGCCGACCGGCAGCTTCGTCACGGGCAAGTGAGTGAAGGAGAGCCGCTGTCCAGGCGCCGCGGCGACGCTCGTGAGCCTCGAGCCGAGCAACATCAAGGGCAGCCATCAGGCACCGCCTCCCGCCAGACTGTTGGCCGGCAAACACACGGCATCAATATGAGCCCTATTCAACAAAAACGATGGGTTAGGCATGTCCGGAATCCGAGGGGCGGAGGCATCGCCGCAGGGGGTCGCTGCGCTCGATTCATGGCGACCGTACCACGGTTGACCGACGGGCAGAAGGGCCCACCCAAGGGCAATTCGGGTCCCCGCCGTGGCTCAGCCACGCCGTTCTGTATCATGGGCAAAGTCAGCTCCTCTGAAGGGAGTGTTGCCCCTGGGTCTGACACGGATCAGGCTTGCTTCACGATGTCTACATAGGGGGATTGCTCGAACAATTGAGCCAGTCCGAACCGAATCGGCAAACCAGCGGAGGCGAAGGCCTCGTTGAATAGATCCAGAACGGCCGCCTCCCTTTTCCCGATCAAAGTATGAAAACGCGGCGCCAGAATGTAGGCGTCGATGCTCTTGGTCTTCGTGATCGCGTGATAGCGTCCACTGTAATCGGTCTTCTCTGGATCGTAGCCGAACACCCCCCGCTGCAGGTCGTGCATGACCAGGGAGTAGAAAAACAACTCGGCGAGAGCGCCGAGCCCCGTGTTGCCGGCATTCTTGAGTTCGAAGAGAACAAGCTTCCCGCCGGCTATGCCCCAAAGATCAATTGCGCTCTTTTTCCCGGGGAATACCATCGACTCTTCACAAACCCGTCCGGCAAATACACCAACAGGCAGCTGCCTCTCGACTCTCTCCAGAGCAAATTTCTCTTTGAGACCTGCCGAGGCAGGATGTTCTCCTGCGAGCTGCCGTTCGATTTCTTTCTCATCAGCATCGAGATCAAATTCCGTCGATTCCGACAGGACCGGACTCTCGTCGCCGATCCCTCTGTCACCTTCATTCAAAAACAGAGATGGGTTGTTCGGCCCCGGTGCCGACGGGATCACGGAAGCCGGTGGCGGCTCCGTCTTGAACCATTCACGAAACAGCTCGCTGAACCACCTGGCCCGATATTGGAAACGGTTATGGTGACGTCTCTCCTGGGCAGACATCTCGTGGTGAGACGCTTCGCCATCCACGCGAAGCGTAACGCTCCTTGCCTCGGCGACCCGCACAGCAAGCGCCCACGTCTCGAATGCAGAGGCGTCCTCCTGCATGTTCTCAAACGTGGACTCAGCTCCCATCGTCAAGACGACATCATCTGAGCCTTCGATGTGGAATCGCGTCGATAGCCTCACCCGCGACCCAAACACAGAACCAAGCCTCTTCTCCCAGTACAACTTCCAATCCATGTTCAAACCTCCCAGAGTTCGCCATCATCGTGGCACGCAACGCGGGGGAACAGATCAACGAATCGCCTGGTTGCCTCGGAATGCATAGGTACGACATGTCGAGGGTTGATAGCCGCAACCAACCGCTGCAGATCCTTCTCGCCTGCGTGACCAGAGGCGTGGTGAATCCGCAGAGGTATGCCGGACCCGCGACAGAACTCCAGGCTTGCCTGTCCTGAGGGCAGTTGAAGATAGCCCTCCCCTAGCGACCATATGGCCATGGCGCCAGCTAGCACGCCGGTCTTGGCCAACTCGCGCTCCATCGTCCCACGCATGGTTACGACGAACTGTCCCGGATTGGCGGCGAGCTCATCGTGGTAAATACGGCACGCTCTGACCGCAGCGGTTCGATCAAAGGCCTTCCCGCGTAGGACCTGCAGGCGCTGGTTGTGCGGCAACATGACCCTGAGACTGCGGTGGCCTGGCTGGGGAATCTTGGCATTCCCCGTGGCGGTCGCCATGGCGGCCGTGTACAGGTCGACAACCAGGTCTCGCCCCGCGCGTATGGCAGCGCGATAGAGCGTCACAAGCCGGTCGATGTTTTGGGCCGAGTAGTACGCCAGCACGAGGCCATTCGCATTGCGCATGGTCTGCAGACACGCGCCTTCGACATCGTACTCGGTGCCAGGAACCCGGGTGGGCATTCCCGCCGCACGGATGTGAGTTCCTTCCATCATCAGCACGTCGACCTCACGCGGTGGATCCGCA
>CAZHUY010000151.1:0-15185 GCA_964535465.1 uncultured Myxococcales bacterium
CTCAAACCGGCACTGGCGCGCGGCGAACTGCGCTGCATCGGCGCCACCACGCTGGACGAGTACCGCAAGCACATCGAGAAGGACAAGGCGCTGGAGAGGCGCTTCCAGCCTGTCATCGTGGGCGAGCCCTCGGTGCATGACACGGTGGCCATCCTGCGCGGTCTGAAAGAGCGCTACGAGGTCCACCACGGCATCCGCATCCGCGACAACGCCTTGGTGGCGGCGGCGCGACTCTCCCACCGTTACATCTCGGGCCGGCAACTGCCCGACAAGGCCATCGACCTGGTGGACGAGGCGGCCAGCCGGCTCAAGATGGAGTTGGATTCGCTGCCCGAGCCCATCGACCAACTGGAGCGCCGCCTCACCAGTCACATCATGGAGCAATCGGCGCTGGCCAAGGAGAACGACGAGTCCTCGCGCAAGCGGCTGATCGAGGTCGAGGCCGAGATCGCCGAACTGCGCGAGCGAATCGATCGCATGAAGCTGACCTGGAAGAGGGAGAAGGACATCATCACCGAGCTGCAGAGGCTGAAAAGCGACATCGAGGAGGCCAAGACCCAAGCCCAGATGCTGCAGCGCCAGGGCGACCTGGGCAAGGCGGCGGAGATCCGCTTTGGCCGACTGCCCGAGCTGGAGAAGAAGCTGCAGGCCCGCAACCAGGAGCTGGCGAGCGCACAGAAGGACGGTTCCTTTCTGCGCGAGGAGGTCACCGAGGAGGACATCGCCGCGGTGGTCTCCAAATGGACCGGTATTCCGGTGGACAAGATGCTAGAGAGTGAGCAGGCTCGCCTCTCCAACATGGAGGCCCGCCTGCACGAGCGCGTGGTGGGTCAGGACAAGGCGGTCGAGGCCATTGCCAATGCGGTCCGCCGTGCCCGCGCAGGCCTGCAGGACCCCAACCGACCCATTGGGTCGTTCATCTTCTTGGGCCCCACCGGCGTCGGCAAAACCGAGCTGGCGCGCTCGCTGGCAGCCTTCCTCTTCGACGACGAATCGCACATCGTGCGCATCGACATGTCCGAGTACATGGAGAAGCACAGCGTGTCCCGGCTGATCGGGGCGCCGCCTGGCTACGTGGGCTACGACGAAGGCGGGCAACTGACCGAGGCGGTGCGCCGCCGGCCCTACGCGGTGGTGCTGTTCGACGAGATCGAGAAGGCCCACGCCGACGTGTTCAACGTGCTGCTGCAGTTGCTGGACGACGGCCGGCTGACGGATGGTCAAGGCCGCACCGTGGACTTCCGCAACACCGTCATCATCATGACCTCGAACGTCGGCAGCCAGCTTCTGCTCGGCGAGCCGCCTGACACCGAGGGGGTCATGGACGAGCTACGCCGCACCTTCCGGCCCGAGTTCCTGAACCGGGTCGACGACATCGTGGTCTTCGAGCGCCTGGGTCGCCGCGACCTGGATCGCATCGTCGACCTCCAGATTGACCGCTTCCGCAAGCTGCTGCGCGAGCGCGAAATCGGGATCGAATTGGACGATGAGGCGCGCACTTTCCTGGCCGACAAAGGCTACGACCCCATATACGGCGCGCGTCCCCTCAAACGCGCCATCACAAACCACTTGCAGAACCCGCTGGCCCAGCGCTTGATTGCGGGCGAGTTCGGCCCCGGCGAGACCATTGTGGTTACACGACGGGGTGAAGGGCTTGGCTTCGGCCTCAAGCAGCGTTCCGAACCACCCGCTGTAAACTAGGTTGTATAGATGAAAGACTTCTACAAGGTCCTTGGCGTATCGGAGAGCGCGGATGCGGACACCCTGAAAAAGGCGTACCGCAAGCTGGCCAAGGAGTGCCACCCGGACGCCACCGGCGGTGACAAGCGCAAGACCGAGCGCTTCAAGGAGATCAACGAGGCCTACGCCGTCCTCTCCGACGCCAAGCAGCGACACGAATACGACCGGCTGCGGACCGCGCCGGTGGGCGCCGACGGCATACCCGAGGGCTTCGATCCCAACGCGTTTGCCCAGGCCTTTGGCGGCGGCGGGGGCGGCATGGGTGGGTTCGGCGATCTGGGCGACATCTTCGCCTCGATGTTCGGCGGCCGCGCCAGCCCCTTCTCTCGCTCGCGCGGCGGACGCGGCCGCGTCCAACCCCGCGGGGCCGACATGGAGACCGACCTGGAGGTCTCGTTCCGGGAAGCCGCCCTGGGTGGGCGACGGACCTTGCGCTCGGGTGGGGGCAAGACCGTCGAGGTCAACATTCCGGCCGGGGTCGAGACGGGTGCGCGACTGCGCGTCCCCGGCCAAGGCCAGCCCGCCCCCAATTCCGGCCGACCAGGGGATCTGTACCTGAACGTCGTGGTGCGCCCCGACCCGCACCTACACCGCAAGGGGCACGATGTCGAACTCCCCCTGGTCCTCACCCTGGGCGAGGCGATGCTGGGTACCCAGATCGACGTCCCGACGCTCGACGCCACAGTCAGGTTGAGCGTGCCCGCCGGCACATCCAGCGGCGCCAAGCTGCGCCTGCGCGGCAAGGGCATAGGTCGCCCCGACGGCGGCCGGGGCGACCAGCTGTGCCGCGTGGAGATCGTGGTGCCCCGGCTGAAGCCCGAGGACCGCGAGGCCCGCCGGCTGGTCGAGGAGTTGGAGAAACACACACGCCCCGCCAAGGTGCGAGAGTTCTGATCACTGTGGGACACCTGATGCAACCCGTAGACAAATTGCCGAAACACACGATGGCCCCCGGATATTTTTCGGCTCACCCGGCCTTGCGGTTCGCGTGCCGCCGGCCTAGTTTTGGGGCAATAAGATGACGCCACCTGAAGGCTCTCGATTCCTCCCTCTTCTGTCGCTACGCAACCTCGTGTTGTTCCCGGGCGCGGTCATGCCCGTCGAAATCGGCCGCCTCTCGTCCCTGCGCTTGATCGAGAGCTTGCCCGGCAAGGGGGTCCACCTGCTGGTGGGCACGCAGAAAGACGCCGATGTGGAAGAACCGGTGGGCGCCGACCTGTACGGCGTGTGCGTCGAGGGCGAGGTGGTGCGCATCGTGAAGGCCGCCGAGAACCGCGTGACCGCTGTGTTGCGCGGCATCGAACGCCGCCGCATCACCGGCTTCATCCAGGAAAAGCCCTTCCTGGTGGCCACCTATGATCCGCTGGTCGAGATCCGCAAGGATCCCATCGAGATCGACGGGTTGGGCATGGCGGTCTACGACGTGGCCAAGCAACTCATCGCCATCTCGCCCGACATCCCCGACGAAGCGGCCCAAATCCTGGATCAGAACAAGGACCCGGCTCGCTTGGGCGACATCACGGCGGCCACGGTGGATTTGTCGGCCGAGGAGCGCGCCTCGCTGCTGGTCGAGGTCGATGTGGCCGAGCGTCTGCGTCGGCTGCTGGTGCTCTTGCAGCGCAAGGTCGAGCTCATCAAGGTCAAGCAGAAGATCGACACGCAGGTGCGCGAGGAGTTCTCCAAGCACCAGCGCGAGGCGGTCCTGCGCCAGAAGCTGAAGGCCATCCAGGACGAGCTGGGTGAAGGCGACGAGGGCAGCGACCTCGACAGCTTCGAGGAGAAGATCAAGGCCTCCGGCATGACGGAGGAGACGGCCAAGGTGGCGCGCAAGCAACTGGAGCGGCTGCGCCAGATGGCCCCGTCGTCGGCCGAGTACACCGTGCAGCGCACCTACCTGGAGTGGTTGGTCGAGCTGCCCTGGACCAAGCAGACCACGGACACTCTGGATCTGGATCAGGCACGCAAGGTGCTGGACGCGGACCACTATGACCTGCAGAAGGTCAAGAAGCGGGTGCTGGAGTACCTGGCGGTGCGCAAGCTGGCCCCGGGCAAGAAGGGCCCCATCCTGTGCCTGGCCGGACCGCCTGGCGTGGGCAAGACCTCGCTCGGCAAGTCCATCGCCCGCTCGCTGTCGCGCGAGTTCATCCGCGCCTCGCTGGGTGGCGTGCGTGACGAGGCCGAGATTCGCGGCCACCGCCGCACCTATATAGGCGCCCTGCCCGGCCGGATCATCCAGGGCATGCGCCGGGTGGGCACACGCAACCCGGTGTTCGTGCTCGACGAGATCGACAAACTGGGCTCCGACTTCCGCGGCGATCCCGCGGCGGCCCTGCTCGAGGTCTTGGATCCCGAGCAGAACAACGCCTTCTCGGACCACTACCTCGAGGTCAATTTCGACCTGTCCAACGTCATCTTCATCGCCACCGCCAACACGCTGGAGACCATTCCCCCGGCGCTGCTGGACCGCATGGAAGTGCTGGAGATCCCCGGCTACACCCGAGAGGAGAAGCTGGAGATCGCCAAGCGGCACCTGGTGCCCAAGCAGATCGACGAGCACGGCTTGCAGGAGGCGCAGGTCAACTTCGAAGAAGAGGCCTTGACCGCCGTGATCGAGCAGTACACGCGCGAGGCGGGGGTGCGCAACCTGGAGCGCGAGGTGGCCAACGTGATCCGCGCCGTCGCGGTCAAGGTGGCCGAGAACGAGCCCTACCAGCCCAAGTTGGGACCGCCCCAGATCGCCGAGCTGCTGGGTCCGCAGAAGTTCTTCTCGGAGGTGGCCGAGCGCACCGAGGTTCCGGGCGTGGCCACCGGCCTTGCGTGGATGCCGTCGGGCGGGGACATCCTCTTCATCGAGGCCTCGCAGATGCAGGGCAAGGGCAACCTGATCCTCACCGGGCACCTGGGCGACGTGATGAAGGAATCAGCGCGCGCCGCCCTGTCCTGGGTGCGCACCCACGTCGAGGAGTTGAACATCAACCCCGACTTCGAGAAGCTGGACGTGCACCTGCATGTGCCGGCCGGGGCGGTGTCAAAGGACGGTCCCTCGGCGGGTGTGGCCCTCATCGTGGCGCTCTCGTCGCTGTTCACCGGCCGGCGGGTGCGTGGCGACGTGGCCATGACCGGCGAGATCACCCTGCGCGGCAGCGTCCTGCCGGTGGGTGGCATCAAGGAAAAGGTCCTGGCCGCGCACCGCGCCGGCATCCGCCGCGTGGTCCTGCCCGACCGCAACCGCAAGGACATGGTCGACATCCCCGAGAGCGTGCGCAAGGACATGGAGCTGGTCTTCGTCAAGCGCATCCAGGAGGCCCTCGAGCTGACCCTGGAGACCGTCCCGGTGGTGGTCAACGGCCCCGATTCGGCCCCCACGGGCACCACCGCGCACGCGTAGTCAGCGCACCAGGCTCATAACGAAAAGGGGCGGCTCGCAGGGCCGCCCCTTTCGCTTTTGGCCCCGAGAGGACTACCAGGGGAGGATGTTGAAGCCGGCGGTGACCAGGAGAGCCAGGGTGTCAGCCGGCTTCGTGAGGTTGAGGACCGCGAGCTGGGCGCGGATGTCGATGGATTTCACCAGGACCCCGGCGCCCACGTTCACGCCGACCTTGTACTCGCCGGAGGTGTCGGTGGCCTTCTCGATGTCACCGGCCTCGACCGTGGTCATCTCGGAGCTGGCGGTGAGCATGTTGAGCCCGAACTCGGCACCAGCGTAGATCTTGTCCAGGAAGAAGTACTTGGCGCCCACCCAGACCGGGATGTTGTCCACGGTGTTCTTGACCTTGTTGCCGTTGAAGGTCTGGGCCTTTTGCAGCGAGTAGATGTAGCCGACGCGCGCGGTGAGGTTGAGGCGAGGCATCAGCACGTACTCGGCGCGAACCAGGAACCCCAGGCCCACATCGGTGGCGCCCTTGCCGTTTTGGCTCTCCTCCCCATCCCTCAACTTGCCGCTCAGCGGGTTCTGAAACGCGCCATCGACGCCCAGCACGAGGCGGTTGCCCCATGGCGTGGGCGTGGCAACGGATTGCGGCGCGGGCTCGGAAGCGATGGCCGGGGCCGGCTCGCCCTCGGGCGTTTGCGCGAGGGCAGCGCCGGTCACCATGCTGGTGGCGAGAATCGACAGGATCGCAATGGTCTTTCGCATCGTATGTATCCTCTTCAACGATTCAATCGGGTCATGGCCAGGATCACGATCCACGCGATCAGTAGAGATACATCAAGCGGACTCGACCGCTCCACATCGTGCTGCTGTAGATGGGCTCGGGCAACCAGGCCCCCCCGTCCTCAGGCGTCTTGCGCGTCGTCTGGGTGGGCTGGATCTCGGCATTGGCGTAGGCCACCACGAGCTTGATGTAGAGCTTCTTGGCCAGGCGGTACTGAAGCGCACCAAAGGCCTGAATGTGATCGGTGAAGTCCGCGTCGGGGGCGTCACCGTTCTTGTGCTCGTTGGTTCGCCAAGTGTAGTTGTAGCCGCCGCCGATGATCAGCTCGTCGAGCGGTCGCAGACGCACCAGAGGCCCAATCCTCACGTTGGCGAAACCGCCGTAGCTGACCTGGGTGTAGCTGCCCGTGCCCACCACGCTGCCGGTGTCCCCCCACTGAGAGACCTTGGCCTTGGCCACGTTGGCCCCGAACTCGATGTAGGGATCGAACACGAACTGCAGGGAGCCACCCTGCCCCGTGCGAAGGATCTCGTATTCGGAGAAGTATTTGATCTTCTTCTCGCCATCCGGATCGTCGGGATCGGCCTTGTTCTCGGTGCTTCCCTTGGAGACCTTCTCGTATTCGACCCCGTACTTGAGCTTGACGTAACGGAAGTCGAGGATGAGGCTGGGACGGAAGCCCCAGTTGAAGTTGCCCTTGCCGTCCGCCTGGTCGGTGCCCGCCTTACCGAGCAGCTCCACACGAGCCGGTCCGGCGTAGAAGTGCAGCGCCCCGTACCCGGCCCCCATGCTGTTGGGGCGATCGTGCAAGAAGTTGCCGGTGTAGATGGGCGGGCTCTCCAGTCCAGAGGGGAGGTTTCCAGTCTGCTCGAAGCGCGCACCCTTGCGCTCCAGGGTGTTGATGTCCATGCCCATGCCGGTGTGGTACAGCTCCCAGCCCTCGAAGCGCCCCAACTTCAGATCCCAGATGTTCCAGTGACCGACGCGCACCCAGAGATCGTCGGTATCGACCGTCCCGCTGCCTTGCTGATCGCACTGCACACTGCCCGTGCTCTGGCAGTTGTTGAGCACCAGCTCGGCTTGCGCCTGCAGGAAGAAATCGCCGCTGGCGTAGGTCGGCGTGACACGAAGCACGGCGCGGGACTGTTGCAGGAGACGCCTGGTGTTGGCGGTGTTGTCGGTGGGCGGAAGCCGGTAGGGACTGTCCTTGGCCAGCTCGTCGCGTCCCATGAAGTCGGTCTTTCGGCCGATCTTCACGTAGCCGCTGTCGACCCATATCGAGCCGGAGAGTCCAAGCCCGGTCCTGGTCATGACCGGCCACTGCAAGCCATCGAACGAAGGCTCCAGGGCCAAGGAACCGCCATCGAGCCCCCGCTTGCCGGGATACGAGCTGGGCCCCAGGTGCTCGACGTAGACGACACTCTGCGCGGAGGCAGGCGGCGCGGCCTCCTCGGGAGCCGGGTAGGGAACCTCGGGCGCAGGCTTGGGCGCGGGCTCCCCGAAGGATGGCATCTCAGTCTCGGGCGCGGGAGCGGGCGCCGGCTTGGCCTCTGGCTCAGGCGCGGGCGCGGGTGCAGGCGCGGGAGGCGGTGGCGCGGGTGGAGTCTCGGTCCCGGCGTCGACCGGCGCGGGCTTGACCTCCGCCGTGGCGGCAGGAGCAGCCGCGGCGGGCGGGGTGCTGTCGACCGCATCGCGCGGAGGAGCCTCCCAGGTGGTGCTGGCCGGCAGAGCCTTGGCTACCGCGCTGTCCTTGGCGGTATCCGAACCCTTGGTCTTGCCCACCGGCGGCTTCTTCTTGCCGACGGCTGCGGGCTTGGCCTTCTTGGCCGCCGCGAAAGCCGGCGCGCTGAAGGCCAGAGCCGTGACTGCAACCGAGGAGATAACCGCTGACCAGAGGATAGATCGAGTGCGTGGAGTGGTCATGGGGTGCCTATCCAATGCCAAAGAATTTCGGAGGTCAAGCGTCAGCTTTGCTGATCACTTGACCGTGAAGGTCGCGGAGAGCGGCAGCTCGGCGGAGCTGGGGCCGACCTGGACCTTGACCGCACCCGTCTCGACCACCCATTTCTTGTCGCTGGTGTTCCAGTACTTCAGGTCTGAGACACGCAGCGGGATTTCGATGGTCTTCTTGCCACCCGCCGGCACGGTGACCCGGCCAAAGCCCTTGAGCTCCTTGACGGGACGCTTGGCCTTGCTGTCGGGATAGGAGACGAAGAGCAGGACCACCTCGTCACCGTCGACACTGCCCTTGTTGGACACGTCCACCGAGACCTTGACCACGGAGGTCTTGGTCGCGTCGGCGCAGGGCACTTTCAGGTTGCCGTACTCGTACTTGGTGTAGCTCAAGCCGTAGCCGAAGGGGAAGCGCGGCTTCTTGTCCTCTTTGTCGAAGTAGCGGTACCCCACGTAGTAATCCATGGTCACGGTGCCGGTGCTGAAGGCCGGCAGATCGCTGACGGACTTGGGCCAGCTGATGGGCAGCTTGCCGCTGAAGTTCTCCTTGCCGAAGAGCAGCTTGCCCATGGCCGTTCCCCCCAACATGCCGGGGTACCAGGCCATGACGATGGACGGGACTTGGTCTTCCCAGCCGGACAGGTCAATCACGCTGCCAGCTTCCAGGACGACGACCATAGGCTTGCCCTTGGCGGCCGTGTCTTTGATCAGCTTCTCCTGGGTGCCGGCGTTGTTGCGGCCGTTGTCCTTGCCGTCGAGGGCAAAGCTGGTGCGATCGCCGCTGTTGTTGTACTCCTCGCCCTCGTCATAGGGGGTGAGGCCCACCACCACCACGTAGAAGTCGGCATCCTTGGTGCTGTCCTCGCTGGGCGAGGTGCCCGACACCACGGTGGCCGAACCGGCCGCAGCCTTGATGCCGTCGAACGGGCTGACCGCCTTGGCCTTGTCGAAGTTCACGCGGCTGCTGCCCACGTCGCCGATGCGTATGCCGGTGGCGAAGTTGACGACCCCGCCGTTGACGTCGTCGGCCTTGTTGTTGATGCCGGGCGAGGAGGTCGAGGTCTGGAAGTACTCCTGGGTCAGGCCGAGCACGGCGATCTTCTTCACCGAGCTGGTAATGGGCAGGGTCTCCTTCTCGTTCTTGAGCAACACCATGGACTTCACGGCGGCCTCCAGCGCGATCTTCTCGTGGTCCGCATTGGAGACGTTGCCGCCGCTCACCGTCGAAGTGGTCGCCTTCAGGCTGCCGCCGTCCTTGTCGGCCTTGAAGCGGTACTTCTGGGCCAGGATGCGCTTGACCGAGGCGTCGACGTCGGCCTGAGCGATGGACGAGCCGACGTTGCCCTCGATGTTGCTGTAGTGCCAGTTCCAGGGCATCTCGATGTCATTGCCCGCCTTGATGGCCTCGGCCGCGTAGCTGGCGTTGGGATTGCCCGCGTTGCCGCCCGGCATGGCCCACCAGTCGGAGACGACGAAGCCCTTGAAGCCAAAGTCCTTGCGCAGGAGATCGTTCAGCACGGCCGAGCTCTGCGTGCAGTTCTTGCCGTTGACCAGGTTGTAGGCGGACATGATGCAAGCCGCGCCACCGTCCTGAATCGTCATCTCGAAGTGACGGCCGTAGATCTCGTGCAAGGTCTGATCGTCCACCTTCACGTCCTTGGTGGCGCGGCCGTTCTCGATGTTGTTGCCCAGGAAGTGCTTGGGGCAGGCGATCACGTACTCCTGGACACCCGCGACGTGGGCGGTGCCAAGGCGACCGAGCTGATAGGGATCCTCGCCGTAGGTCTCCTGGGCGCGGCCCCACAACGGGTGACGCAGAAGATTGATGGTGGGCCCCAGCATGACGGTCTGCTTGGCGGCCGCCATCTCGTCGCCGATGGCCTGACCGATGCGGTATTCGAGGTCGATGTCCCAGGCCGCTCCACGCGCCATGGGCACCGGGAACACGGTGGACTTGGCGTGGGCGGTGGAGGTCGACTGGATGGGGGCATCCAGATTCACGCCACGCGGACCATCGCGGTGGGTGAACCCCGCGATCCCGACCTTGTCGTTGTTGAGCTGGCGGAAGATGTCGGTCCAGTTGCGGCTATCGGCGGGACCGGGCTCCGTGCCTCGCATTTCTCTCGCCTTCTCGGCGATCCCCATCTTCCCCACCATTTCAGCGGCCTTGTCCTGCCACTCCTTGTCGTTGGGGTAGCCCGGCATGGTCTTGTCCTGCTCCGGCCCCGCCGTGCAGCTGCCCGGGGTGTCGCCGCCGCTGCTCGAACCGCTGGAGCCGCCGGCACTGGAACTGCCGCCCGAGACGGAACCGCCAACTGAAGACGAGCCGCCCGAGCTCTTGCTCGATGAACCGCCCGAAGAGTCACCGCCGGAGGACGAGCCACCCGAGCTTCCGGCCTGCGACGAGCCGCCGCTACCACCCTGGTCCGAGGAAGAGTCGCCGCCCGAGCCGCCCGACGGGTTGGTCCCCGAGCTGCTGGATCCCGCGCCGCCCCCGGTCGATCCGCTGCCGGAGGATTCGCTGGAACTCGAAGGCCGGCAGGCAACCCCGGAGCCGAACAGAATGGCCGCCAGGGCCAGGTAGCGCGAAAACACGTGGGATGATTGATGCATGTGGTGGTTCTCCGACGAAATCAGGGGAAGGTTCGTTTGGCCGCACTACCGGCTTCACGCTCTATTTGAGTCCGATGGCTGGCAAGGAGATGAGGGGCCCGCGCACTGGCCAGCCCCGCAGAACTTATACACTGCACGTGTCCTACATGGGAAGCCGACCTGATGAGGCGATTTTCGACGCCACGGCCGACGGAACCACAAGGAATGCGAGCAATCCGGCCGAGGCATCGAGCCCCATCGCGGGCAACGCGATGAGCGCCATGGCCGGTGCCGCCAGCGCGGCCCCCAGCAAGTCCGAGGCATAGGCCGCCGCCGGACTTGCCCCCTTGCCCACCGCAGAACGGAAGGCCCACCCAACCGCCAGCCCCGCGAGCAGCGACGCGAGCAGCAACGATGCCACCAGCAAAGGCGCGGGAAGGTTGGCGGCGGCGCGGGAAAGCAGCGGAAGCAACGCTGGCGCCGCCAGGCCCAGAGCCGCGGCAACGGCGAGACGTGGCCGTGGCCGTGGGGCCCACCCGGCCAGGGCCAAGCCCGCCATGTGGGCCGCGAGCAACGCCCCCAGCAGGTGATGAAGCGCCCCAACGGCAGACTGCGCCACGACGAGAATCAAGACGGTCGCCCCCATGCTGGTGAAGCCAATGGTGGACACGGCCACCAGCGCGGGGCCCTTGGGGGTGCGGCGACTCAACCCCACGACGAGCAACCCAAGCACGCCCCAAGCCACGAACGGCCACCAACCAGCCCCCGTCAGCTTGGACAAAAGCCGCGCGAGGCCCCCGGTCTCCGCGCGGGCCGCGATGGCCAGGCTGTGGCGATAGGCGGTGGGGTGACGATCGCTGGCGGCGGCCACCGGTGCCGTCCGGTAACGCTCGTCGAGCTGGCGCATGCGCTCGCCTGGCATGAGCGCCTCAAGGCTGGCCTCGTCCACGAAGGCGCCGGTCGCCTGGCGACTCTCGAGCCGGTGCGCCAACTGAGACGGGTCCGTGAGCAGGGGCACATCGCTGGCCAGGAAGATGTTGGTTGAAAGCGGGGTCGCGATCAGATGAACGAAGTTGGCCGCCAGGGCCTTCCACACGGCCCCGTTGCGCGCCACCAATTCGGCCGGGTAGTAGTTCTCGGCACCAGACAGGGCGAAGGCCAGCACGCCCCCGGGCCGCAGCGCGCGCCGAACCTCGGCGAAGCTCTCCTGGGTCAGGACCCGCGCCGACAGCAGGGTGGACGGCTCGGCGGTGTTCAACAGGACCGCGTCCCAGGGCACCGGCGATCGGCGCATGAGGTGGCGGACGTCGCCAGCCCGCAGACGCACGCGCGGATCGCGCAGGGCCGCCCTGGTCACGGGGTCGGCCACATGGATTACCAGCTCGGCAAGGGCCGCGTCGGGCTCGGCCACGACAACCTCTTGTACGGGGTGCTTGAGCACCTCGGGCAGCAGCCCACCCAGGCCTCCCCACACGAAGACCCGGCGCGGCTCGGACACCTGCGCCAGGGCCAGATGCACCAGCTCCTGCGAGGATTGCGGCTCGGGCAAGACCAGCGTCAGATGGCCGTCGACAAAGAGCGAGCGCGCGGCGCCCCGGTCCAACACGACGGCATGACCGTGACGGGTGTTGGCGCTGCTCAGCAAAGTATGGTCCGGCCAGCGCCAGGCCAGGCTCACCCGCTCCATGGTCGCCAGGGCGGGGCGAAGCGCCATCATGACCAACACGAGAGGAAGCGACGCCAGGGCCAGACGCCACCCCCCCGTAAGCGCCGCGGCCGAGGCCGCGCCGACCGTGAGCAGAGCGATGGCGAGCAAGGGCGGCCAGGTGGGCACCAGCCAGGTGACGGTCACTCCGCCCACCAGCCAACCCACCGCCTCGGCGAGATAGGCTGACGACGCCTTCACCCCGGGCAAGCGCGTGGCCCAGGTGAAGCTGGCCCCACCCAACAGGCACACCGGCGCCAGCATGAGGCCGAGGCCCAGCACCTGTTGCTGCAGGCCGAGGAGCACGCCCGGGAGAACATCGAAGAGGTGCGGCAACCCGCGCGCCGTCAGCAGGGCCATGGCCAGCGCCGGCCCCAGCAAGAGTGCACAGACCTGAAAGAGGCGGCGGGACCTCTCGGGCGCGCACAGCTCGGCCAGCGCGCTGCCCGCCGCGGTCAAAACGAGCCACTGACCCAAGGCCAGGGCGATGGCCATCTCGTTGCCATGCGAAACCGCCATCGCTTCTCGCAGCAAAATCGTCTGTCCGGTGGCCACGGCCCAACCGAGCAGCACGATGCCGAAAAAGAACGAAGGGGGGTGTCGCATGCGATCCGAGGACAATTTAGCGCAACACGGATCTGACGACGGGGCTCTTCAATGCTATGACATTTACTTGTCATGTCCCCCCGCAAGCTCGCCCTCGTTCTCGCTGGCGCCTCGCTGTTTGCCCTGTCTCCCCTGCTGCTGCAGTCCGACGCGCAGGCCGAGGCCGCAGGCACGCCGTTGACGCCCCCCGCAGGCTACAAGCCCGAGAAGAAACTGGTCAGGCTGTGGAACTCGAAGTGCGCCACCTGCCACGGCGAAAATGGCCGCGGCGTCACCGAGCAAGGTAAGGAGATGGGCATCGCGGACATGACCAAGGCCGACTACTGGAAGGGGATGACGGTCGAGAGTACCCGCAAGGCCGTGTTGGAGGGACTCAAGCGCACCGCCAAGGGCAAGGAGCAAGAAATGAAGCCCTTTGCCGATCGGCTGTCGCCACAACAGGTTGACGCCCTCAACTTGTTTGCCGTCTCTTTCTGGAAGAAGTAAGCGATAGCCGGTACGATCGTTTCTCAGTTTCTCAAGCAGGATTGAAACCACCATGCCGACACCTGGGGTAGGCGAGGATATCGAAGACATTTGCACACGCTGTGGCGACACATGGCACGTGGTCATGGCCAAAGTGGGCGACCGCGTTGCCAAGGTCGTATGCAAGCTGTGCGGCAGCCAGCACAACTACCGCGGCGACAAGCAACCGAGCAGCGCCGGCGGAGCCAAGAGCTCGTGGAGCGTCGGGCGCAAGCGCAAGATCGCCAAGGCGGCGCCCACGGCGCCGGCCCCCGTGGTGTTCGATCCCAGCAAGCCTCCGCGTCCCTACGCGCCCAAGGACGACTACCGCGTCGGGGAACGGGTCACCCATCGAACCTTCGGCATCGGCGTGGTCAGCGCGACCCCCGCGCCCGGCAAGATCGAGGTGCACTTTCCCGGCGGCCTGCGTACCCTGGCCTGCGCCAAGGCGGTCTCCACGCTCGAGCGCCCGGTGGCCGTCGAGGGAATGGACTTGCCTGACCACCCGCCCGCTCCCAAGGCGAGCCAAGGCAACAGCGCGGGTTCCTAGTCGATCCTGGTCGATGTGACCGCCAACCTCGATAGGGGCCAGAAGCTGACCGTGCGCTGCACGGGTATGGACCGCGAGGGCGCGGCCACGGGCGAGGAGGGATGCTTCGTGTTCCACGTGGCGGGTGCACTCCCTGGCGAGCGCGTGTCGGCCACCGTGGACCATGTCTCGCCCCACCTGCAGTCGGGGCGCCGGCATGCCTGGGCCACGCTTGACGGCATCGAAGAGGCCTCGCCCGATCGGGACGCCCCGCCCTGCTCGAACCATGGCCGTTGCACCAGTTGTCCCCTCATGAGCTGGGCCTACCCGGCGCAGCTGCGCTGGAAACACGACCAGGTGGCGCAGGCGCTGGCGGCGCAACCCGAGTTGGCCCAGGTGCCGGTCATGGAATGCGTGGCCAGTCCCCTGCCCGTCGGCTACCGCGACAACGCCAAGCTGGTGTACGGCCGCGATCGCGACGGCAGACTGGTGCTGGGGGCCTACGCTCCCCGCTCGCACGAGATCGTCGACATGGCCGAGTGTCCGCTGGGCCAGCCAGTACTGGCGGATGTCGCGAGGGCCTTGCACGGCCTCTTGCTTGAACACGCCATCGAACCCTTCAACGAAATCCAGCGCACGGGGGTCTTGCGCTACGTCCTCATGCGCGCCAATCAGCAAGGCAAGGTCCTGGTGGCGCTGGTGAGCGCGCGATCACCGTGGCCCGAGGCAGAGGCGCTGGCCCAGGCGCTGGCGGCCGCGTGCCCCGCCGTGTGCGGGGTGGTCCTCAACGTCAACGCCTCGCCAGGAAACGTGCTGCTGGGCGAAGAAGAGCGCCTGTTGTGGGGGTCGGCTTTCATCGAGGACGACATCGGTCCCGCGCGCGTGCGCCTGGCCTCACGTTCTTTTGCCCAGGCCAACCGCCAAGTCGCGGGCCTGGCCTATGACGCCATCGTGTCGGCCGTGCAGAAGCTGGGGCCCATCGATCGCGTGATCGACGCCTATGCGGGCGCCGGCGGCATCGCCTTGTCCCTGGCCCGGCTGGCGCGTGAGGTGGTGGCCATCGAGGAGAATCCCGCCGCGGCCGCCACGGCTCAGGCCTTTGTCGACGAGGTCGAGGCGCCTGTGCGCTTCGTGGCGGGCGATGCGGCCCAGCACCTGGCCCAGGTGGGCCGTGCCGACGTGGTGGTCCTCAACCCACCTCGCAAGGGCTGCGCGCCCGCGGTGCTGACCGCCGTGGCGCAATTGGCCCCGCGCCTGGTCGCCTACCTGAGCTGCAACCCCGAGACCCTGGCGCGCGACTTGGCCTGGCTAGCGCGGAGGGGACTGGTCTGTGCTTCCGTCACGCCCTTCGACATGCTCGCCAACACGCCCCACGTCGAGGCCCTGGCGATCATCGGCCGGT
>CAZHUY010000152.1:0-3942 GCA_964535465.1 uncultured Myxococcales bacterium
GCCCAGGCGCGCATCCACGGCAAAAACCTTGTCGTCGAATGCGAAGATGAAAAGGCCGTCTTGGGCAGCGGGAACGACTTGGTTGGGCGTCACCATGGCGGCAAGGTTATCACGCGGTCTGCCCACGAATCTCCCACTCTTGCCTGCCACTGGCCGGGACCTGCGGGTAGAATGCCACGCGCTTGATGCTGCGCATTCCCGCAATACCGCCCTTCGTCAAAAGGGTGCTGCTCGACCGCCGCGTATGGGTTGCCGGCATCGTGATCGGGGTAGTGGCAGCCTACCCGGTGGCGGTCGGGGCGCTGGGGGGGTACCTGGTCACATCCAAGACCTCGGCCAAGCTGGGCGTGCCGGTCGAGGTGGAGCGGACGCGGGCAGGGTGGGGGGGGTTGCGGCTTCATGGCGTCGTGGTGGGCCGGGACAAGGGACCGCTGCTCACCGTTGACCGCCTGGAGATCCCCTTCTCGGCCATGTGGGGCAAGGGCGAGGTGGTGGCGGAGGCGCCGGCCGCGCAGGTCGAGCGGGGCGGACGCATGGACAACGTCAGCGGGATCCTGGCGCGCCTTCGCACGGGCTCGGGCGGGGCGGGCGCGGGCGCGAGCAAACCCAGCACGGGTTCGCAGCCCACGCTGGTGGTGCGCAACGGCAGCCTGCGCCTCACCGACCACATCAAAGGCCTGTCCCTGGCGGTAGGGGTGGTCAACGGAACCTGGCAGGCGGGCCAGCAGTATCAGATCGAGGCACGCCAAATCTCCGGGCGCCTGGGCAGCGTGGGCAGCGACAAGGAGCCCGGCTTCGGCGCCCAAAGCTTGACCCTGCAGGGCAAGCTCGCGGGGATGCGCCCCGTGGATTGGCCCGAAGCGTCGGTGCGCGAGGGCTTCGTGCGGCCCCTGGCCACCCTGCCGCTCACCGGTATCAGCGGCGCCATCCGCACCGTGGATGCGGGCAAGGGGCCGGCCGGGACCTTCGACCTGTTCTTCTCGGGCAGCTACGGCGGGGCCAAGCGCGCCCTGTGGACCGCCACCGGCCAGATGCGGCCGGCGCGCGACGCCCGTGTCCTCGAGGGCTCGCTCGCCCTACGCGCCGAACGCTTCTCGCTGGACAAGGTCGCCGAGATTCTACCGACCTCGGTGCTGGAACCCGAGAGCACCGAGATCGACGCGGCCATCGAGCTGAAGCTGAAGGGGCGGCAGGCGTCGTTTTCCGGCAAGCTGGAGGTGAACGGGCTCAACCTGCTGCACGAGAAGCTGGCCAGCGAGCCGGTGCAGGACTTGAACTTCGGCCTGCAGTTGGATGGAGACATCGACGTCGACCGGCGGCGGGTGGAGCTTCGTTCGGCGGAGGGACGCCTGGGCAACCTCACCGGACGGATCACGGGTTCGGTGGAGCTGGCGCCGGGTGTCTTCCATTTCAAGAACGGCCAAGAGCTGCACAGCCTGCCCAAGGTCGAAGTGCAGCTCCGGGTGCCACGCATCGCCTGTTCCAAGCTGCTGGCCAGCCTGCCCCCCCCCATCATCCCTCGCCTGCAGGGCTTCGTCATGCAGGGCCACTTCGACGCCGAGCTGCGCGCCAAGGTGGACCTGGCCAACCTGGACACCTTGGATCTGGGCGGCAAGGTCGGCATCGACGGCTGCCAGGTGATCAAGGCCCCCCCCGAGGTCACGGCCTTGTCGGAGAGCGAATCCCTGGTCCAGATGGTCGAGGTGCCACCGCAGCCGCCGGGCAACGGCAGCCCCGAGAGCCTGGCCTTCATCGTGGGACCCGACAATCCCGATTTCGTTCCCTACGCCAAGCTCTCGCCCAACCTGGTCAACGCCATCATGACCACGGAAGACAACGGTTTCTTCAAGCACCGGGGCTGGGTCACGCCGGTGTTCAAGACCGCGCTTCGCCGCAACATCGAAAATGGCGGCTTCCGTCTGGGCGCCTCGTCGATCACCATGCAGATGACCAAGAACCTGCTGCTCAGCCACGAGAAGACGCTGTCGCGCAAGCTGCAGGAGCTGTTCCTGGTCTGGTACCTGGAGAAGATCCTGCCCAAGGAGCGCATCCTGGAGCTGTACTTCAACGCCATCGAGTTCGGACCGCGCCTTTACGGCATTGGCCCGGCGGTGCGCCACTACTTCGGCAAGGAGGCGTCGGACATCACGCCGCTCGAGGCCTCGTTCTTCGCCTCGATCCTGCCCAGCCCCAAGCGGCGCTACATCCACTACTGTCATGGCTCGCTCACCCCGGCCTGGGAGAAGTATCTGCGTCGCATCCTGACCCGCATGCACGAGCGCAGTCGCGTGACCGACGAGGAGTTCGCCGCGGCCATGGCCTCGAGCCTGAGCTTCGATCGCGCCGAGATGACCATGACCGAGAAGCAGTGCCTCGAGTGGGTCCGGCGCATCACCACCAACAGGCCCGAGCCCGAGAGCGAACCCGACGCCGACGCGCAGTAAGTTGAAGCGGGACCTGCCGGGGCTAGACTGGGCTCGTCCATGGCCAAACGCCGCCGGTCGGGCGAACGACGCTCCGATCCCCTTGATCCCATCTTGGGGCTCGATCGAGATCCTGTGCGGGCTTCCGCGTCCGAAGCCCCACGCCCCCGCCGCAAGAAGCGCAAGCGCGGCAACTCGGACGGCGTGCCCGGCATGCGCATCGTGCGGTGGTCGCTGCTGCTGCTCTCGCCGGTGTTGTTGGGCGTCGCGGTGCTGGCGGGGGTCTTCTACTACTACGGCAAGGATCCCAACCTGCCCAGCCTGCGAGGCATCGGCGATTACCGCCCCGAGCAGGTCAGCCGCGTGCTCGACCGCGACGGCAAGCCCATCGGGGAGATCGGCTCGGTCCACCGCACGGTGGTGCCGTACGCACAGTTTCCCAAGGCGCTGATTCAGGCCGTGCTAGCCGCCGAGGACGCTGATTTCTTCGAGCACGAGGGGCTGGACTACAAGGGCATGGTGCGCGCCACGTACGAGAACCTGATGCGCCGGGGATTTGCCCAGGGCGCGTCGACCATCACCCAGCAGGTGGTCAAGCAGATGCTGCTGACCCCCGAGAAGACCGTGCGCCGCAAGCTGCAGGAGATCATCCTGGCGCGCCGGATCTCGCAGAAGTTCTCCAAGGAGGAGATCCTGCAGCTCTACCTGAACCACATGTTCTTCGGGCATGGCCGCTATGGCGTCGAAGAGGCATCGCTCTTCTACTTCGGCCACCCGGCCGCCGAGCTGGATGTGGGCGAGGCTGCCCTCTTGGCCGGCATGCTGCAGTCGCCGTCTCGTCTGTCACCCTACCGGCACCCCGAGGCGGCGAAGAAGCGCCAGACCTATGTGCTGGAGCAGATGGCCAAGCTGGAGTTCATCTATGAGGATGTCGCGCGCAAGCTGGCCGAGGCGCCCATCGCGGTGATCCCGGAAGGCAGCAGCCGCGCCCGCGGCATTCCCGAGGTGGTGGACAGCGTGCGCCGCGCCCTCGAAGAGAAGGTCGGGGCCAAGGAAATCGACGGTCTGGGCACGACGGTCAAGACCACCATCGACTCGGGCCTGCAGGACTTGGCCCGGCAGGCGCTGGAACGCGGGCTCGAGGATCTGGATCAGCGTCAGGGCTACCGCGGTCCCAGCGCGCGCCTCTCCGGCCGGGCGCTGGACAAGCATCGCGCCCAGCTCAAGAAGGAACACGCCAAGCTCGACGCTTCCGACATCGTCGACGGTGTGGTCGAAGGGATCGAGAAGAGCGACCAGGATCCCAAGCAGGGACGCATCGCCGTTTACGTCGGGGCGTTCACCGGCGTGGTCGACAGCGCGGCGGAGACCCGCTACGCGCTGGGCACCACGCCGCTCATCGAGCGCTTCCGTCCCGGGGACGTGGTGCGCGTGCGTTTGGCGCCCGAGCGGCGCCGCGACAGTGACAAGGAGATACCCCTGGCGCTGGAGCTGGGCCCGCAGGCCGCCATGGTGGTGC
>CAZHUY010000152.1:3952-14785 GCA_964535465.1 uncultured Myxococcales bacterium
ATCCTGGCGCTGGTCGGCGGCTACGGCTACCGCATGGGCGGCTTCGATCGCGCGCAGCGGGCGCAACGCCAGCCTGGCTCGGCCTTCAAACCCTTCATCTACGCCGCGGCCATCGATTCGAAACGCTACACGCCGGCCTCGGTGGTCAACGACAGCCCCGAGGTCTACCAACTGTGGAAGCCGCACAACTACGACAAGGACAACTTCCGCGGTCCGGTTCGCCTGCGCACCGCCCTGGCCCTGTCCATCAACACCGTGGCCATCAAATTGCTGGCCGACGTGGGGCTGAATCCGGTGCGGGATCTGGCCCTGCACGCCGGCATCACCTCGCCGCTGCCTGATTCACTGGAACTGTCGCTGGCCCTGGGGTCCAACACGGTGACGCCCCTGGAGCTGGCCAACGCCTACGCGACCTTCGTGGCGGGCGGCCAGCGCGGCGAGCCTCGGTTGATCTCGGCGTTTGGCGACGAGGCCATTCCCACGCCCGAGCTCGAACAGAAGATCCGCCCCGAGACGGCTTACATCATGGTCTCTCTCATGCGCAGCGTGGTCGAAGAGGGGACGGCACGCGCGGTCGCGGCCAAGCTGCACCGTCCAACGGCAGGCAAGACCGGCACGTCCAACGGCAGCCGGGACGCATGGTTCGTGGGCTTCACTCCCGAATTGCTGGCCGCGGTGTGGGTCGGTTTCGACGACAGCAAGGGCCTGGGACGCGGAGAAGCCGGAGGCCGGACCGCGCTGCCCTTGTGGATCAACTTCATGACCAAGGCCCTGTCCGGTCAACCGGTGCGCGATTTCAGTCAACCGCCCGGGGTCGTCGTGGTGCAGATCGATCCCACGACAGGCCTGCTGCCCGCGCCCGGCGCGGAGGGCATCAACGAGTTCTTCATGGACGGCACCGCACCCACGGAAAACGCGGCAGCCCCGGGCGAGGCCAGCAACCCCGACCAGATGTTGCTGGAGAAGAACGAATAGAAAAAGCCCGCGTCCCCATGGGCACGCGGGCTCCTCAATTCGCACGGCCGGCCCGTAGGCCCAGCCCCTATTACATCAATCCGCCATGCTGCCACTGCAGACGGCGAACTCTTCGCAGGACTTCTCGAGGCACGCCTTGACGGCAGCCTTCTCCTCGGAGGAGGGCTCCGTTCCACCTTTCAGCGCATCCGCAATCTCCTTGCACTGGCTCACGGTCATACCGGACAGAGTGTCGCACTCATCCATCTTCTCGCACGTCTGGCTGATGAGGCTGGACGTGCTGTCGTCATCGCCACCGCACCCGGCTAGCCCTACGACCATCAGACAAGAAAAGATCATCGCACCAAGAGTCTTCTTCATTCTGGCGTCCTCCATTCGATTACTCGGCGAGAGAATGCTTCCTACTCGCCCTAGGCTGCCCAGGCGACCTGCAACGTCGTTGCCGACGCAGAGCAGCGCAATCTTCTCTTAGACCTGCGACTTCTGCAAGTCCTGCTTCTCGCGCAGGTCAGTCGGCGAACACGATGCTGCGCACCCCGGGACGCAGGGTGACTTCCTTCTCGCGAACCGTGCCCAGCGACGGGACGAACAACCCGATCTTGTGCACGCCGGGATCGACCCGCAGCTTGGAGAAGGGACAGAGAACGCCGGTTTCCTTGCCGTCGATCATGATGGGCAGCTTGCCCAGGGTCGTGCACTCGGCGCGGAACCGCGCCTCGCCCTCCAGCGGGGGCTGGATGGCGGTCAATTGCTTCGAAACCTTGGCGCCTTCGCTGGCCGTGATATCGGCGGCGGCCAGGGCATGACCGGCGAGGATGATCAGCACGCGCGCCGGACCGGCCTGAACCTTGACCTGCAAGGGCGTGCGCCCCCGCTCTTTACCGTTGATCCATACGGCGGCGCCTTCGGGCTGACTGGCCACCGACACGCTGACCAATTCACCTGACCCGGGAGCATCCGCCACGCCCTTGCCCCAAGCGGCGACCGGCGCGGTCGTGGAGGCGGCGTGGCCCTCGGGCAAGACCTTCTCGGAAGGCACGGGCGGCTTGGCTTGCGCACCAGCAGGCGCCTTGGCCGGCGCTGCGGATTGGCTTGCCTTGGCGACTCCTTGGTCTTTGACCGCCACGGCCGGCCTGCTCGGAGCCGGCTCCGCTTGGGGGACGACATCATCGACCGTCTTGTGGGGCGCGGCCACCCGAGGTTTGCTGACACTCGGCGCGCGCACGGCTTCCAGCACGGGGGACATCGACTTGCCCCGCGTGCCGACCATGAAGCCGGCCAATCCTCCCAGGACAATGCTGGCCCCCAACACCATGCCCGCAAGTCCCCAGACCAGCGCGCGGCTCTTTGGCTTGACGGGTATCTCGGGAGACTGCGCCCAGCTTGGCACCGCTGGCAGAACCTGGGGAGCGGATGGCGCGGGCCTGCTGACCGGGGCGGGCTGCGGCGCGAAGGCGATGAGCGTGGGCGCGTGACTGGGTTGCACGGGAAGCGCGTCGGGCAAGGGCTCGCCGCTGTCATCATAGTAGGCGGGCGTGGCGGACGATGGCGGAGCGCCTTCATCCAGGTACGCCTGCGCCTCGAGCGTCACCGGCTCGTCGACCACCGAGGCGACCACTTGCGCCACCTCCGCCGAGGGCGCTTCGCGGAAGGGCAAGGCGCTGGGCGCGGGCATGCCGTGCATGTCGCTGCCCCCATAGACGCCGGAATCGGCCTCGGGCCAGGAAGAAGCCACCCGCAATCCTTCTGGCGCGTCGACCAACTGATCCTCGAGCAGGGCATCGCCCTGGCGCGGCGGCTCTTCGTCTACCAGAGACGAATCGCGGTCCATGGCGAGGGACGGCTCGCCCGTCGAGAGAATCTGTGGGCTGCGTAGATAACCGTCGTCGGGTCCTGCCAGGGAAGGAGAGCCTGGCAGAGACACGGGGCTCCCCAACTCGGCCTGGACCCGGTCGAGCAGACCTTGATCGAGCAGACCCAACCCGGACGGCTCATCGGCGGGCGCGATGCCCGCTTGACCTCCCAAGGCGGCCAAGGCGCGCGCGCCCCAGGTGGCCGGCGGCGTCTCGTACCCCACCAAACTCGATCCCGCACCCTCGAGGCTCGGGCTGTTTTCGAACATCGACGACTGGGCGGAGACCGGTTCGGGCAGAGGTTCCGGGCTCAACGCCACCTCGGGCGCGGCGACATCCGGTGACGACGTCGGCTCCAAGGAGAATTCCGCGAAGGATTCGCCGCTCGCCGGCACGGGAGGGGGAGTCTGACGCGCCAAGGGACCAATGGGTGAGAACCCGGGCTGGGTGGGGCCGCGCGGGGACGGTGCCGACGCGGAGTCTTCCGCGCGGCTGGCCAAGTGGGTGGCTGGGGGCCGAAGCGCGGTCGGGCGGCTCAAGGGTTCGGTGAGCCGACTTTGCTTCAGCAGCTTATCGATGAGGGATCGATCGCCGATGCTGGTCGGATCGGAACCAAACCGTTCCTCGACCTCGGCCGCCCCCGGATGAGGCGGAGCCGACCCGGCCAGGGAGTCCTCCGCGGTGAACACATCCGCCATGGACAAAGGTTGATCCACGTCGAAGGTCGAATCTCCGACGGGCACCGGCAGATCGCCGACCACGCTGTCGGGATCCGGAACGCTCAAGTCCGCGACCTCGGCGGCAGGCATGACCATCGGCTCGAAGGCGCGGGCCGGCGGTGACGCCTCGAAGGCGTCGTCATGAGCCACCTCGGAGGGCGGCGGGGGGGCTTCGTCGGCCGCCTCTTGCGCGCCCTGCATGGCCACCGGATTCTCGGCGGGTTGTGGGGCCTGCGCCTGGTCGCTGACCAGGTGTTGCACCAGGGAAGACAACGCCGCCACCAGGTTGGGCTCGCTGATGTCGGCGTAGGAGGCGGCCAGCAACGCGACGGTCTCCTCGGCCGAGGGCCGTGTGGTGGGGCTGAGCGAAACCAGCCTGCCGATGAGGGAGCCCAAGTCCTCGGGGAGCGTCGAGAGCAGGATTTGCATCTCGCTGGCACGTCGACCCTGCGGAGGCGGATCGCCGCTGGCCAATTCACCGAGCAACACGCCGAGCGCGTACATGTCGCCGGCCAAGGTGCCGTCAGCGGACGGAGCCGCCAGCTCGGGCGCGATGTAGGGCAGAAGGCGTCGTGGCCTGGGTTCGAAGGGCCGGCGAACCGCCGCGCGCAGACCGAAATCCAGCAACCTGACCGCGCCACGCGAGGTGATGAAGACGTTGCCCGGGCAGAGCGCACCGTGGACCAAAGGCGGGCTCTGCGTGTGTGCCGCGTGCAGGCCTCGGGCGATCTCGGCGCCCACGTAAGCCACCAACGAGTACCACTGGCGAGCTCGGTCGTCCTTGCCAGTGACCAGCAGGCCGGCCTGGCGAGCGGCCGCGAGGAAATGCGAAAGGTCCAGCCCCTCCATGAAGGGCGTGACGGCGAAGACCACTCCTTCGCCCGCGCCCGTGTCCACCACCGTGGCGATCCTGGGATTGGCCAAGGCCGCGCTCCGCTTGGCGGCCTGAATGAAAGGCTCGACGACGGCACTGGCGCTCTCCGAGCGCTTGAGACGCAGCACCTTGACCGCGAAGCTGCGATCGAGGCCGGTCAGCCCCTTGATACGACCGCGGTAGGTTTCGAAACCACCATCGCCTCCCAAAGGTTCGGTACATTCATAGCGCCCCAGCTTCTTTATGCCGGGCTGCTCGCCAGCGGGAGGTTGGCTCATGATGGGCGACATCAGTCGTCTCTATCGGTGGAACGGCGGTCGCGCTGGACCGCCGTCTCGTCATTCGCCGTCGCCGGAACCCGCATGGTCGGATAGTACCTTCGTTGCGTCGGAGGTGGCAACCGCGCGCGTTGCGCTCCGCGGCGTTGACGGGTAACGTCTAAGTAACTAAAATTACGGCATTTGAGTACCTTCAAAACACGCGACGCCGCAAATGAACAGGGTAGCGCCGCTTCCACTGAAGGTGCGCCCTGGACTCTGCGCTTCATCTCCGGCAAGTATCAGGGTGGCGAGTTCCCGCTGCGGCCCAACCGTGAGATCGTGATCGGCCGCTCGTCGGACCTCGATATGGTCTTGGTCGAGGACATGGTTTCGCGCAAGCACGCGAAGATCGTGACCGATGGAAAGATCGTCACGATTCAGGATCTGGGCTCGACCAACGGCACCTTCGTCAACGGCGAGAAAGTTCGCACCATCCAGCTCAAGGATGGCGACCGCATCCTGGTGGGCACCTCCATCATCAAGCTGGTGGCGGGCTCGGGCGAAACGCAGGCGACCGCAGTGTCGCTCTCCGAGATCGAGGCACGTTCCCGCATGCAGGTGACCGCCAGCCGTCGGGTGGCGCCCAAGTCCATGTCGGGCAACATCGAGGAGATCCCGCTGCCCGATCTGCTGCAACTCCTCTCCACCAGCCGCAAGTCCGGCGTGCTGGTGTTGCGCGCCGAGTGGGGCACCGGCCGTCTGCACCTGCGCAAGGGCCAGATCTATTTCGCCAACATCGACGAGAGCTTCGACATGAGCCCGCGCAAGGCCATGTACCGCATGCTCACCTGGAACCAGGGCTTGTTCGAGCTGGAACCGCCGGACGAGCGCCGGGTGATGGAGGAGCTGCAGGATTCCACCGAGGCGCTGTTGATGGAGGGCATGCGCCAGCTCGACGAGTTCAACGAGCTGTCGCCCAAACTGCCGCCGGTCGAGGCGCAGGTTTCCGTGCCCACCCCCTTGGCCCCGCGCCTGCGTGACCTCACCCCCGATCACCTGGACATCATCCAGATCGCGCTCGGCCACCCCACGCTGCAGGCCATCCTGGATCAGAGTCGGCAGACCGATCTCGACACCGCGCAAGCCATCCTGTCGTTGCTGGAAAAGGGATACCTGGTCGTCGGCTAGCTGGGATTCGGAAGACGGCGCGTGTCAAAACCGGTCGCGCTCCTCGCTGTCCTGGTCGGCACCGGCTGCACGACCGGGGAGAACGCGGGGACCCATCGCGATGGGTCCCCAGAACCGCCCGCCGACCTGTCGATCGCCGTGGGTGCGCGTGTCCGGCTCGACATCGAGAACTGTCACAGACCCTATGATGAGACCACGGTGTGCATCGATAGCTACTCCGAAGAGGTGGACACCGTGACCACCACCGGTGATGCCTTCACCTTCGGCCCGTACACACCGGACGGAGCCTTGAATGGCACCATGGAGGTGGAGGCCGTTCACCTGGGCGATAGCACCATCGTCGTCACCTACAAGAATGGTTCCCGACCTCCGCGGATCCGAACTCTGCGCGCCGTCCGCATCACCGACACGGATCTGTCCGTCGGATGTGAGAACGGTTGGAAACCCGAGCCCTATCTCGTGGCCCCGGGCGCGAGCTTCTCCTTTGCCGTCCAGGCCATGTCGGGTTCGATCGAGATCGCTTCAGGCGAGCTCGAGCTCGTCAGTGCACCGGACTTCACCCTGGGCCCCTCGCCCACGGTCCGCTCGGATTTTTTGGCCACCGCTCCGCTGGTACCTGGGCCCTACACGTGGACGCTGGCCGGGGGGCGAACCGTACCGTTCCTGGTCTTCGACGCCTCCACGCTCGGGCTCTCCTTGACCGCGGCCCAAGACGCTCAAGGCGTCACCGCGGTCACCGTCCAGACCAAGTTCGCCACAACGCCCATTTGCGTCGGCGGCAGCGGCGTTGGGCTGGGGATAGTCGAGGTGACCCAAGGAGGATGTCTGCCCTTGATCGGGGGCGTCGAGATCGTGGGTCCCATGCCGGTGGATCTGAAAAGCGCGCTGACCTTCAACCTGTCCACCCCCACGCCGGCCGCGTGCACGGTGGCGGTATCCCTGAATGGCGCCGCGTTGGGCACGGGCACCTTCGACGCCCAGCCCGCCCCGGTGAACAGGACTATCTCGGAAAGCGATGGCCTTCCCATCCCCTCATCCGGGGTGACCTTCACAGCAAAGCCCGCCCGCGTGAACGACTGCAACGACAGCCTGAGCGACGGCAACTGCGACGGAATCGTGGACGAATATCCGCTGCTGCCGCCGCTCGATGGCGACTGCTATCTCGACTCCGAGTGGGCCATCGAGCAGCGCGATGGCACCGGCGACGCGAACGACATCATCGGCGAAGACGATCTCATCGGCGTGGGACTGGCGACCGAGCTCAGGATGCGGATTCAGGGCGAGTTCCTCGGGCAGGAGACCATCACCATTGGCCCTCCCATCCATCCGACCTACAGCTTGATCCCCGAGGGGAAGGTGGAGCTCGAAGAGCTAGGGTGCTCGATGGACGGCGATGGCCTGGTGCTCAAGGTGACGCCGCTCGCCTCGGCGTACACGCAAGTCTTCCTGCGCGCGGACAATCTGGATGACAGCGCGTGGGTGACCATCCGGGCGACCGCCGTCGATCGCATGAAGGTGCCCGGCTTACCGCCGCCCACCGTTTCTCCCAGCACGGAGTCCGCACGACCAGACTGCTTCGTCGGCAGTGAAATCACCCTTGGCCCCGTGGCCTTCGAGGGGCAAGGCAAGACCCTTCGCGGCGTCACGCCTGTCACCATCACCAGCAACAGCCCGACCGCCTTGCTGCGCTCTTGGCGGCTCTACACCGGGTCCACACCCGGGACGACCGTAACGGTGGCAGCGCCCGCGGTCGAGCAATCCCAGGTGTTTCAGGTGGTCGACTCTTCGGCCATCAGCAAGATCTCGGGGCTGAGCGACACCACGATCACGTCGGCCTTGGAGACGTGCCTGAACCTCGTGCCCACCAGCAGCCACGGAGCCCTATGTGGCACGCCGCCGTTGCGCCCGCGCCTGACCATCTCGGGCACGGCCTTCGCCATCGGGCGGCCCGAGTACATGAGCAATCTGTGCCTGCGTGGCATCGCAGCCGGCAAGTCCAGCTTTTCGGCAAGCTGGGGCAACGCCCGCGCGGAAGCCACCTGGACATACGCGCCCTCTCGCTAGGCAGGCACGCCCTTCGGTCCCTGGCTCACCCGCCTTCCGTTGCACCTGACGCCTCGAGGTGCTAGTCGGAGGGCGTGACCACCATCGCCGTTCCGCTCGACTCTCGTAGCTACGACGTGTGCATCGCGCCCGCGGGGGTTGATGAGATCGTCGATCGCATCACCCTGGGCCTGGGCAAAACCACGGGAGTGGCGGTGTTGGTGGATGACCATTTGGGCAAAGTCTCGCCACGGGTGCAGCCGCTGGTCGATGCCTTGGCCGCGCGCCTGCCGCGTGTGCAGCGCCTGGATTTGCCCGCGGGCGAGTCGTGCAAGAACCTGACCGCCATCGAGCGCAGCTGCGATTGGCTGGCGAGCCACGGCTACGATCGGGGCGCGGCCCTGGTCGTGATCGGCGGCGGCGCGGCCAGCGATCATGCGGGGTTCGTCGCGGCCATTTACCTGCGCGGCATCGCCTACGCCACCTGTCCCACCACCTTGCTGGCTATGGTGGACGCTTCGGTGGGCGGCAAGACCGCCGTGGACATCGCCGCGGGCAAGAACCTGGTGGGGGCCTTTCATCAGCCGCGCGCGGTGGTGGCCGACCTGGAGTTCTTGAAGACGCTTCCGGGGCGCGAGGTGGCGGCTGGCTTGGCCGAGGTGGTGAAGGCCGGGCTCATCGCGGACGCGGCGTTGTTCGAGCTGCTGGAGAAGCAGGTCCCCTTCGGGGACTTCGGGACGGACAACACACCCCACCTGCCCCCACGCGCTTCGCACGTGCCCGTCGCGGCAGCCAACCTGCCCGCGGCGGTGCTGGCCCCGCTCATCGAGGCCGCCGTGCGGGTCAAGGTGGAGGTGGTGGCCGAGGACGAGCGCGAGAGCGGTCGGCGCGCCATCCTGAACTTCGGCCATACCGTCGGGCACGCCATCGAGGCGGCTTCGAATTTCCAGCTGCTGCACGGGGAGGCGGTGTCCCTCGGCATGGTGGCGGCGTTGCGCTTGGGCGTGAGGCGCGGGGTGACCGAAGCCTCGCTGCTCGCGCGCACCACGGATCTGCTGGGCCGCCTGGGGCTGCCCGTTGATCTGAATCCCTGGCTGCGCGACGACGTGCTCGATCGCATGGAGGTGGACAAGAAGCGCGTGTCACAAGCCGTTCGCTTCGTGCTGGTGCCACGACCCGGACAGGCGGTGCTGGCGCCCATCGCATTCTCCGAGCTCAAGCAGCAGCTCCGCCAGCCCTGACAGGGGGCTCCGCCCGCAGAAAGTGCAAAAAGTAGGCGGTTGTCCTACATGTAGTATTATTGCCGCATGAAGCTGATCTTCGTGTTCCTGGGCATCACGCTCACGTCGGCCTGGGGCTGCGCCGCCCGCACCGAGATCTGGCATGTTCAGCCGCCGGTGGTACGCGCGGCTTCCAGCGGTCCACCGCCGGGCCTGTTCTCTCGCAAGCGACGCACGGACCCCAGCCACAGCAAGAGCGCGGTCGGCGTGGTCGAACGCTCGCTGCGCGAGCGCGGGATTCGCTTCGGCACCGACGGAACACCGGGCTCTCTCTACCAGTTCATGCAGGACAATTTTCAGACGGTACCCGCCAGCAAAGCCCGTCCTGGCGATGTCCTCTTCTTCAATCTGGGCGGCGGCTGCGGCAGCCACACCGGGCTGGTGGATCTGGTCGACAGCGACGGCCGGATCATCTTCCGCGAGTGGCGCAACGGCGGAGCCCAGCGCAGCTACGTGCACCCAGGTCAGCCGCGCTCGCGTCGTGACGACACCCGGATTCTGAACACGTTCCTTCGCACCAAACGACCGGACGATGCCCCGACCACACAGTATTTTGCCGGCGAAATGCTGTGCTCGGTGGTCAGACCCCAATCGTAAAAAACTTGCCCCTTTTCGCGACCGGGGATATCCACGAGGGTATGAGTGTCGAGGTCGAGCGAGCCACCACCATTACGTGCAATGCCTGTGGTGCGCATGTCACCGAGCTTCGCCGAGGTCGGTGCTGGGCGTGCTATCTGAAATGGTCCGAGATGCGGCCGGTCCCGCGCGGTGCCATCTGCGCTGCGTGCACCGACCGTCGCTATGAGAACCTGCGCCTGGTCGAGTTGAACGGTCGCTCCGTCAGCCTCTGTCATCTGTGCTCGGCCCGCATGCACAAGTTGGCCGGCGCCCCCATGACCTTGGAGCAACTACGCGCTTCGCTGCACCGTGATCGCCGCAAGTCCGAGCGACGCGAGGGCGGCGTCGATCGACGGGTCTTCCCGCGCGAGCGCAGGGTCGGCGATCGACGGGCACCCCAGCCCATAGGCATCAACGCCAGCATGGCCTTGCCCGATTTCGGCGACTTGGAGATCGAGGTCAGCGACGCCGACATCGAGGAGATCGAGCAGACCTTGGTGCGCGAGCGCCCGGTGCGCTGATTCACCCCTTGGGTGATGCTGGACGTGCGCGCTCACCGTCCGGGCAGTTCGATCTTCCAGTCGCCGCCTTCACGCACGAGTGACAGGGTATGGCGATCGTTGGCCGAGGAATAGACCTCGACCTCGGCGCTTTCGCGCGTGCGCTGCAAGAGGCGGGTTCCCGCCGGCTCCCACGCTGGCGGCGCCCAACCCACCGAGAGGAAATCCTCGGGCTTGATCTGCGTGCGGCCGCTCAAGGGCCTGATGGAGTTTCCCAGGCTCTCGATGCGAGCGCGCGTGGCTGGACCCAGGCGCGCGAACACGCCACCGCGATCGCCCGTGCGAGCCGCGGCGATGAACAGACGCACCGCCCCCTCCGGGCTCTCCGGTCCTTCGCCGCCTGAGCAACCGAGGAGAAGCGCGAGCGCCAGTGCCGCCAGCCGCATGGACGGTATCCCGCCTGTTTCGAGGTACGGATGAACTCGCGTGGGGGGGATGCGCACATTGCCAGCCCGTTGTCGTC
>CAZHUY010000153.1:0-14392 GCA_964535465.1 uncultured Myxococcales bacterium
GGGCGTGCCGGTGAAATTGAGCGTGATCGTGCTGTAGCTCTGACCGAGCGCCCCGATGGGATCGCTGGCGTTGACGCCAAGCTGGATGCCCCAGTTGTCGTTGTAGTCCGTGCTGGTGGGGTTCTTCGGCAGCGCCGGGATGGTCCCCGACACGCAGAGGGCATTGGAGGTGTCCCAGTTGGTCGAGGTGGAGACGCACGAGTCCGCGCTGGTGATGGGCGCGTTGGTCGGGCCACAGGTGGGCGAGCTCACGATGTCCAGGGCCCCCATGGTGACCCAGCCATAGCCGGTCATCGCGCCCTTGGCCACACCGGCGCTGAAGGTCACGGTGTTGGAGGTGCTGGTGTCCGGCATCAGAGCGAGATCGGGCGTTCGCGTATCCGGGCGAGGCGCCGTGTCCGGGAGCAAGGCATCCTTGGTGTCGGGAAGGGCGGTATCAGGAACCCCACCCTCGGAGGCGGCCGGGGCGGCGTCTCTTCGGTCGATGGCGAGGTCGCTCGCCCCGTCTGGCAGCGACCCGTCCTTTGTGTCCGAGGCCGTATCGGGCAAGCGTGGCCCATCCGGGGCGACAACGTGGGTGTCAGGGCTGGCCGCGGCATCGGCTGGCGCGGCATCGTCGGTTTGGGCCACGGGACCGTCGGGGATGACCGGAGCATCGGCTCGTTTGGCGTCAGGCTTCTGATCCTGACAGCCCTCGGGCCATGACTCGCACTCGAGTGTCTTCAGCTTTATGCATCCCAGGGCCAGCGGCGCCAGCGAGAACAGAACAAGGACGGAAAGCTCGAACCTAGGAAGTAAGCGGCTAGCCCTTCTCATGTTCCGCCTAATCATGTGACCAACCCGGCGGCAAACCCAGATCAATTTTCTGTCCACCCGGGCGCACGCGACCCCCTGCAGGAGCTGTCTTGCGCCATGGGGCGCGTCGCTCTGCACGGCCGCGACGCGTGGCCCTGGAATTGAAAAACGTCGACCTGCCCGGACCGGGCAAGCCGACGTTCACAACAGAATGCCTGACCTACGCCCCGAAGGGCTCTTAGATCTTGCCGGCGAGGTTGAAGGCGATGAGGAGGCCGTAGATGACCAGCGACTCGATGAGGGCGAGACCGACGATCATCGGGACGAAGATCTTGCCGGAGGCCTGCGGGTTGCGGGCGATGCCGTCCAGGGCGGCGGAAGCGGCGCGGCCCTGACCTATGCCACCGCCGAGGGCCGCCAGACCGATGGCCAAGGCGGCGCCGATACCAAGGTAGCCCTTGGTGAGATCGGGCGCGGCATCAGCGGCAAAGGCAGCGGTGCTGGAAAGTACCGCGACGACAAAGGTGGCGAGCGGGGCAAGAACCTTGGTGACTCGGCGCATCGGGGGATCCTCCTTGGGAATGGGAACTGGTGGTCAGTGCTCTTCGTGGGCAATGGCCGTGGAGATGTATATCGTGGACAAGAGGGAAAAGACCACTGCTTGAACCACGGAAACGAAAACACCCATCACGAGAAAGGGTACCGGGACCAGGATGGGGATGAGCGCGAAGAACACCGCTCCGACCTTGTGATCGGCGGTGATGTTGCCCAGAAGACGCATGGACAGGGACACGGGGCGGGCGATGTGGCTGACCAACTCGATGGGGATCATCAAGGGCGCGAGCCACCACAGCGGACCCATGAAGTGCTTGAGGTACTTGATTCCGTGGGCGCGAAAGCCGTACACGTGTGTGAGCACGAAGACCAGCCCGGCCAGCGCCAGGTTGGTCTTCAAGCTGGCGGTGGGCGGCAGGAACCCGGGGATGAGCGAGAGCAAGTTGGAGAACAGGATGAACAAGAAGAGCGAGCCGATGAGCGGCAGGTAGCGGCGCGCCTCCTTGGCGCCCATGGGCCCTTCCATCAGGCCGTAGATCATGTCGCCCAGCATCTCGAGGAAGTTGCGCAGACAGAACTGCGGCGGAGGCACGGCGCCTCCATCTTTCGCCCGGCGCAGACTGCTGGCGTAGCGAGCGGCGAAGAAGGCCAGAAGCAGGAACACCAACAGGCCACCCAGGATGTGATTGATCTCGAAATGGGTGGAGGTGAAAACCTGCCAGGTCCACTCGCGGCCCAGGTAGATCTGCAGGTTGTCCCGGAGCAATTGGTATCCGGGGAGGAACTCGAACCAGGTTGAGTGCGGACCCATGTTTACGCCTTGCCTTGTTCACCGGCCGTGGAGCCAATCCAGAGCCCCGCGGTGACCAGCGAGATGGGGAGAACCGAGATTCCGATGGCGAACGGCACGAGGGCCAGATTGTAGACGCGTATGGCAACCCACACCAGCGCGAAGAGGAGGAGCATCTTGCCGCCCAGGGCGGCCATCAGACCTGCGGCCTGAGACGTGGCTCCGGCCACCGCGCGCTCCATGGCCCGCGCGCCCAGGCGATGAATGGCCCACAGGTTCAGGCATGCCAGACCCGCGCCCACGCCCGCGGCCAAGAGGCCGGAGCGGCCCCATACCAGTCCGCCCAGGGCGGTCACCAGCAGGGCCAGAATCAGGTTGGTCTTCTCGATGGCTGACAGGGGCTTGCTCTTCATGGCTGTCGGGGTCCGTTCTCGTCTTCGACTTCTAGGGATTTCTGGTAGGTCCGGACCACACGAATCAGCGCCTTGATGGCCGCCCCGACGCCTGCGCCGAATCCAACCCACGCCAGCCATGGTGCCGACCCGAGTTTTCCATCCAGGTATCGTCCGCCGAAGTACCCTATTCCGATGGCCAGGGCGATTTCAAGACCGACGGCGCCCGTATTGGCCGCCACCCCCCACATTTTCTTCGTTTCAGGATCCATCGGAGGTTGACGCGTTACCGCTAGAAGCGGCTGCTGACCGCGAGGAAGGTCATCTTGTCGTTGGTCTCGCGCAAGCGCGCCGACAAGGTCCTCACGAATGTCCAAAGGAGGTCATAGGCCAGGTCGCGATCCACGAACAGGAGATCCGCCACCCGATCCTTGCTGAGCACGAAGAGTCGGCAGGACTCGTGGGCCAAGGCGTCCGCGCTGCGCGGAAACTCGTCGATGAGGGCCATTTCGCCGAAGTAGTCGCCGGACTTGAGAATGGCCAGGGCTTCCTCGCCCATGCCGGGCACCTGCCGGCTGATGCGCACCGAGCCCGAGAGGATCAGGTACAGCTTGTCACCCGCCGAGCCCTCCTTGAAGATCAGGCCGCCGCGCGCGTAGCTCTCTTCGCAGCCAAGGGCGGCGATTCGTCGCAGATACACCAGGGGCAGATCGGCGAACAAGGCCACTCGGGCCAGAAACGCCGCCATCTGATCCTGTTCGGCGACCGAAGGCGTGAGTTGTGCCGGGGCACGCCCCGCGATGTCGTCCATGCTGACCGGCTCAGCGGCCGGGTCGATGCCTGGGGTGTCAATCATCGGCCGCGAGTATGCCACAGGGGAAGCGGACCGAGAGAGCAGAGAGCGTCGCCGCGCAAGGTCGTGCAAGCGCGGCCGGCGCGGCGGCGCAAGCATCCGGTCAAGGTCGTCGCCAGATGCGTGGCGCCAGGATACAATGACCCGCCATGCTGGAATTGGCCAAGGATCCCACGCTCGCCGACAAGCAGATGCGGGCGATCATTTTCTACCTGACCACGTTCGGCCACATCGACGGAGAGTTCGACCTTTCCGAGAAGATGTTCGTGCGCAACTACATCCGGCGCCTGGTCGAGCATCGCGTGAAGTGCAGCGCCGGAAGCTTGGGCCCGGACGCCCAGGCCGAGTTGGTGAACAAGTACACCGCCCACTTTCACGAGGTCTTCGAGGGCATCGACCACCAGGTGCAAGAGCTGTTCACCGAGGCGGTTTCGCACAACGAGGAGAGCAATCAGTTCGTGCACAGCCGCTTGAAGCTGCGCTGCTTCGAGCTATTCCAGGAGTTCGACAAGGAGGGGCAAGAGCAGTTGATGGAGAGCATCGACGGACTGCTCATGGCCGACGGCGAGGCGCATCCGGCCGAGCTGGAGTTTCGGGCCGAGTTGGGGGCGTTGCTCAATTCGGACCTGCAGGTCGAATTGTTCGACGAGACCGTGGCGGCGGCGGCCACGGTTCATCCCTCGGCGGTCAAGGAATCGGGGGCGGCGCTGCATCCCTTCTTCGATCAATTCGAGCACGACTACGCCGTGGACCCGGGCCTGATGACCCGGCAGATCGCCGCTGACCAGCAGGCCATGACCCGCACCCGCCAGGTGTTGGAGGAGTGGCGCGCAAAGGGCAATGGCAGGCTCGCGGGCAAGCGCACGCTGGAGGATCTGACGGGCCAGGGACTGTTCCTCGACGGCCACATCTGGGCCTGTCCGCCCAAGCCGGGGCGGCGCACGGAGATCACCGTTCTCGGCGATCTGCACGGCTGCTACAGCTGCCTCAAGGCGGCCATCATGCAGTCGCGTTTCTTCGAGAAGGTGCGGCTCTTTCGCGAGAATCCCAACGGTCATCCCGAGCCCAAGCTGGTCCTGCTGGGCGACTACATCGATCGCGGCAACTTCAGCCTCAACGGCGTCTTGCGCACGGCCTTGCTGCTCTTCTGCACGGCCCCCGAGCACGTCATCCTCCTGCGTGGCAACCACGAGTACTTCATCGAATACGAAGGCGCGGTGTACGGTGGCGTGAAGCCGTCGGAGGCCATCGATTCCCTCAAGGGGCGCGCCTCGCTCGATGTGTTCCGCGACTATCTGCGCCTGTTCGAGGCCTTGCCCACCGCCTTCATCTTCGAGCGCACTCTGTTCGTCCACGGCGGCATTCCGCGCGACCGGACCTTCAAGAACCGCTACCAGGATCTGGGCAGCCTCAACGATTCCGATCTGCGCTTCGAGATGATGTGGAGCGATCCCTCCTCGGTGGACGTGATCCCCGCGGCCCTGCAGGAACAGAGCGCGCGCTTCCCCTTCGGCCGCCTGCAGGCGCGACGTTTCCTGCAGAAGATCGGTTGCCACACCCTGGTGCGTGGTCACGAGAAGGTGAACGAGGGGTTCCGCCGCAACTTCAACGACGAAGACTTGCTGCTCATGACCCTGTTCTCGGCCGGCGGTGGCGAGAACCACGACCTGCCGGATGCCTCAAGCTATCGCCAGGTTACCCCCATGGCGTTGACCATGATGTTCGAAGACGGCCATTGTCAGGTCACCCCCTGGCCCATCGAATACGCGACCTATAACGATCCCAAGCGCAACGCCTTCTTCCGCGAAGCCGCGCATCTCCGGGCCGGCTAGCGTTTCCTACCAGCGTTTTGCATCGTACCGAACGACAGGCCAACCCCCAGCGCCAGCTCGATCTCCTCGCCGGTGCGGTCCCAGCGATAGAAGGGCGCCATGGACCCAGTCCACGGCCACCGTGCCATCGAGCCGACCGCCGCGGTGCCCGTAGCTGTGTCTGGCCAGTAGTAGCTCCCGGTCGAGTACATCAGGCCAAGCCCCAGGCGAAAACGGCCAACCCTTGGGCGAACCCACGCACCTTCGGCATCAAGGTCGGCGCGGATCTCTGATCGGACCGGTCACTGCAGCGCCAGGAAACGTTCCGCGTCGATGGAGGCCATGCAGCCGGTTCCGGCGGCGGTGATGGCCTGGCGGTAGACGTGGTCGGCCACGTCGCCGCAGGCGAAGACGCCGGCGATGTTGGTGGCGGTCGAGCCGGGCTTGGTCTGGATGTAACCCACCTCGTCCATGGTCAGCTTGCCCTTGAACAAGTCGCTGTTGGGCTTGTGGCCGATGGCCATGAAGACGCCGTCGCACGCGATGGTGCGAGTCTCACCGGTGCGGGTGTCGCGTAGGCGCGCGCCGGTGACGCCGGGCTTGGGCAGCTCTCCCAGGATCTCGTCGATGGTCGCGTTGGTGATGAAGGCGATCTTCGGGTTGCTGCGCGCCTTCTCGACCATGATGCGCGAGGCGCGGAACTCGTCACGTCGATGCACCAGCGTGACCTTGCTGGCGTGATGGGTGAGATAGGTGGCCTCTTCCATGGCGGTGTCGCCGCCGCCCACCACCAGCACCTCGCGGCCCTTGAACAGGGCCCCATCGCAGGTGGCGCAGGCCGAGACGCCGTAGTTGCGGAACTTCTCTTCCGAGGGAATGCCCAACCACCTGGCCGAGGCACCCGTGGCCACGATCAAGGTGTCGGCCAGGCACGTCTCGTCGCCGGCGGTGATGCGGAAGGGACGCGAGGACAGATCCAGGTCGGTCACGTCGGTGGTGCGGATGGTGGCGCCGAAGCGCTCCGCCTGGGCGCGCATCAGCTCCATCAGCTTGGGACCCATGATGCCCTTGGGAAAACCGGGGAAGTTCTCCACATCGGTGGTGATGGTGAGCTGGCCGCCCGGTGTGGTGATGGGCTCGATCAGAAGCCCGCCACCCTCGAACATGACAGGCGCCAGGTTGGCGCGGCCGGCGTAGATGGCAGCCGTGCATCCGGCAGGTCCGCCTCCGATGATGGCAACTTTGACGTGCTCTGCTTCAGCCATGATGATCGGAAGGCTAACGCACTCGCCAGCTCAAGTCAGGCGGTTATAATCCGCCGATGACCTGGTCCGTTCGCATTCTGGGGGTCTTGGCCACTCTGAGCCTGCCGGCCACTTATCTGGCCACGCAGATCGATTTTGTGCGTCGGCACACCATGGGGATCGCGCCTCATCGCTACTGGCTGCCTCAGTTCACGCACATCTGGGCCCCGGGCCTGGCCGCCACCATCATTTTCACCCTGGCCGCGTTCGCGCTTCACAGACGGGCGCAGGGCGAATAGATTCGCTCGTTCCTAGAGCCCGCATGACACCCGAAGAATCTCATAGCCCAGTCATTCCTGCTCCGTCCGCGCCAGCCGTATCCGCGCCCAAACCCTGGACGGCCCTTGTGGCCCTGTGGAACCGCCTGAGCGAACGTCAGATGGTCCTGGTGGTTTGCCTGTTTGGGCTGCTGCTCTACCTGCCCATGGCGGGCAGCTACGGCCTTTGGGATCCCTGGGAAACCCACTACGGCGAGGTGGCACGCGAGATGGTGGAACGCGGCGATGCCATCAGCTTGTATTGGGCGGGCTCGCCCATCGATCCAGAGGTCTTCTGGTCCAAGCCGGTGCTCAGCTTTTGGCTGATCAGCCTGTCGATGCTCGTCTTCGGGTTGGGCAACGCCGAGGCGGGGACCTTTGCCCTGTCCTCCAGGCCCGAGTGGGCCTTGCGCCTGCCTTTCATTCTGATGTCGCTCCTGGCGCTGGCGGGCGTGTATCTGGCCGTGTCCCGCTTCGTCAGCCGGCGCGCCGGCGTGCTCTCGACCCTGGCGCTGGCCACCTGCCCGCTGTTCAGCCTGGTCGCCCGTCAGGCCATGACCGACATGGCCTTCGTGGGTCCCATGACCATGGCCCTGGCGCTGGGCAAGCTGGCCCTGTTCGACGACGAGGATCGCGAGTTGCCCCGCAAGGGGAAGGGGCGTCTGTCTTGGCCCCACCACGGACTCTTCTATGCCACGGTCGGGCTGCTGGCGCTGACCGTCTTGCCTCAGATTGTCTTCAACTCCATCCAGCTCCGCTGGGACATCTGGCCCAAGCGTCATCTGGTGTTGCCCGGGGTGGTGGCCATGCTGCCCTACACACTCGGCTTCCTGGCCTTCGTCTGGTTCGCCGCCAAGATCCGCTACAAGGCGCCGTTCTATCTGATGATCGCGGCCATTCTGTGCGGTTTGGCGGTCTTGGCCAAAGGGCTGGCCGGGCTGGGATTGCCGGTCATCGTGTTCCTGGCCTACCTGTTCTTCACCTGGAACTGGCGTCGTCTGAACCGGGCGCAGCTCATCCGCGGTTTGCTTTTGGCGGTCCTGGCGTGCGTTCTGGTTTGCGTGCCCTGGCACCACGCCATGCTGGCCCGACACGGTTTCCCTTTCTGGAACGAGCTGTACGGCGACAACCACTGGCGTCGCATGGTGCTGGGCCGGCACGGCGATCGCGGCTCGTTCGAGTACTTCCTGCGCGAACTGGGCTACGGCGTGTTTCCCTGGATCGCTCTCGTGCCCGCGGCGCTGTCGTGGGTGGTGATGCGCACCTTCCGCTCCACCAGCGTGTCCACCGAGCCAGGCGAGGCCGGCACGACCAAGCGTCGCGCCATCCTGCACCTGGGGGCCATCTGGTTCGTCGCCTGCTACGCGGTCGTCTCCTTCTCGATGACCAAGTTTCACCACTACATCCTGCCGGCCATCCCCGGCTTGGCCATCGTGCTCGGCTGCTTCGTCGACGACATGCTCAAGGGCGTGCGCGGGCGCGTGGTCTGGATGGCGGCCCTGGTCGGTTTGCCGCTGTTGTTCCTGGTGACCGCCGATCTGACCATGGCGCAGAAGAACGCCCAGCACTTCATCTGGCTGTTCTCCTACGACTACATCAACACCCCTCAGGGCCGGCCCTGGCCGCCCGAGCTGGACTACCGCGCTCCCCTCATCATCTTCGCCAGCCTGTTCGGCGCGGCGGCCTTGATGCTCGGGTGGCGGCGCCTACGCAACATCGGCCTGGCGGGAATCGGTCTGGTCTCTGTCTGCTTCACCTACTATCTGCTCGATGCGTACATGAAGAATGTGTCGAACCGCTGGTCGCAGAAACCGCTCATCGCCACCTACTATAAGGAAAGGGCTTCGTCGGCCGAGCGGCTGGTCGCCTGGCAGATGTACTGGCGCGGGGAGACATTCTACACACAGAACGAGATTTTCGAGGGTCCCAAGGAAGGCCGCACCGTGTTCCTGGGCGACCGCAACGCCGAGGATCTAAAGGACTACCTGAAGCGCAACCCGGGCAAGCGCGTCTTCTTCGTGGTCGAGCGCTCCCGCTTCGAGACCCTGCGCGGCCTGCTGCCCGAGGCCACGCGCTCGTCTCTGAGGGTGGTCAGCGACCGCAACAACAAATTCTACCTGGCCTCGGCCCAGATGTAGCGAGGCGGATGATGTGGTGCATGGTGTCGTCCCGGCCAGGTGCCGGCCACGGCCACGGCTACGACCGCGACCATGTACACGGCCAGGATGTCTTGGGGCTGGCGCAAGGCTTTCGGTCTGGACCTGCCGTTGACACATCAATAGGTGGATGGCAATATTCGCGCCCTCCTGGGGGAAGAACGCCCGCGGGACCATAGGATTCGCAGTGACCAAGCCATTTAGAATTTTTGCCGGAAATGCCAATCCCGATATGGCGAGCGAAGTATGTCGCTTGCTCGATACCACCATCGGTCGGGCGCACGTGCGGCGTTTCGCGGATGGCGAGTCGGACGTCGAGATCTACGAGAACGTTCGCGGCGTCAACTGCTTCGTCATTCAGCCCACCTCCACGCCGGTCAATGACAACCTGATGGAGTTGCTGGTCATGATCGACGCTCTCAAGCGGGCGTCGGCGGGCAGCATCATCGCCGTCATGCCGTACTTCGGTTACGCGCGTCAGGATCGCAAGACCCGGCCGCGCACCCCGATTTCGGCGCGTTTGGTCGCCGATCTGCTGACCGCTGCAGGGGTCAACCGCGTGTTGGCCATGGACCTGCACGCCGGCCAGATCCAAGGATTCTTCAACATCCCGGTCGATCATATCTACGCGATGCCGGTGATGATGGACTACCTGCGCACCAAGTTCACTTCGAACGCGGTCATCGTCTCGCCTGACGCCGGTGGCGTCGAGCGCGCGCGCGCCTACTCCAAGCGCCTGGGCTCCAGCCTGGCGATTATCGACAAGCGGCGCCCGGCGCCCAACGTGGCCGAGTTGGTCAACATCATCGGCGACGTGAGCGGCCGCGATGCCATCATCGTCGACGATCTGGTCGACACCGCCGGCACCCTGTGCGCGGCTGCCGAGGGTCTGAAGAAGAACGGCGCGCGCGCGGTTTACGCCTGCGTCACCCACGGCCTGCTCTCTGACCCCGCGTTGGAACGCATTCACGCCAGCGCGATCCAGGAGATCATCATCACCGATTCCATTCCTCCCCGCCCCGATATCAAGGCCTCGTCCAAGGTTCGGGTTCTGTCCGTCGCGCGCCTGCTGGGGGAAGCAGTCAAGCGCATCCACCAAGGGGACTCATTGAGTACCCTCTTCATCTGAGAACGAGCACAAAGGATTCATCATGGATTTCGCCAAGGTTCCAGTCGAGGTTCGCACCAGCTCTGGCAAGGGCCCGTCCCGCCAGACGCGCGCCGCGGGCAAGCTTCCCGCCGTTCTCTACGGTCACAAGACCGAAACGCTGTCGTTGGCCCTGGATCCCGACACGTTGCTCAAGGCGCTGGACAAAGAGCGCAAGCGCAACACGGTCTTCGCCTTGGCGTTGCAGAAGGACGGCAAGTCCGAGGACATCACCGCCATGATCCGTGATGTTCAGATCGACCCGATCTCGCGCAAGCCGGTTCACGTGGACTTCATCCGCGTGAGCATGGACGAGATGATCAGGGTGGAGATCCCGGTCATCCTGTTGGGCGTGCCGGTGGGCGTGACCAACGGTGGCAACCTTCACCAGAGCCATCGCAGCCTGGCCATCGCCGCCAAGCCCTCCGAGATCCCGGTCAAGATCGAGATCGACGTGACCGCGCTCGACATCGGCCAGGGTTTGCACGTCAGCGATCTCAAGCTGCCCGCGGGTGTGAAGGTTCTGCTGGATCCCAAGGAGGCGCTGGCTTCCGTGGTGGCTCCGCGCGCCGAGAAGGTCGAAGAGGCTGCGGCCGCTCCGGCCGAGGGTGCGGCGGCTCCCGCCGAGGGCGCTGCGGCTGCTGGCGCGGCTCCCGCCGCTGGTGCGGCTCCGGCTGCTGGCGCCAAGGGCGCGGCTCCGGCTGCTGGCGCCAAGGGCGCGGCTCCGGCCAAGGCCCCGGAGAAGAAGGGCAAGTAATCCGCCGGTTGGGGATTTGCCGAGTGCTCGAACGATGTGGCTTTTGGTGGGCCTCGGCAATCCTGGACCGCGCTACGCGCGCAACCGACACAATGCCGGCTTCATGGTCATTGATGAGATTCGGCGGCGCGCGGGCGATCCTCCTTGTCGCCTCAAAATGGGGGCAGAGCTGAGCGAGATGAGCCTTGCTGGCGAATCCGTGCTCCTGTGCAAGCCCATGGAATTCATGAACTGCAGCGGCCAAGCGGTGCAACGGGTGGCGGCCTTCTGGAAGATCCCGCCAGCGCAGGCCGTGGTGGTGCACGACGAGCTCGATGTGCCCTTCGGTCGGCTCAAGTTGGGGATGGGCGGGGGCGCGGGCGGCCATAACGGCGTGGCCTCGGTCATGCAGGAATGGGGCACCCCCGATTTCGCGCGCGTGCGCGTGGGCATCGGGCGTCCGCCGGCCGCCTGGGACACCGCCGACTACGTGTTGGCGGATTTCCGCGACGAGGAACGGTCACAACTGCCCGAGATGATCGAGACGGCGGCCGACGCCAGCGAGACCATCATCAAACGCGGACTGCAGGTCGCGATGAACAGATTCAACAAACGTCCGAAGAAAGAAAGCGAGGCGGGCGCATAGGGCGTCTGTCCTCATCCACTCCTTGCCCGGTGCCTGGCATCGGGACATAGGTCCAAAGGGAGAACCACATGGCAGACAAGAGACGAACGTCGTGCCGGGACATACCCGGCAGAACCCGAGAGTACGAGACCATCTTCATCCTCAAGCCCGACGTGACCAACGACGCCATCGGCGCGGTCAACACCAAGATGCGCGAGGTGCTCGAGGCGGGCGGGGGCACCCTGCTCAAGATCGAGAACTGGGGTCGCCGCAAGCTGGCCTACGAGGTGAAGAAGCAGCTCAAAGGCGTGTACATCTTCCTCAAGTACCTGGGCCAGGCCGGCCTGGTCGAGGAGATCGAGCGTAACCTGCGTCTCACCGACAACGTGATTCGCCACTACACCATCAAGATGGAAGAGAACGTCGATCCTGCCACCCGCACCTCTGAGGTGACGGACGAGACGTTCGCCAATGCCTCGGTCCCCGGACCCGACGAGGAAGCCATCGCGACCGGCCAGGCCGGCGTGCGGCCCTTCGGCGAGGAGGACGAAGAGGGCGCGTTCGATTTCGAGGAAGCTGTTTTCGGAAAGGTCGACGAGCCTATCCGGGGAAGGGATTAAGCCATGTCCAAGCCAGAGCAAAAAGAATCCGACCTCGAACAGGATTCCGGACGCAAGAAGATGGGTCGTCGCAAGGCCTGTAAGTTCTGCGCGGATGAGAACCTCAAGATCGACTACAAGAACGCGGGGTTGCTCAAGTACTTCATCGCCGACCGGGGCAAGTTGGTCCCGCGTCGCCTCACCGGCAATTGCGCCAAGCACCAGCGCGAGATCGGTCGGGCCGTGTCCCGTGCCCGCATGATCGCGCTCATGCCCTTCGCCGTCACCGGGAAGTAGGCGGGAGGAAACACCATGCGAATCATCTTGCGAGAAGATATGGACAACCTGGGCAAGGCGGGCGACGTGGTCAGCGTGCGCGACGGTTACGGGCGGAACTACCTTCTGCCCCGTGGCTTCGCCGTGCCGGCCACCGAGAAAGACGAAGCCCGTCTCTCCCACGAGAAGCGTGTGATCGCGGCCCGGGCCGCCAAGATGGCCAAGGAGCTGCAGTCCGAGGTGGACAAGTTGTCGCAGGTTTCGGTGTCGGTGTCGCGAGCGGTGGGCGAGGGCGACAAGCTCTACGGCTCGGTGAGCAGCCGTGACATCGCCGATGCTCTGGCCGAGCAGGGCGTGCACGTCGACAGCAAGAAGATCTTGCTCGACGAGCCCTTGCGCAATCTCGGCATGACCGAGGTTGGCATCAAGCTGGGGCGTGACGCCATCGCCAAGGTCAAGGTCTGGGTCGTCAAGAAGGAAGGCTAGACCTTCGGGATCCGTCCCGTTTTTCACGACCTCTGCGTCTTCACGGATGCAGAGGTCGTTTGCTTTCGTGGGGCATAGTCCTTTGGCGTAGACTACGCCTCCTATGTCCGAAGGTGCTTTCTCCTCTGATGGCGGCGCTTTGGGTAAGCTGTCGCCCCACAACCTGGATGCCGAGCGATCCGTGCTGGGTGGCGTGTTGGTCAAGCCCATGGCTTTCGACGAGATGGCCACGGTCCTGACCGCCGACGACTTCTTCCTGCCCGCCCATCGCGAGATCTACGTTTCCATGATGGAGCTGGACAAGAAGCGCCAGCCCATCGATGTGGTTTCGCTCGGCGACGAGCTGAAGAACCGAGGCTTCCTGCCCAGGTTGGAGGGCGGGGCCGGTTACCTGCTGACCCTGGCCAACTCGGTGCCCACCGCCGAGAACATCGGGCACTACGTGCGGCTGGTGAAGGAGAAGGCGACCCTGCGGCGCCTGATCGGGGCGTGCGCCGAGATTCAATCGCGCGCCTACGGCGAGTTCGGCAACTACGAGGAGTTTCTGGACGAGGCCGAAACCCAGATCTTCAAGGTCGCGCAGCAGAACCGGCGCGAGTCGTTTCAACCGGTGGGCGATTTGCTCGGCGAGGTGGTCAACGAGCTGCAAACGCGGTCCATGGAGCGGCGCCAGATCACCGGCGTGCCCACCGGGTTCAACCGGCTGGACGAGATCACCGCGGGGCTGCAGCCCGAGAACCTGATCATCGTGGCGGCGCGGCCCGGCGTGGGCAAGACCACCTGGGCCATCAACGTGGCCACCCACGCCGCGCTCGAGCACAACATCCCGGTCCTCATCTTCTCGCTGGAAATGTCCAAGTTCGAGCTCATGGAGCGCATGCTGGCCGGCGAGGCTCGCATCGATTCCAGTCGTCTGCGTCGGGGCATGATCGAATACGGCGACTGGAAGAGCCACATTTACCCCGCCGCCGATCGTTTGACCAAAGCGCCCATCCTCATCGACGATTCCGCCGCGCCCAACATCCTCGAGCTGCGGGCCAAGGCCCGGCGTTTTCGCGGCAACCCGAAGTACTTCCCCGCGCAGCAAGGCAACCGTCCGCCCTTGGGCCTGATGGTCATCGACTACCTGCAGTTGGCACGCGGGCTCGGCGGCAAGCGGGAGGATTCGCGCGAGCGCGAGATCGCCGATATTTCGCGTGGCCTGAAAGGCCTGGCCAAGGATCTGCACATTCCCGTCATCGCGGTCTCGCAGCTCAACCGCGGTCTGGAGAGGCGCGAGGACAAACGACCGCAACTCTCCGATCTGCGCGAGTCCGGCGCCATCGAGCAGGACGCCGACATGATTGTCTTCATCCACCGCGAGGAGATGTATGGAACCGAGGGCGCGGAGAAGGGCAAGGCCGAGCTGATCATAGGCAAGAACCGTCACGGCCCGACCGAGAACGTCCCCATGACCTTCTTGCGTGAGTTCACCAAGTTCACGAACTACGCCGCGGAAGAGGATCCGTACGGGTGACCCACTCGCCCCTCGCTCGCCAGGGGCGGAGGGGCGCTGTCACTCGTTATCGCTTTGGCGCCAGCGCTGGTCTGCTTGCTATTCTCGTCCCATG
>CAZHUY010000154.1:0-13227 GCA_964535465.1 uncultured Myxococcales bacterium
GGCGCAGCGGGCCGACGTGGTTCTCATCACCTCGGACAATCCTCGTACTGAAACGCCCGAGAGCATCATCGAGATGATCGTGCCGGGCGTGGAGAAGGCGGGCAGCGCGCGGCGCACGGCCTCGGAGCTGCGCCAGGGACTCTCGGGATTCCACGTCGATCCCGACCGGCAGAGCGCCGTCGAATTGGGCGTAGCCTTGGCCAAGCCGGGGGACACCCTGCTCATCGCCGGTAAGGGTCACGAGGACTATCAGATCCTCGGCACCAAGAAGATTCACTTCGACGACCGCGAGGTCGCGGCCGCGGCTTTCGCCGCCCGCATCAACCGCCCGACTCCGCCCTTGCCCGGAGGACGAATATGATGAGCACGCCGGCCAAGCGAACCCTGTCGTTCGCATGCAAAGCCATGGCGGGGAAACCGGTGGGAACGCCGGCCACGTTGGGCACGACGCGCTTCACGGGCGCGGCCACCGACAGCCGCGCGGTGAAGCCAGGTCAACTCTTCTTCGCCTTGCCGGGCGAGCGCGTCGATGGATTCGATTTCTGCAAGGACGCGGTCAAGGCGGGAGCCGCCGCGCTGGTCGTGGTTCAGGGACGTGGCCGGCCGGCGGACTGCGAGTCGGTCCCGGTCATCGCCGTGGACGATCCGCGCCTGGCCATGGGCCATCTGGCAGAGGCCGTGCGCAAGCTCTTCAAGGGCCGCGTGGTCGGCGTGACCGGCTCGAACGGCAAGACCACCACCAAGGAGTTGATCGCCGCCGCGCTGGCGCCAGCGGGTCGGGTCCTGGCCACCCAGGGGAACCTCAACACCGACGTGGGCATGCCGTTGACCATCCTGTCGTCCACCGGCAAGGAAGACTTCTGGGTGCTGGAGATGGCCATGCGCGGTCCCGGCGAGATCGATTACCTGACCAGGATCGCCCAGCCCCACGTGGCGGTGATCACCAACATCGCGGGCGCGCACCTGGGCCGGCTGGGTTCGCTGGACGCGGTGGCACGCGCCAAGGGCGAGATCTTCGGCGGTCTGACCGGCACCGGCATCGCCGTGCTGCCCGCGGACGAGCCGCTCCTGGAGCCGGTGGTGGCCTCCATCCCGCCCAACCGCCAGCGCCGCTTCGGTTGCGGCGGCCCGTCGGCCGCGGTGCGCATCATGGAGCACATTCCGGCGGGCGCCGCCGGCTCGCTGATTCGCCTGTCCGTGGGCAACGAACCGCACATCCTGAAGTTGCCCCTGGCGGGCGAGCACAACGCGCGCAACGCCGCCGCCGCCCTGGCCGTGGCCCATGCCCTGCGCGTTCCTGTCGTCGAAGCGTTGACGGGGCTGCAGGCGGTCACCCTGCCCGCGCATCGTTCTCGCATCGAGACGATGGGCGGCCGGCTGGTCATGGACGACTGCTACAACGCCAACCCCAATTCGATGGTGGCGGCGCTGCGTACCCTGGTGGGCTCGGCGGGATCGGGTCGGGCCTACGCCATCTTGGGCGACATGCTGGAGCTGGGAGACAGCGCCGAACAGCAGCACCAGGAAGTGGGACGCCAGGCGGTGAAGCTGGGGGTGACGGGGGTGGCCGGCGTGGGTCGGTTGGGTGCCGAGCTGGTGGCAGGGGCCAAGGCGGCCGGGCTGTCGGCGGAGCGAGCGCAGGCGTTCGACGAGCCGGCCGATGCGGCGCACGCGGTGGCCGCTTGGGCCGCGCCGGGAGATTGGATCCTGGTCAAAGCTTCGCGTGGCATGCGCCTGGAACGCGCGCTAGAGGCCCTGCAAAGGATTCTGTAATCGATGCTGTTTCATCTCTTTGCCCAGCTCCGCGGCGACGTGGGATTCCTCAACGTCTTCCGCTACGTCTCGTCGCGAACCATGTTGGCGACGCTCACCTCGCTGCTCATCACCTTCGCCCTAGCGCCCTGGTTCATCCGCCGCGCGCGCGCGCGCCAGCTTGGCGAGATCATCCGCCACGACGGCCCCGCCTCCCACGCCTGCAAGAGCGGCACACCCACCATGGGTGGCGCCCTCATCATCATGGCCCTGGTCACCGGCACGATCCTGTGGTGCGACCTGACCAGCCCCCTCGTGTGGCCCGCCCTCTTCGTGACCGTGGGTTATGGCGCTCTGGGCTTCGTCGACGACTACCTCAAGATCAGCAAGAAGAACAAACGCGGCGTGCCCGGCAAGCTGAAGCTGCTGGTGCAGTTCTTGGTGGGCGCGGTGGCGGTGGGGTGGCTCTTCTATGGCGATGCCCTGGATCCCACGGTGCGCCAGCGCATCGCCATCCCCTTGCTCAACTTCGAACGCTACCCCTTGGAGATCCCCGTGTTCCTCTACGCGAGCCTGGGTTTGATCTTCGTCGTCATGGGGACGTCCAACGCCGTCAACCTGACCGACGGGCTGGACGGACTGGCCATCGGACCGGTGATCGCCTGCACCTTCACCTTCATGTTGTTGGCCTACGCCGCCGGGCAAACCCTGGCGGGCTTCAACATCGCGAACTACCTGGGCATGGCGCACGTGCGGGGCGCGGGTGAGCTGAGCGTGTTCTGCGGGGCCATCATCGGCGCCAGCATCGGCTTCCTTTGGTACAACACCCACCCGGCCCAGGTCTTCATGGGCGACGTGGGCGCGCTGGCCTTGGGCGGCGCCATCGGCTTCGTGGCCCTGGCCACCAAGACCGAGCTGTCGCTGCCCGTCATCGCCGGCATCTTCGTGGTCGAGTTGTTCTCGGACATCATCCAGGTCGGCTACTACAAGCTCACCAAGCGTCGCGTCTTTCTGATGGCGCCCATCCACCACCACTTCGAGAAGATGGGTTGGCCCGAGTCACGCATCGTGGTGCGCTTTTGGATCGTTTCCTTTGCTTGCGCGGTGTTGGGGTTACTTTTGACTCTGAAGGTTCGTTAACAGCAGGAAGTACAAGAAATGCAGCTCTACCAACGTGCCCTGTTTGGCAAGAAGGTTCTCGTCGTCGGGCTCGGGCGTTCGGGCGTGGCCGCGGCACGTCTGTGCTCGGCCCGGGGCGCCCAGGTCACGGTGACCGACAACCAGCCGGCCGAGGCGCTCGGCGCGGCGCTGGCTCAGTTGCCGGCGACCATCAAGCAGGAGTTGGGCGGGCACCGCAGCGAGTCTTTTCTGGAATCGGACATCATCGTGTTGTCGCCTGGGGTCCCGGCCTTGCCTGAGGTCGAGGCGGCGCGCAGCCGCAACATCAATGTGACCGGCGAATTGGAGCTGGCGTCCTGGTTCGTGGACGCGCCCATGGTGGCCATCACCGGCACGAACGGAAAATCCACCACCACCACCCTGTGTGGCGCCATCCTGGCCGCCAACGGTCGGCCGACCTTCGTGGGCGGCAACCTGGGTACTCCCTTTGCCGAGGCGGTGGGCACGCCCGCCGCGGAATCGGGCGGCATGTGCGTGCTGGAAGTCTCCAGCTTCCAGTTGGAGACGGTCGACTCTTTCCGGCCTCAGGTGGCGGTCATGCTCAACGTCTCGCCCGACCACCTGGATCGGCACCCTACCATCGAGGCCTACGCCGCAGCCAAAGCGCGCATCTTCGCCGCGCAAACCGCGGCCGACTTCGCGGTTTTGAACATCGACGATCCCATGGTCGAGGCCATGGCCAAGAACCTGCGTAGCCACTGCGTGTTCATCTCGACCCGCCGCACGCTGACCGTGGGCGGCTGGCTCGAGGACGACGCCCTGTGTGTGCGTCTCATGGGCGGCCCGGTCGAGTACTACCCCTCGCACCTGCCCGGCCTGATCGGTCGCCACAACATGGAGAACGCCCTGGCCGCCCTGGTGGCCGGACGCCTGGCGGGCGCCTTGCCGCTGGAAGCTCGACACGCCTTGGTGGCCTTCCGTTCCTTGCCGCACCGGATGGAGATGGTGGGCGAACTGGACGGCGTGTTCTTCTACGACGATTCCAAGGGCACCAACGTGGGTGCCGTCGTGGCGGCGCTGGATCGCTTCCCCCGACCGGTGGTGCTGGTGGCGGGCGGCCGTGACAAGCGCGGCTCGTATGAGCCCCTGGCGCAGGTCATGAAGAAGGCCGGGCGCGGGGCGGTGCTGATCGGCGAAGCCGCGTCCCGCATTCGCGACGCCTTGTCGGCCGTGGTGCCGGTGGAGTTGGCCCCCACCATGGAAGATGCCGTGGCCCAGGCCGCCACCATGGCCCGCCCGGGAGACGCGGTGGTGCTGTCTCCGGCCTGCGCCAGCTACGACATGTTCCGCAACTACCAGCACCGCGCCGAGGTCTTTCGTAGCGCGGTCAAGGCGCTCATCGCCGAACGTGGCCAGGGACGCCCATGAGCCTGCTCGAGCGCGTCTCCGACTGGGCGAAAGCCAAATCCCCGCCCGCGCCTCAAGTGGCCGCCGCGCCCATCTCTCGCGGTCCCGATCGCCTGCTGGTCACCATGGTGCTGGCCCTGACCGGATTCGGCGCGGTCATGGTGTTCTCCGCGGGCGCGGCCTTCGCGGCCAAGACCTACGGAGACTGGACATACTTTCTCAAGCGCGAGGCCGCCTACGGCGCGGTCGGTTTGCTCGCCTTCGCCATCGGCATGCGCCTCGACTACTCGGTCTATCGCCGCCTGACCTACCCGCTGCTGTTCCTGTCGGTGGTCCTGCTGGCCGCGGTCTTGAAGCTAGGGCCTTCCATCAACGGGGCCGTGCGCTGGTTCCGTTTTAGCGGGTTCTCGTTCCAACCCTCCGAGCTGGCCAAGTTCGCCCTGGTCCTGTACCTGGCGGTGCTGCTCGCGCGCAAGGCCGAGAAGGTCAAGGACTTCTCCATCGGTTTCTTGCCCCCCTTGGTGATGACCGGCGTGTTCCTGTTGCTGCTGCTCAAGCAGCCCGATCTGGGGACGGCGGTGATCATCGGCGTCACGGCCCTGGGTCTGCTCTTCGTGGCGGGAACGCGCACCAGCTACATCTTGCTGTGCGTGCTCACCGCCGCGCCGCTGGGCTGGAAGCTCTTCATCGCGGGCGAGCCCTGGCGCATGCGCCGATTCATGGCCTTCCTTTACCCTTGGCAGTACCGCCGTGACTCGGGTTATCAGCTCTACGAATCCCTGATCAGCGTCGGCTCGGGCGGCACGTTCGGCCAGGGTTTGGGCCAGGGACACCAGAAACTCTTCTTCCTGCCCGAGGCCCACACCGATTTCATTCTGGCCATCGTCGGCGAGGAATTGGGTCTGGTGGGGGTACTCTCGGTGCTGTTGGCGTTCGCCATCTTGGTGTGGCGTGGCCTGCGCGCCTCCTCTCGGGCGCGCGATCCCTTTGGCTGCTACCTGGCCTTCGGCGTGACCCTGCTCTTCGGCCTGCAGGCCCTGGTCAACATGTGCGTGGTCTTGGGCATGCTGCCCACCAAGGGCTTGCCGCTGCCCTTCGTCAGCTATGGCGGCACCGCCCTGGTGATGAGCCTGTTCATGGCCGGTGTCCTGACCAACATCTCGGCCCACAACCCCGAGCCCGCGCCGCAATCGGCCTGGAAGTTCCTGCGCCTGTCGCGCGCGCGTGTGTGGAAGAACCGCCGCTCCGACGGCGCCAACGTGCAGGTCGTGGTCGAGGCCAAGTCCTGATGCGCCTGCTGGTCGCTGGCGGAGGGACGGGTGGTCACCTCTTTCCGGGCATCGCGGTGGCCGAGGAAACTGTGCGCCGCGGCGGCCAGGTGATGTTCGTGGGCACCAGCCGCGGACTCGAGGCGCGCGCCGTGCCCGCCGCCGGTTTCCCGCTCGAGCTTCTGGAAGTCAGCGGCCTCAAGCGCATGAGCTTGGGAGCCACGCTGCGCGGCTTGTACCGCCTGCCCAAGGCCTTCTTCCGTTCATGGAGCATCCTGCGCCGCTTTCGCCCCGACGTGGTGCTGGGCGTGGGTGGCTACGCCTCGGGCCCCATGGTTCTGGCGGCAGCGCTGCTCGGTTATCCCAGCGCCATTCAAGAGCAGAACAGCGTCCCCGGGATCACCAACCGCATCCTCGCACGCCTGGTGCGCGTGGTGATGGTGGCTTTCAGCGAAGCCGGCAAGATCTTCCCCGCCGACAAGGTCGAGAGCACAGGCAATCCCGTGCGCGCCAAGCTGGTCGCGGCCCTGACCAGCGGGGCTGAACCCGCCCCGGAAGCACGCATTCTGGTGGTGGGCGGCAGCCAAGGCGCGCGCGCCGTGAACGATCTGGTCATGGCCGCGGTCGAGATCCTGCACAAGGCAGGACGCTTGCCCGGCATCGTCCATCAAACCGGCTCCAAGGATTTCGAGCGCTGCAACGAGCGCTACCGCGCCCTCGGCGTGAGCGACCGGGTGGAGCCGCGCGCCTTCATCGACGACATGGCCAGCGCCTATCAGCAGTCGAGCCTGGTGGTGGGGCGCGCCGGCGCCCTGACCCTGGCCGAGCTAGCCATGGCTGCTCGCCCCGCTATTCTCATCCCGCTGCCCACCGCCGCCGACGATCACCAGAACAAGAACGCCGCCCACTTCGCCCAAGCCGGCGCCGCCGTCGTGCTGGATCAAAGGAACGCCACCGGCACGCAGCTGGCCGAGCTGCTGGGCATCCTGGCCGCCGATCCGGCGCGCAGGCAGACCATGGCCGCCGCCATGCGGACGCTGGCCCGCCCTCAAGCCGCGCACGACATCGTCGACCGACTCGAGAAGCTCGCGTCCGACCGCTGACACCGTCAGCCCGCATTATTTTTCGCCGCAGGGATATCTGTGGGGTATAATACCTAGCAAACGTTGCCAGAAGATACGGCCCTTTGACGCCCTCAACCCAGGGCCACTTCTTGCCGATAAGAGACGTCGTGGTCCCAGCCTTGCAAGCGGTCAAGCCAGAGCGATTCGGACGCTATGTCCTTCTTGATCGAATCGGTGAAGGAGGTATGGCCGAGGTGTTTCGCGCCGTGCTGCCCGGCGCGGAAGGTTTCAAGCGCACCTTCGTGGTCAAGCGCATCCTCTCCCATCTCAGTCAGTCGCCCAGATTCGTCGAGATGTTCATCCACGAGGCGCGCACCGTCGCGCTGCTCAACCACCCGAACATCGTCCAGGTCTACGACTTCGGCAACATCGACGGTACCTACTTTCTGGCGATGGAGTACCTGCGTGGTCGCGACCTGCTGGCCATCTTCCGTGCCTTGCGCGACACCAAGCGCCTGTTGCCGATCCCCGTCGCGGCCTATGTCGCCCATGAGGTGGCGGTCGGTCTCGCCTATGCCCATGCGCTCACCGATGCCGAGGGCCACCCGCTGGACATCATCCATCGAGACGTCAGCCCCTCCAACATCATGTGCATGCGCACAGGTGACGTGAAACTGTTGGATTTCGGCATCGCCAAGACCGCGACCGCGGTCATGTCCGAGAACACGGACGAAGGCACCATCAAGGGCAAGCTTGGCTACATGGCACCCGAGCGCGTGCGCAACGAAGCGTTCGACGCACGCTCGGATCTCTATTCCCTGGGTGTGGTGATGTGGGAGATGCTGACCCGTCGGCAACTCTTCCGCGGGACCAGCATGGTGGAGACGCTCAAGAAGGTCATGGAGTTGACCATCGACCCGCCTTCGTCTCTGCGCCCCGAGGTGCCGCCCGAGCTCGACGCCATCGTCATGCGGGCGGTGGAACGCGACCCGGCCAAACGCTATCCGACCGCGCAGGCGATGGCTGACGACCTCGAGGCCGCCGTCCACGCGACGCAATACCAATCGCGCATGCTCCCCAACCTGTTGATGGATCTCTTCGGTTCGGGCCTGCAGTCCAGCCAGATCGCCTTGGCGGGTGTCACGCCCGAGCTGCTGGCCGCGGCGGGGGCCTCCGACATGGGAACGGACGGCGGCAAGTCCACCACCGCGGTCGTGCCTGGCCGCCGGTTTGCGAAGTGGCGAGTAGCCGCGCTGGCGGGCGCAGCCCTGGCCATCGCAACCGTCGTGGCGCTGCTGGTCCTTCGGACTGGCGGCGCGCACGTGCAAGTAACTCCGCCGGCCGTGTCCACGCCCACCCTGGTCCCCACACCACCGGTCGCGCCCCAGGTGCCGGCCGTGCCGGAGAACACGCCGTCGCTGGCCATGCCGGAAAAGACCGGCGAGGCACCGCCCACCAAGGCCAAGAGGATCACAGGCAAAAAAGCCAAGCGCGCGGTCGCCGGCAGCAAGAGAAACCCGATCGCGGAAGGGCTGTCCATCGATCCGTTCGCCGAGGCCGCGGCAAGGAGCAAACCATGATCGGTCGCCGCCAGGCCATGAGCCGTCTGCGCACTCTGTTTTTGGCCTGCCTGCTTTTCGGCGCCAGCGCGGGTACCGTCATGGCCGAGTCCCCCGAGGCGGAGAGCCAGGCTCGGCGGTTGTTCGAGACCGCCGAGACTCACTTTCGCAGCGGCTTGTTCGCCGAGGCGCTGGCCAAGTACCAGGCGGGATACGAGATCCACCCCTTGCCCGGATTCCTCATCAACATCGCGCAGTGCTACCGGCGACTGGGGGATCTCTCGCTCGCGCAAGCCACCTACCGCAAGTTCATCATGGTCGCACCCGATTCGCCCTTCGTACCCCAGGTCAAGGCGCTCATCGCCGAGCTGGAGGCGCTGAACAAGGATCTGAACGAAAAGGGTGCGGGACACGAAACCGCCCCGCCGGTCACGCCACCCCCGCAAGACGTGACGCCGGAGCCGAGCGTGCGTGAAGAGCTGGTGCCGTCCCCCCCGCCCGTTCCCAGCGAAACGTCGCCCGACCTCACCACGGCTGTCTCGCCCGAGCCGGTCGCGCCAGCAAAAACGCGCTGGTGGCTCTGGGGCTTACTGGGCGCGGGGGTCGCCGGTGCGATCACCACGATCGTGCTGGTGTCCTTGCCCGCCGAAAAGACGACCCTGCACGAAGGATCCCTGGGAACGATGCGAAGGTAAGGGGTGGAAATGCGCGCGACACACATCGGTCTCCTGGTCGTACTTGCCCTAGGCCTGGGCTGTCGCTCGTCCAGCAGCGTGCCCGAGCCGGGGGCGGTGCTCCTGCAAGTGGGCTGCGCCGACGGCGTGTCGGCACCCGACGAGCTGCGCGTCTGGGCGTACCATGAGACAGGGGTGTTGTGGGACGGCACGCGCATCCCCGAACATGGGGCCCTGGACAGCACGAACCCAGCCAAGCTCGGTACGATCCTGATCGCACCAGGAACGATACAAGGCGCGCTTCGCATCCACGTCCGCGCCTACGCCGTCGGCCAACGCCTGGCGGACGGCTTCATCGCCATTGCATCACTCTCCGGTGAGGACAGGACCCACGAGCTCCACCTGCAGCCCGCCCTGCCGGATGACAGCGACGGCGATGACGTGCCGGACGCCATCGACGACTGCCCGGGCGTCCCCAACCCCGCACAGGGCGGATGCGCGGCAGCACCCGCCTTCGATGCGGGAATGACTGACGGAGCCCGTCCCGCCGATGCTGTCGCCGTCGACACGAGAAACCTCGCCGCAGACTCCTCCACGGCGGGCGACATCAGAGACGTCTCACCAAGTTCCGAGGACGCGCGGCCGAGCCTCGATAAGGGCGTGACCGTGATGACCGACGTCGCCGGAAAGGCAGACGCTTGGGATGCCCCGGTCAACCTGGGCGATGCGCCGGACAGCAGCGCGAGCGTCAAGATCGATGTGGGGCCAACCATCCCGGATGGTCGCCGCGTCGACGCCGACAGCAGCGTTCCTTTCGATCTAGCCTTCGACCAGACCGCGCTTCCCGATGTCCATGCACCGGTCGATCTCGTCATCCCGGCGGACGCTGCCACGACCGACGGTGATTCCTCTCCCCTGGACGGGGATCGTGCTGACACCCACGAGGAAGACGTCGGCGGCACCAACTCCAGGAAGTCACAGGGAGAGCCGTGCGAGCAGAACGAGGAGTGCGCCTCCACATTCTGCGCGGATGGCGTCTGCTGCACCAACGCCTGCGTCGGTCCCTGTCGCTCGTGCAACCAGCCGGACGACACGGGTTCTTGCCATGGATACACGGCCGGGACCGACCCCGAGTACGAGTGTCTGGAAGGGGCCAAGTGCAATGGCGTGGGCGCGTGCGGAACCGTGCCCGGTCAGGACAAAGCCAATGGGCAGCTCTGCGGGTCGGGCGCCGAATGCACGTCAGGCATCTGCAAGGACAACGTGTGCTGCAACACGGCCTGCAACCTCCCCTGCCAGACCTGCGGAAGCGGCACCTGCGAACCCGTCAAATCCGCGAGAGACACCCCCGAGTGCAGCGACGGCAAGACCTGCAACGGTGCGGGCAAGTGCGTCTCCGGGTAGGGCGGGTCGGGAAATTCGGCCTCCGGACGGCCCGCAATTCCCCGACGGACCCCAGCGGGAGATCCCTTGGCTACGGAATGTTCTTGGACATCACTTCCCAGCCGCCGTTGTTGCAGAAGGTGCACCCCGAGCCGATGAGGAAACCCTTACCCTTCTCGGAGGTGTCGCCCTTCAGTTGCCAGTTGAGCCAGGCCAGGTTGACCTTGGTGAAGTCGCCGCCATTCTTGGCCGTCAGATCGCCGCCGTGACCGGCCCCGTTCTTGCTGAAGAAAACCGACGGAATACCGAGGGCGCTGATCTGCTGGTAGTCCCGTTTGGCGTTCGCATACGCGTTGTCGGTGGAGCCGGTGAGGGCTTTGAAGGGCGTGTGAATCTTGCTGTAGAAGCTTGCATCCGCGCCGGTCAATCCGCTGCTGGTGATCCCGTAGGTGGTCATGATCGGATCAGCCGAGGTGCCCGAAGCCATCAACCCGCCGCACGAGAACCCATCGGCGGCGACCTTCGTACCATCCAGGCTGTCGAAGTACGCGCTGCACGGCTTGTCGTTTTCGGCGATGGCCCACTTGATGTAGCCGAGCAGGGGCTTGCCCATGTTGGGAAGATCCGCCGCCGTGTTGGGCATGCCGATGCCGGGGCAGTTGCCCCCGTTCAGCGGGCCGTCGGCGATGACGAAGTACCCGTGCGAGGCGATCTCGGCCATGGCCGCCGAGTTCGACTTGCCATCGCGCGAGCAGGCGCCCTCGCCCCAAGCGAAGATCGGGAATTTTTCGGCCCCACCCAATTCCTGTGGCCGGTAGATGGTGCCACAGGCCATGGCGGAGTCGGAGTTGGTCTCCACGACCACCTTGTACTTTCCGCTGCCCGACACGCTCAGGTTCCCCGACTTGGACGGCGTGCAGGACCCGCTGTTGGTGCTGGTCCGGCCAGCGGCGCCGGTGGTGCCGCCCTTCACCACGGTTCCCCCCGTGCCTCCGCCCCCAGCCCCCGCCTTTCCGCCCCCGTCGTGGCCACCGGCTCCGCCGGTCGTCCCAGCCGCCCCTGTCCCACCCGATCCCGCGGCTCCGCCCGTTCCCGTGGCCGTGATCGCGCTGGATCCGGCCGCCCCTCCCTCCGAACTGCGCGCCCCGGCCGTGCCGCCCTTTCCGCCGCCGCCCCCTCCACCGCTCGCCTTGCTGGTTGCGCCGCTCGCGGTGCCGCTGCCACCGGCCAAGCTACTGCTGCCTTTTGCCGAGCTGCCTCCGGAAGCTGGTGCGACGGAAGATGCTCCGCCGGACGCCTTGCCGCCGCTGCTGCCCGCCGTGCTGCCTGAACCGGTCCCCGACCCCGAGGTCCCCCCGGTACTACCAGTACCGGAGTCCGACTCAAAGCCGCAGGCCCCCATGGCCAGGCCGAGAATTCCGAAAGCGAAGACCCTACCAATACACGTGGTTCTCATAGATCGAATCCTCTGAATGAAGGGGTAGACCGGGCGTGGCCGTGCCTACTCGAAGTTCTTGATCTCGTACTCCCAACCCGAGGCCGTACAGAACTTGCACGTCGAGCCCACGAGGAACCCTTTGCCGGTCGCGCCCATGTCGCCCTTCAAGTGCCAGTTCAGCCAGGCCAGGTTGATGCTGTTGAAGTCCCCGGTTCCCCGCCCCAGGTCACCGCCGTGGCCAGCGCCGTCTTTGCTGAAGTAGATGACGGGTTTGCCCAGGGCGGCGATCTCTTCGTAATCCCTCTTGCCGTTCTCGTAGGCCATGTCGCCCGAACCACCCTCCAGAATCTTGAACGGCGTGTGGATTTTCTTGTACAGGTTGGCATCGGCGCTGAAAAGGCCGCTGCTGGTGATCCCGACGGCGGTGAAGCGGGGATCGCTGGAGGCGTTCTCGGCCATGAGTCCACCGCACGAGAAGCCGTCGGCGGCGATCTTCGTGGTGTCCAGGCTCTGGTAATAGGCGCTGCAGGGTTTGTCGTTCTCGGCGATGGCCCAGGTGATGTACCCGAGCAAGGTCGAACCGTTCTGGGGGCTGCTGCCGCTGCCCTTGGGCAAGCCGTCCGCGATGACGAAGTATCCCTGCGAGGCGATCTCGCCCATGGACGCTTGGTTGGAGGTCCCGTCCGCGGTGCAGGCGCCGTTGCCCCAGACGAAGATCGGGAACTTCTCGGCGCCCCCGAGCTCCGAGGGCCGGTAGATGGTGCCCTTGTTGATCCCGCTATCGGCGTTGGTCTCCACCGTCACCTTGTACTTGCCCGTGCCCGATACGTTCACGCCCGCCGACTTGGATGCCGTGCAGGTCCCCGAACCGGTGCTGGTTCCTGTCTTCCCCGCGCTGCCGCTGCCACCACCACCCGTGGTGCCCCCGGTCGCCCTGCCGCCCGTCGCACTTCCGCCGGCGATCGTGCCACCGGCCTTCCCGCCCGTTGCGCCGGCAGTCCCACCAGCCTTGCCCCCCTCGGAGCCGCCCCCCACGGCGGAGGTGCCACCCGGGTTCTGCGCCGAGCTTCCCCCCGTGGCCACCTTGCCGCCGCCCCCTCCGCCACCGCCCGGCGCACCGGTGCTCGTCTTGCCGCCCGAGGCCGCGGAAGAACCGCCCGCACCCGCCCCCCCGGCTGTCGCGGAAGAACCACCGCTCTTGGTCCGCGCCGAGCTTCCCCCGGCGGATGACGAGCTCGAGCTTCCGCTGGCCGAGCTGTCTTGCGTCCCTCCCCCAGCCGACCCGCTGGCGCCACCCGTCCCGCCAGAACCATCGGAGTTTCCACAACCGCTGATGGCCAAAGCCCCAGCGACCGTCATCGTCATGAAAAGGTGACCTGGTCTCATGGGTGTACTCCTGTGGGGGTGAAGGTGGTCGTTTGCTATCGAGCAGCCGCTGGCGGACCAGGAACTGGTCCAAGAAAATGGGCCTGCGCCGCGCCTAACGCGCCCCCCTGATTTGACGTTTCGGGCCATCAACTCCCCGCCCCCTCGGTTTCGTCCCCCGGCGGGTCCTCAATGGTC
>CAZHUY010000154.1:13237-14353 GCA_964535465.1 uncultured Myxococcales bacterium
TGCGCCGTCGCACAGCCGGATGGCTAAACTGCGGCGCCCATGGCCGAAGGCCTCATTTGCAGCAAAAAGCCCCGCCCCACGCGCGGCGTGGAGATGCGGTCGGCTTCGCCCGTCCGACGCGCGGTGACATCGATCACTTCCGGTTCGAGGAGGACGTGATGTCTTCGGAACCGATTCGGGGGCGACAATGGTGGGGCCGGTGCGGCGACTGGGTGCTTCGCGAATCCTCGCCTTGGGTGATAGCCGCCGGCGTGCTGGTGGCCATCGCGGTGATCACACGCGCGTGGGGTGACTTTCCCCTCAACGACGACTGGCAATACGCGCGTGCCGCCAAGATCCTGGCCGAGACCAACAGCATCGTCATCGACACCCCCATCGCCCCTTCGCTGATCGGGCAGTTGTTTCTGGCGTGGCCTCTCCTGAAGGTCTTCGGTTTCAGCCATCTGCTCTTGCGGCTGCTGACCATGAGCGTGGCCGCGTTCCTCTTGTGGGCGCTCGACCGCATCCTGGCTCACGCGCAGATCGCGCGCGCGACCCGCATCAAGGTCTTGGTGCTGATCGCCCTGAATCCGTGGTTCGTCAACCTGGCCCTCAGCTTCATGACCGAATGCCACGGCTATGCCCTGGCCCTGGCGGGCGCCGTGATCTGGCTGGCGAGCCGGCGGATCAACGACGCTCGACAATCGCCTGCCGCTGTCTCGCTGTGGGCGGCGCTGCTCGCGGGTGTCGTGACCGGCGCGTCCTTCTGGATCAGGCAGTTCTGCGTCGTCGTCTATCCCGCCTTGATCCTCGCCACCCTGTACCGGCTGGTCCTCGATCGTTCCTGGCGCCGCCTCTGGGGCTCTTTGTGGCGCATGGCCGCTGGCATGGTCGTTTTCGCAGGCATCATCGCCGCCTACTTCGCCTGGGCTCGGCACGCGCAACAGCTCAAGACCCCCTTCTCCGGACCACTCAGCCAGATGTTTCACTTCTCGCTGGTCGACTATCAGATCGTCATAGGTCTGCAGTTGTTCTACATCGGCGGGGCCCTCTTTCCCCTGCTGGCGACCTGGCCTTTGCGGGGCCGCTCGTTGGGGCGCACGCTGGTGGCCGGCGCGGTGGCCGTGGGGCTCGCCG
>CAZHUY010000155.1:0-14334 GCA_964535465.1 uncultured Myxococcales bacterium
GCAAGAAGGTCGTCGAGATCTGCACGCGCTACGCCCAGAAGGGTATGTTCAACATCTTCCTGACGGTGTTCTTCAGCACCCTGGCCTTCGCCTGCGTCGAGCCGTACTTCTTCATCGGCTACCTCATCTCCATCGCGCTCTTCGGCCTCTACCAGGCCATCTTCATGGCGAACGCCGGTGGCGCCTGGGACAACGCCAAGAAGGTCGTCGAGACCGAGCTCAAGGCCAAGGGCACCGAGCTGCACGCCGCCAGCGTCGTTGGCGACACCGTGGGTGACCCCTTCAAAGACACCTCTTCGGTGGCCCTGAACCCGGTCATCAAGTTCACCACCCTCTTCGGCCTGCTGGCCGTCGAGTTGGCGGTCAACCTGGACACCGGCCTGCGCGGCGCCTTGGCCGTGGGCTTCCTGCTGGTCTCCTTCTACTTCGTGTACCGTTCCTTCTACGGTATGCGCATTCCGCAGGAAGCGAAGAACGAGGCTGAGGAGAAGGCCGTCAGCAACGGCTGATCCTAACCTTCGCGATTCCAACCCAAGCCCGGCGTGCTGATTGCGCGCCGGGCTTTTTTGTGTGTCCTGCTCACGTCCGTGCGGCAAGATTGAGGACGTGTTCGAGTTGCTTCGCCGGTTGGCGCATGGCTATGCCGAGCTGGGTTGGCCAGCCAAGCTGGTCCTGCTGCTCGGCGTCCCCACCCTGACCTTCCTGTTCGGCGTGGCCATCGCCCTGCTGCTACCCGCCGACTACTTCGTGCGAGAGCGAGCGGCTCCCGCCCGGCATCCCGTGATTCATCTGATCGCGAGGATCACGAAGAACCTGGTGGGATGGGCCATGATACCGCTGGGCGTCCTCATGGCCCTGCCACTGGTGCCAGGTCCGGGACTTGTCTTCATCCTCATCGGCGTCAGCTTGGCTGACTTCCCGGGAAAGCGACGTCTGGAAGAGCGACTCCTCGGCTACCCCCCCGTGCTCCAGGCCGTCAACCGCATGCGCCGTCGCTTTGGCCGCGCTCCTGTGCAAATCCACCGCTCCCCCTAGATCCATAGTCCGAAGTCCTCGCCGCGTGCTAAAGGATGCGCTGATGACTAACCCGCCAGCCTTCGTCTGCTCGATGTGCCGCAAGCCCATTCCAATGGGCGCCAAGGTGATTCGGTGCTCTGTCTCGACCTGCAACTCGGGCAAGATCAAATTGGTCTTCTGCTCGCCCGGGTGCTGGGACTCGCATCTGCCCAACGCCCGCCATCGCAGCGCCTATTTCCTAGAGGAGATCGCCCGTCCGCAGTAAGCGCGCGATGACTGCGCGTGCGACGCGTTTCGAGAGTAAGATTGCGGCTCTGTGCAGCCGCTCCTGGTCCTCCTCACCCTTCGCGCCGTTTCGGTGGTGGTCGCACCCGGCCCGGAAGAGGGGTGTCCCTCGGCGCGCCAGGTGTCCACGGCCTTGGCCGTGCGTGTCCCCGCGACGGTGAAGCCGCAAGCGGGAGCCTCCGCCACGGTCCTCACCGTGGTTCTGCCGGCGCCCGGTTCCGCGCAAGAGCCCAGTTTCTCGTTGGTTGACCAACAGGGACGGCTGCGGCTCTTTCGCGCCCTGACCCGCCCGAACAGCGGTCAGGCGCATGATTGCGCGGCGCTCTCCGAAACGGTGGCGCTCATCGTGCAGCGCTATCTGGAGGAAGTTGAAGTACCCGAGATCGAGGCCAGCGCACCCAAGCCCCCCCCATCGTCGCCAGCAACGCCCAGCCCGGCCGCGCCACCAGCAACGCCCCGTCCCACCCCGCCGCCCGCCGTCTCCAAACCCCAGGCCGACCCTGGCGCCCGTTGGGATTTGTCCCTGGGTATTGCCGCACGATTCGCCAACCAACGGTCGGGCCTGGAATCACTCGATCTCGGACGCTTCACGGTGGCGCGCACTCTGGGCGGGCGCGGCGATCGCGGCCTGCTGCTAGCCCTCTGGGTTGGGATCTCGGGGTGGAAGGATTGGAGCAGTTCCGCCGATTCCGACAACAGGGCCAGGTTGATTCGCATCCCTTCGGGCCTAGCCCTCATGTGGCGCCACCGAGTGTCCACCCTGGAACTCCAATTGGGCGCGGCGGCCTTGGTGGATTGTTGGATCTTGGGCATTCGAACCCAGGACAAGCTGAGCTGGGACACCCGGTTCACGGTTGCCGGCGCCGCCACCGGCGGCCTGCAAGTACCGATTTTTCAAAGCCTATTCGTCCGACTGGGGCTCGAGTTCGCCGCGGCGGGCACACGATACGAGTACATCGATCAGGCCAACGGTGGCAACGCGTCATTCACGACCCCGCTGTTCTACGCCAGCGCGGGTCTCGCTTTAGGAGTGTCGCTTCGGTGACGAAGCCGAGGGGGCGGATGCACTAACGGATCAAAGTAGCTTCTTCCACCACGCAGTTTTTGATGGACATGAACCAAGAGCCTGCAGAACACCAACGGCTGAGTCGGGCCGCGGAAGACCAGTTGCTGGTCGAGCGCTGCCGCAGCGGAGACCTGACGGCGTGGCGCACGCTCTACGATCGCTACTCGCAGCCGGTGTTTCGCTTCGTCAGTTCCCTGGGCGTGCCCCCTGAAGAGCGGGAGGACGCGGCCCAGGACATCTTCGTCGCGGTCTACCGAGGCCTGAAGCAGTTCCGCGGCGAGGCACAGCTCTCGACATGGATCTATCGCATCGCCGCTCGCCACGCCTCGCACCTGGGTCGCCGGCGGCGCTTGCGATCTGTCCTGTCGCTCCTGCCCTGGCACGAGCCCGAGCCGGTCCCCCAACCGGACGCCGCGGAGAGGTCGTCCGATCTGCGGCTGCTCGACCGCCTGCTGGACAAGTTGTCTCCCAAGAAGAGAATGGTTCTCGTCCTCTTCGAAATCGAGGGACTAGGCGTGAACGAGATCGCATCCCTGATGGGGTGCCCTCCCAACACCGTCTGGTCCCGACTGCGCCACGCTCGGGCTGAGCTCACGAAGGCGGCGCGGAGGATAGCGACATGAAGTGGCTTGAGAATAAGACGGACCCAGTGGAAAAGTGGTTGGGCGATGCTCTGCAAGCCGCGCGCGCGCGAACGGGAGACGAGGTCGCGCGCCGCCGGGTGTGGGCACGCATCGAGGATCTGCCCACCACTGGCGAGGTGCCGGTACGGCGCTCGCGCTCGTTCATCCTACCCGTCATGACGGGGACTCTCGTGGCCGTGGGCCTGGTGGCTGTGCTGTGGTTGGTCCCGCGTTCGGGCTCGCTGGCACACCAGACACCCGAACCGACGGCCGCCCAGGCCCCGGCCCCCACCCCTGTCACATCTGCTGAAACCATACCCGCGGAGACCAAGCCCATCCGCACGGGTAGCCGGCAGGCGCGGGTGACTCTCCCTGGTGGGGCCGCAGTGGAATTGGACGCCAATTCGGTCCTGGGTTGGGATGCCCAACGCCGACCTCAGGTAGAGGCCGGTCAGGCCCGTTTCGAGGTCGACCATCAAGCTCCGGGTAGCCGTTTCGCGGTCGCGGCCGGCCCTTACCTCATCTCGGTGGTGGGGACCAAGTTCCGCGTCAGCGTGGCCGAAGCGCGCGTTTCCGTCGAGGTCGAAGAGGGCATCGTCGAAGTGTCGCGCGGCGAACGCAAGGTTCGGCTGACCGAAGGCGATTCCTGGGCTGGGCCGGTGCGTGGTCCCGCGCCCTCCGCCGCCAAGCATCGCGCATCCGTTGGCCGCATCGAGGCCCGCCGCCCGTCGCAGACCGCCAGTGCCGCCTCGGCCCCCGTGGCCGCGCAGCCCTCGTACTCACCTGCCCCGCTGGCCGACGATCCGGTGATGGCGCAGCCGCTCGCCAACAGCCCCGCCAGCGTGACCGTGGTCAAGTCACCCGTGACAGCGGTCGTTGGCAACGCAGAGCTAAAAGAGGCACGCACGGCCCTGAGCGAAGGGCGTTCCGAAGATGCCTTGGACATCTTCTCCCACTGTGCCAAAGGGACGGGACCGGCGGCCGAGAACGCCGCCTACGAGATGGGCCGAGTGTTGCGCGACCGCCTGCATCGCCCCAAGGCGGCCATTGCGGCCTGGAACCAGTACCGCACGCGCTTCCCCCAGGGTCTGCTGCGCGCCGAAGCCGATCTGTCGATTCTGGAGACTCTGGCCAGCCTGGGTGATAACAAAGCCGCCCTGACCGAGGCCGAGGCCTTCCTGGCCCGCTATCCCCGCAGCGAACGCCGCGAGGAAGTATCGAAACTGGCGGCTAGGGTGCGTGCTACAACAGGGCCGTGATGACAAGCCACGGTACTCGAACAGCCCGGCTGCTGCTGGCGAGTACCTCTTGGTTGCTGCTGACCGGCCTGTCCTGCAAATACAACGTCACCTTGCCCTGGGTGCCCGCCGACGCCAGCCAGCGCACGCCCGATGTCTCCTTCGATCTCGCTTCGTCGCCGGACCTTCCCCCCCCCTCCCCCGACAGCCCTCTTCCGGGCCCAGACGTCGGCACGTGTCCTGGCGGCCGATACAAGACGTGGAACGCCACACGCGCGTTCGCGCAGATCATCGTCGCCATCGATCGCTCCACGTCGATGCAAAAGGACTTCGATTCCAGCACCAAGACGCAGACGGCTCTATCGGCCCTGAATTACCTCGTTGAACATCACCCAGGGATTTCCTTCTCCACCATCTGGTTCCCCTGGAACAACTGCGGAGGACCGGGGTGCTGCGCAAGTCCTGTGCTCAGCCCGACCGGCAAGACGGGTCCGCCAGATGCCTCGGGGGGCTGCGGGCCTTTCGATGCCGGATGCCTGCCCCCTTCCCCGGATTCACCCGCTCATCAAGCCTTGCGAAAGGCATCCTCGTACATCAACACCAAATACTTTCGGCCCTGGAATTCCACGGTCATTCTCATCACCGATCAGAATCCGAGCTGCGCGAGCGAATCATCTTCCGACGCCTGCAACGCCGCGGCCGACCAGGCGGACCAGCTGGGCTCCGAGCTGGCTGTTCGAACCTTCGTGATGGTCCCCTCCGACGGACAAAAGCCCCCCGATTGTCTGATCTGGATGGCCAATAGAAACGCTCACAACTTCTCCGACGCCGAGCAGCTCTTGACCGCCAGGAACGCGGGCGAAATGCGTGAAAAGCTCGATAAGATCGCGACCGGAATCGATGAGAAGCTCTGCCTCTTCTACGTCCAGGAAATGGACGGCCCGATCCCGATCGACCATGTCGAGATTGGCGGGGAAACCATCGTGCGCGATGAGTCTGGGAGGACAGGCTGGAAGATGGCGTACGGCGCAATCCTGCTCTCGCCCGAGGAATGCGCCAAGACCGCCAGGCTCGCCAACCCGGAGGTCAAGGCGTTCATCTGCAGCTCCAGCAACGGGCCTGGTGGGCCCTAGGGCCCCTAACCACGTCGGCGCAATAAGTAGCGCAACAAAGGCGCCACGTGCAGCGCCTGGATCATCTCGCCATTCTCGATGAGCGAGGCCACGTCGCCCACCGGGACCAGGTGCACACGCAGATCCTCGGTGGGCTCGGGGCGGGCCTGGCCTAGTGGGGTCACGCCCTCGGCCAAGAAGGTCGTGGTGATGTTGTCTTGCAGGGCCGGATTGGCCGACAGCCGGGTCAGCACCGACCAGCGGCCGCCGCCATAGCCGGTCTCTTCGGCCAGCTCGCGGCGCGCCGCCGTCTCTGGCTCCTCGCCGGGCTCCGCCACTCCGGCCGGGACCTCGTAGTGCACGTCGTTGATACCAGGCCGGTACTGGCGAAGCAGGATGACGCTGTCGTCCGCGGTCACCGCTACCACGTTGATCCAGGGCGGGTACTCGGAGATCCAGTAGTCGGCGATTTCGCTGCCGTTGGGCAAGCGGAAACGCTGCTGCCGCAAAACCAGCCAGGGCGGACGATTGTGTAGATAGGTCGTGTCAAAGGCCTGCCAAGGGGCAGGATCATCGGGAAATCGGCGAGGCAAGACGGTTTGATCCTTTGGCCGTCAGTATTGAGGATCCGACGCCCCTTCACAAGCGCACGAAGACGCGACGTCACTGCGTGCCAGCGCGCCGGTTTTCGGCTACGCTAGCCCTCCTCCCGTGAGCGAGAAGAGAGACTACTACGATGTTCTTGGCGTTTCCCGGCAGGCGGATGCGTCCGAGCTGAAGAAGGCGTACCGCAGGCTGGCGCTCGAGCTGCACCCTGACCGGAATCCCGGCGACAAGGAAGCCGAGTCGCGCTTCAAGGAAGCTTCCGAGGCGTACCAGGTGCTCTCCGATCCCGAAAAGCGCAGCCTCTACGACCGCTTCGGGCACGAAGGCCCGCGTGGCAGCGGCTTCGGCTCGGGGTTCAGCAACGTGGGCGACATCTTCTCGGCCTTCTCCGACATCTTCGGGGACTTCTTCGGGGGTGGCGGGTTCGGCGGTGCCCCCGGGCGGGGCGGTGGACGCGGGGCGGATATCGAAACCCAGGTCCAGATGACGTTGGCCGAGGTGGCCAGCGGTGCCAGCAAAGAGGTGAAGATTCGCAGGCGTGTGGCGTGCCAGGATTGCTCGGGCACGGGGGCGGCACCGGGCAGCTCGCGCGAGACTTGCCCCCAGTGTCGCGGGCGCGGCCAGGTGGTGCACTCGCAGGGCTTCCTGATGATCTCCACCACCTGTCCCACGTGCCGCGGGGAAGGCTCGGTGACCCGCAAGCCCTGCCCCGCCTGCAACGGCAGTGGCTTGCGCGTGGCCGAGGACGAGCTGCAGGTCAATGTTCCACCGGGGGTTGAAGATGGCTCGACCCTGCGCCTGAGCGGTCGGGGCGAAACCGGCCCAGCCGGCGGGCGCGCCGGCAATCTCTACGTTCACATCCAGGTCGAGGACGATGCGCGCTTCGAACGCGACGGCGCCGACCTGCACACGGAGGTCACCATCTCGTTTCCCCAGGCCGCGCTCGGGACGACCATGAAGGCGGCGTCTCTGCAAGGCGAGGTGGAGATCAGCGTGCCGGCGGGGACCCAGCCGGGCGCCACGGTTGTGCTGCGCGGACAGGGGCTTCCCCGACTGCAGGAGCGCGGCCAGGGCAACTTGATTGTGCACCTACGCCTGCAGGTGCCGACCTCGTTGACCGCCGAACAGGAAGAGACCCTGCGTGCCTATGCCGCCGCGGGTGGCGAGAAGATCGAAACCCCGTCAGAAAAGCGGGGCATCTTCGGGCGGCGCAAGAAGCACTGAGGCGGAATCGACCACAAAGGAGACAGCGTCCGCAAAGACGGAGGCGGGGCTACTTGGGTTTGGCTGTGGTCTTCTGGGTTTCCGCGGTCTTGGGGGTTTTGGGCGTGCCACTGTGGAGCTTGAAGGAGATGGCCGGCACCGGCTGCTCCTGGCCGTACAACCAGGAATAGGCGAAAGTCGAAGCAAGAACGCGCTTGGTGTAGTTGCGGGTCTCGTCGTAGGGGATGGTCTCCATGAACTCGTCCAGCTCGAGAGCACCGCGCTCACGCAGCCAGCGGTCCACGGCGCCCTCGCCCGCGTTGTAGCCGGCGATGCTCAGAGCCAGGGAGCGATCGAAGCGCTCGAGCAGAAACGAGAGGAAACGCGAACCCACTTCGAGATTCTTCGCGGGATCAAAGAGCGCGTCCCGGGTGACCCGCCCGCTGGCGAAGCGCTGGGCCGTGCGCAGGAGCAACTGGGTCAGGCCGAGCGCGTTGGCGAACGACTCCGCCTTGGGAACGAAAGCGCTCTCTTCGCGCATGATGGCGAACTGCAGGGCCTCCGGCACGCGATTGGCCTTGCTGTGCTTGCTCACGAATTCGGGGAAGGCCCGGGGGTAGGCGATCTTCCACTCGGCCTGGCGACGCGCATCGTTGGGGTAGAACCAGCGATAGCCGGTCACGGTGTGGCGAGGTATGGCGTGGGAAGCACTCCACAGGCGACCCCGATCGAGGAGGATCGCCGCGATCCAATAGCCGTCCTCGCGTCCTGACTTGCTGACATCGCCGGTCTGCGAGGAACGGCCGGACAGGCCTAGACCCAGGCGCGCCAGCTCACGCCTGACATCGTTGCCCAGCCCCAAGCGCGCCAATTCGACGGCACGCAGGAACCCCGGCTCGGCGAAGAGCGGCTGAGGACGAAAATCCCAGACCGCCTGCTTCTTGCTCGCCGCCATGGTACGCAGTTCGCGCAGGAGGCTGAGGCGTGCCTGGGGGAAAGCATGGCGCATACGCTCCAACGCAAGCAAGGCATAGAGCGACAGCGGGTAGTCACGCACCGCCTGGGTGTAGGACTGACGAGCCTCGTCCATCGCGCCCTTCTTCTCGTGGATGCGGCCCTTCCAGTAGGGCACGCGTCCGGCCGCAAAGTAGATCTCTTCGCGCGGGAAGAGCCGCTCGCCCAGCTTCAACCAATCCAAAGACTTGTCCAGGTCGCCTGCACGCCAGGCAGCAAAGGCCAGACGCCAAATAGCCTCGCTGGCCATATCGCCCTTGGGGTATCGATCGGGCAAGTCGCGCAGACGCTGTTCGGCGCCAGCCAAATCCCCGGCGTCGGTCAACACCTCGGCCGCGCGCAGGCGAGCATCGTCGGCAAGACGATGTTCTGGAAAATCCGATTCGATGCGCGCGTAGACGGCGACCGCCTGCTCGCGATCACCCGTCGAGGCCAAGCAACGCGCGTGCTGATACAGAGACCGTGCCATCAGATCGCGATTCTTGACCCGCGCGCACACGGCCTCGGCCTCGACGAAGAGCGGGATAGCGCGAGGACGCTGACGCTGTTTCCACACCGATTGCGCCCGGTGGAATCGGGCCACGCACTGCTTGGCCTCGTCGATTCCCGGCGCGACCAACGCGGCGGCAAAGGCCGATTCCGCCGCGGGATTCTGGTTGCGTTCGAAGTACCCCATCCCACGCGCGATCCATTCATCGGCGTTGCGAACGGTCAAGCTGGCCTGCTTGGCGGGAGGCAACCGGTTGGCCAGCGCCGACAGGTTTTCCTCTGCCCGCGAGGCCCAGGACTCGAGCGGCGCCTCGGCCCAGATTCGGCGCCAATCGGCCGCCATCTCCTCCACAGGCCGCTGTAGCTGTTGCAGCGCCTCCGCGTGGCGGAATCTGGCCTCGGCGCGCCGCGGACCCGCGGGAAAGCGGTCGAGGAAACCGGCGGTCTCCTTCTCCACCTCGACCCAGCGTTTGTTGGCGACGAGCGCATCGATCTTGATCAACACAGCTTCGGCTTCGGGAATGCTGCGCTCGGGAACGCGCGCCACCCATTGTAGCGCCCCTTCGGGATCGCCCCGACGCAGGCGGCAGCGGGCCGCGTAGTAGGCGTGGTAAGACGCCAGCACGGGATACGCGGTCCACAGATCCTCGAAGATGTCGCCCGCCTCTTGCCAGGCGTTCTGGTTCATCTGCGCCAGCGCGAGAAGAAAGCGGACGTGATGGCGCTGGGGTGCGTTCTTCGGCAGTTGCGCCAAGGCGGTCGCGAGTTGCTTGCTGGCCGCGGGAAAGTCGCCTGCGCGATAGAGTTCCGCCCCCGCGCGGGCAGAACCGGCCGTGAAATACGGTTCCAGCCAGTGCCTCTCGAAGGGCGCCGAAACTTGCGAGACAGGAGAAGTGCTCTCTTCCTCACGAGCCTCGGACTCGCCAGCTTCATCGTCGGCGGAAGGCTCGTTCGCCTGGGCTGGGTGGCCGGCGCTGATGAACACACCCAGGACGATGCCCATCGACTTCGGCTTGATTCGCTTCAACTACTTGGAAACCTCGCTGCGTGCGGCGGCAGGCTGAACGGTCTTGCGGCCCTCATTGGCTCGGATCCCCTGAACCTCCGCCGAAAGCGTGCTGATGCTCTGATCGAGCAGGTTGATGTCTTGGGTGAGCATGGCGTTCTCTTGTTTGAGAAGACGCACATCGCGACTCAGCCGCGCCATCGCCCACAGAATGATGAGCAGGTTGGGAATCAACGCCAGGATGATGTAGATGGCGAGCTGCGGATCGAATACGGCCCCAAAACGCATGGCGTGTGGGCGCCAGACTACACGCTTTCGGCTGGGATGCCTATTAACGGATCGAGACTCCTCAGGACTTCGATCAGTCGCGCACTTCTAGCGCCAGAGACACACGCGATCGCGGCCGGTTCGCTTGGCCTCGTAGAGCGCATGGTCGGCCGCGGCCACGAAACCTTGTGCGTCCTGGATACGCGGATCCTGAATGGCGGCAACGCCCACGCTCACCGTCACGGGGATCCGTTTGCCGCTGAAGACAAACAGATGGCCACCCACGGCTTGGCGCACGCGCTCGGCCACGACTCGTCCTTGCACGATGTCGGCGCCGCGACAGATGATTGAGAACTCTTCGCCGCCAACGCGGGCGAACACGTCCTCGACGCGTACGATGGTCTGGACGGCCGCGGCCAGCTCGGTCAGGACGTAGTCACCCGCAGGATGGCCGTGGGTGTCGTTGACCTCTTTGAAGTGGTCCACATCGAAAGTCACCAGCGCCAACGACAGTCGTTGCCTCGACGAGTAGGCGAACTCGCTCTCGATGCGATCGGTGAAGTACTTCTTGTTGAAGGCCTTGGTCAGGTCATCGCGCAGGGCGGATTCGTACATCTGCCGCTGGAAAACCTCGTCCAGACTGTCGTGGTAGGTGAACTTCAGCACGGTCCCCGAACCGACCAGGATCTTGTCCCCGTCCTCCAATTCGTGACGCTCGATGCGCGTTCCCCGGCAGAAGGTTCCGTTGGTCGAGCTCAGGTCGTGCAACACGGCCTTGTCGCCTTGGATCACGATCTCGCAGTGCTCGCGCGACACCCCGTCATCGATCATGCGCACCTGCGCCTTCTGACCGCGCCCAATGACCGTGCGCTCACGCGTCAGCTTGTAGATCTCGCCCATCGCGCTGCCGGCGAGCACCAACAGGCAGGCGCAATCGCGCTTCGAAGGCGCGCCAACCGGTCCCGGCGGCTTCTCTTCCACCCTTGTGACGTCGTCCCATGTCACTTTGGACACTTTGCAGATCCTAACACCAAAGTCCCTAAGAACCGGCAAGTCGCCGAGCCAACGCACGCAACGGCTCGGCTCCCTGGCCCAATGACCCAAGATCATCAAGCGCCGCATGCGTAAGAGCAGACAGACGACGGCGAGCTTCGGATTCGGTGGTCACTTGATCGTTATCGGCAAGATCGTCGGCGTGCTGAAACGCGATTCCGTAGTCCATCCCGAACTGCGCCAAAGCCTTTCTCTCATCAGGGCTCGCATCGGCCACGACCGCCCCAACCTCCAGTGCGGCCCGGAACAGCGCGCCGGTCTTCTCCGCGTGGAGTTGCTCAACCTGCTTGAGATCCGATGGGGTGGCCTCGCCCAAATCGCGCGCCTGGCCGCGCACCATGCCCGACATGCCAGCACCTTTGGCCAAGGCCGCGCTGGCCAGCAGATAGCGCCGGGCCATGCCCTGATCCCCGGTCGACGCGACCGCCATGGCGCCCGCGTCCGCCAACCACTCGAAGGCCAAGGTCAGCAGGGCGTCGCCCGCCAGCACGGCGATGGCCTCGCCGAACACCTTGTGATTGGTGGGCTTGCCACGTCTGAAATCATCGTCGTCCATGGCGGGTAGATCGTCATGGACCAGCGAATAACAGTGCACCAGCTCGACCGAAGCCGCGGCGATGCGCATGGGCTCGTCAGGAACGCCCCCCACGGCTTCCATGGCCCCCAGGGCCAACAACGGCCGCAGGCGCTTGCCAGCCGAGAGCAGCGAGTAGCGCATGGACTCGACCAGTCGACCTGGATCCGAATCCGAGGGGGCCACGATGAGGCGACCGGCGAGCAGAGTCTCAATCTCCGCTCGTCGGGTTCGCAACCAAGTTTCGAGATCGAAGTTGCTCACTCGTTTTCTTCGTTTTCGGTGGGGGGATCGAGGGGGGCCGTTCGTGGTCCGTTTCCGGAGCTCGACAAGAGAACTTCCACCCGTTTCTCAGCCTGGTCCAGCAATTCGGCGCCACGGCCGCAGAGCCGCATGCCTTCTTCGAAGCACGCCAACCCTTCTTCCAGCGGCAGGTTGCCGCATTCCAGACGCTCGACCAACGAGCGCAGTCGCACGAGAATCTCGTCGAACTTCACCGGTTCAGGCGTCGAGGGAGGGGAGGAAGCCATGAAGGGGTCATTCTAGCAAGCCTTGCATGAACGGGATCAAATTTGCGCGTCGTCGTGCGAAAGCGCCAGGTGCGCCCCGTGGTGATATCGTGGCCCTCAGCGTGAGCAACGAAGTCTCTCAACGCAGGTACGGTGACCGCTTGGGTCTGCGCGCGCAGATCCTCATCGGATTGGCCTCGGTCACCTTGCTCGCCATCCTGACCACGGGGCTGCTGGCCTTGTGGGCCGCGGGCAACGCTCTACGGCTGGATCGAGAGACCTCGGCCACCACCTTGGCAGCCGCCGCGGCCCGCGTGGTGGCAGTCGTGATCGACAAGCACGGTGATCCCGCCTCGCCGGAAACCCGGGCCCAGATGCAGGCCGCCCTGGCCTCGCTCTCCGAACGTACCGACCGAATCGCCTTCTCGGTCGTCTCGCCTGAGCTAGGGGTGATCGCGGCTTGGCCGCCACGCTCACCCGACGATCACGATCCGGCCCTGGCCAACAGCATCACCACCGGGATCGCCCCGGTGCTCCACTACCGAGACGCGCCCGAGCTCGGGGAAAAACAGCTCCTGGCCTACGCCGGGGTCGAACGCCGAGGCCGCATTGTCGCGACGGCACGAGCCGTGCTGACGGCGCCGGCCCCCGTCTTGACGGTCTTGCGGCGTTCGGGCTGGTTGCTGTTCGGGCTGGTATGTGGTGATGCCCTGCTGGTCTTGGCCCTGGGATATTTCCTGCTGACCCAGATGGTGGTGCGACCACTGCGTGTCTTGGAGAGGGCCACCACCCAGGTGAGCGCGGGTGACTGGGACCATCGCATCGTCCTGCCAGGCCCCTCCGAGCTGAAAGCCCTATCCCAGGCCTTCAACCACATGACCTCGTCGCTGGCCGCCCAGCGTGAGCAATTGATACGCACCGAGAAGCTAGCCTCCGTCGGGCAACTGGCCGCGGGAGTGGCGCACGAAATCGGCAATCCCTTGGCCGCCATCCTGGGGTACGTGGACATCCTGCGCTCGGACAACGCGGGAACCGGCACCTCCTTACCCGAAGCCGACCGGCGCGACGCGCTCGATCGCGTGAAAACGGAGACGCAGCGGATCAACCGCATCATCCGCGACCTGCTCGAATACTCGCGCCCTTCCCATGAAGATCCCGCGCCCATCGATCCGCTTCGCGTGGTGCACTCGGCCCAGGCCCTGCTGGCGCCGCAGGCCCGCTTTCGTGAAGTTCGCCTCACCCTGGTGCCCGAGCAGGAGACCTGGCCCAAGGTCATGGCCGCGCCCAGCCGCCTGACCCAGGTGCTGGTGAACCTGCTGCTCAATGCGGCCGACGCCATGGGAGGAAGAGGCTCGGTCACGATCTCCTGCACCCCGGTCGAGAACCGGGTGCGTATCGCCGTCAGCGATGAAGGCCCCGGCATTCCCCGCGATCTTGCCCGCAAGGTCTTCGATCCCTTCTTCACGACCAAAGCGCCCGGCCAAGGCACCGGCCTGGGACTGTCCATTTCGCGTTCCATCGTGGAGAGCTACGGCGGTACGCTCGAGTTGGATCCGACGGCGGAGAGTGGGGCCCGCTTCGTCATCGAGCTGCCCACGGGTGCGGTGAAGGCGCCCACCTGAGGAGCGCTCGTCCCTAGCCGTTCTTGCGCGCCAACAAAACGAACTCGTTGTGCTTGAAGAAACGCCCTGCCATCCGTGGAAAGGGGAACGAGTAGCGCTTGTCCACCTGCAAGCCGAGCGCCTGGGCCAGCCGGGCCATGGCGTCCAGGTCGAAGAACTCGACGTGGGTCGGATCCGAACGGAACCCCATCTCCTGCGGGGTGATGAGCACCACCCGTCCGCCAGCACGCAGGAAGCCCAGGTGATCCGCCAGCAGGGCCTGTGCCTCGGCAAACCGCATGTGCTCCGCCACGTGCGCAAGCAGAATGGCGTCGAATCGTCCGGGTTGAGCAAACGCAGAGGCGCGAAACTCGTCGGGCAGGAACGCCTGCAACCCACGCGCACGAGCCGCGGCGACCGACGCGGCATTGTGATCCAATCCCACGCCGTTACCCCCCAGGTGTCCAAGATTGCGACCCAAGCCGCAGCCGATATCCAAGACGAAACCCAGCGAGAGGCCCTGCAGGTGGCGACGGTAAGGTCGCTGCACATCCAGCAGACGCTTCCACCAGATACTCTCCAGGCCTTGCAAACGCTCGGCGTAGGCTTCCTTCTGGGTCGCGCGTTCTTGATCCACGTTCGATCCCGGGGCTAGTTCAGTCGGCACTCGA
>CAZHUY010000156.1:0-14310 GCA_964535465.1 uncultured Myxococcales bacterium
TTGCGCTCGCTGTACGCGCGGGTGGGGCTGGGCGTGTCCTGCCTGGAATGGAGCTACGGATACGAGGACCATTCCGACTGCAGTGGCCAGACCGCGGCCGGGGGACTGGGGATCGAGTTCCTGCAGACCCACAGCACCGCCGTGGCCGCCGAGTTGGGCGGGTTCGTGTCTCGTTTCCCCGAGGCCAGAACCATCGATGATCGCAACGACATCTGGTACCACCTCGGGGTCAATATGATCCTTCGCCTCTTCTAGCCCCCTCGCCACATCATCGTTCATGAGTTCTGCGAGATGGGGAATCGTGGCGCTCGCGCTGACCGGTTGCGCGACCCACACAGCTCAGCAACCGGTGGCTTGCGGTTCGGATAACGACTGCAAGCTGGCGCGCGTGTGCGAGGCCGGCGCATGCGTGTGGCCCAAAGAGCCACCGTCGTCGACTTGCCTGGCACCCGCGGCAGGCACGGATGGACGCTCGGTTCAGCAGGCGCCGGCCCAGGGCATGTTCCGCTTCGAGTACCAACACCGCGGCCGCTCGAACCACAAGCTGCCCATGCAACGCCCGGGGGTGCATTGGACCTACGAAACCGGCGGACCGGTCACGTCCTCGCCCGCCCTGTCGTCCGACGGCCTGGTCATCGTGGGTAGTCACGACCACCGCTTGCACGCCGTCGATCGTCAGGGCAAGGCGCGCTGGACATTCTCGACCAGCGATCTCATCTTCAGCTCGCCGGCGCTCTCCGCCACCGGCATCGTGTTGATCGGTTCCGACGACGACTTCCTGTACGCCCTCGACCAGAAGAGCGGCAAGTCCCTGTGGAAAGTGCGTTCGGGGATGTGCCCGCAGACCCAAGGCGTAGGCCCCGAGGCCAGTCGTTGTGACGTGGACGGTGGGCCAACCATCGGCCCCGACGGAACCATTTACTTCGGCGGCGACGCTGTCTATGCGGTTAGCCAAAGTGGCGAGTTGCGCTGGCGTTTCGCCACCGGCGGCCATGTGTCCGCCGCACCCGCGGTCATGCAAGACGGTACGGTGGTGGCCCCCAGCCGGGACAACAACGTGTACGCCATCAACCGCGATGGCAGCAAGCGCTGGGACTTCCGCGCGCGGGGCGACATCGAATCCACGCCCGCCATCGAGGAAGACGGGACCATCTACTTCGGCTCGGACGACAACAAGCTGTACGCGTTGAACCCGCAGGGACAAATCGTGTGGGCCTACACCACGGGCGACGACATCCGCGCCGCCCCGGCCATCGGTCGCGACGGCACGGTGTACGTGGGCTCCTTCGATGGCTTGTTCTATGCGATTCGCCGCGACGGCACGCCCGCCTGGACCTTCCGCACCGGCGACCGCATCCTCTCGTCGGCGTTGATCGATGCGAGCGGGGCCCTCCTCTTTGGTTCGCAGGACGATCGTCTGTATTGCCTGGAGCCCGACGGCAAGCTGCGCTGGTCGGTGGAATTGGGCGGAGACGTGGACAGCTCGCCCATTCTGGCCGCGGACGGGACCATCTACGTGGGCAGCGACGACAAGAAGCTGTACGCCCTGCGCGCGAAATGAGGGGTCAGGGGACTTCTTCGGGGGGTGTATAGGGAGCGTCGGGCATGCAGGGCTTATCGGGACTGGAAGAGCACTTGTCGATGGTGCACTCCGCGCCTTCTTGGCACCCGATGATGCAGCCTCCGGTCGGACAGTTGCCGATCCTGCACTTGGCCCCGGCGGCGCATTGGATCTGACAGGAGCCCGCGGCGCAGGTCTCGATCTCGCAGGTGGCCCCGGGCGGGCAGTGATGGATGGAGCAGCCGATCTGGCAGTCCTCGATGGTGCACCTGCTGCCCGCCCCGCACTTCGCGATGCTGCACCCCCCTGACGTGCAAGCCCCTAGCCTGCAGACGGTGTCGGCGCCCTCACAGGTCAACATGCAACCGCCGGGACAGGTGTCGATCACGCAGTTGTTGCCGTCGCCGCAGGAGTTGACGTAGCACCCGCCGCCGGTGCACGTCTTCACGCGGCACGAGGCCTTGTCGCCGCTGCAATCGAGCGAGCACCCTCCCGAACAGCTCTCGATGGTGCACTGAGCGCCCTTGCACGGCATCTTGCAGCCCCCCGCTGGCTCTTGGCAATCGAGGTTGCAGGTCGCGCCGGGTTGGCAGGTCGCCTCGCAGCCACCCGAGGTCTTGCAGTCGACGTTGCAGGTGGTGTTGACAGCGCAGTCGGTCTTGCAGCCGCCGGCCGGGCAAGAGAACGAGCAAGTCTGTCCTGGGGTACCGCAGCCAAACTCGCAGGTTCCGTGCACCTCTGGATCCGGATTGGCGGCGCAGGAGCAGCTCGCGCCGCTGCACGAGCATGTCGCCCCGGGAAGGGTCGAATTGGCGCACCACACTCCCGTTCTGCCGCCGGTGCCGCTGCCCCCGCCGCCACCCCGTCCGCCCACCACGGTCGATCCGCCCAACGGCGTGGTCCCGCCGGTAGAACTCCCGCCGCGCGAGCTGCTGAGCGCGCTACCACCTCGGCCGCCGAGAGCAGAGGTTCCGCCCACGGAAATGGTTCCTCCGGTTGAGCCGCGCGTGGTGCCGCCACCCTGCCCTGCGAGGCCGCTCTTCGACGTGACCGTGATGGTTCCGCCCACCACGATCGAGCCGCCCGTCGCCGAGGTTTGGGCCGTGGTGCCGGCCGGCTTGGGATCCCCCGACGACAGGCCGGAACCCGAACCCTGAGTCCCTCCGAGGGATCCCGGGCTTCCATCTTGGGCAGGCCGGGCACCCAAACCTTTGGAATCGCTACAGCCAACCGCCAGGAAGGTCGCCAACGTTCCGGACAGCACCAGGACCAACTTGTTCACGCTCATCGTTGCCTCTCCAAGTAGGGCCTAGACTACGCCCAAGCGGGAAGCGCCTGCAGGGGAAAACTGCGGCCGTGTGGCCACGATCACATTTCCACCTCTCAAGGCGTGGGCGGGAATCCCTTGCACAGGGAATCGGAGGCGAGGGGCAGTTCCACGCATGTCTGGCCTTCGCCGCACATGAGATCCTCGCTGCAAGTGCGATCACGGCATGATTCGCCGAGTTTGCCAGCCGGCGCACAGGTGTTGTCCATCCAATTACAATAGTTGCCGCTGCCGCAGGGATTGCCTTCCCACTTGCAGGTATCTCCGATGTGCAGCAAGGGTTTGCACACGGTGGGATTCGAAGCCATCGAGCAGAAAAGCCCGTCCTCTTCGAAACAGGTGGCGGGGAAAGGCGCGCCTTCTCCCAGCATGTCGACGATGCAGGTCTCGCCCTTCTGGCAGGTCATGCTGCAGGCGTCGCCGTTCTTGCCGCGTGGGACGCTGACGCAGGTTCCGGCGCTGGTGGGTTCGGTGTCACCCTGCGGCCGGTAGCATGTCGCCGTGCCGTCCACCGGCTTGCACTCGACCGCGCCGAACTTGCTGGTGCCGCCGCAGGCTTGGCCCTCGGTCCGCAACCCGACGAAGACGCGCCGGCAAGCGGCCCTGATCGCGTTGATGGTGCACCCGGTGGCCGCGGCTTCGTAGGCGGACGTGCAAGCGGCAAGCGCCGGCTCGTTGACGAGCACGGTGCCCTTGCTCAGCAAGGAATAGCCTTCGAGTCGGTTGAGGAACTCCGACCTGCAGTCGGCCAGATCCGCGGCCCGGTAGGATGCGCGCGCGCAACAGCGCCTGGCCGTGTTGCAGAAGGCTTCGACGAGCGGTTGGAACAAGGCAGCGGCCGTGCCGCCTCCGCTCCCGCCAGCGCCACCGGTGCTCCCCCCTGTACCGCCGGTCGTCTGGCCCACACCGCCGGTGCCGCCCGAGCCGCCTCGGCTCCCCGTGCCGGCCGCGCCGCCACCGCCCGAACTGCCGCCCTTGCTGGTGCGCCCGGCCGAGGCAACAATAGAAGAGCCTCCCGTGGCAACCCTGCCGCCATTTCCTCCCCTGCCGACCGAGCCACCCGTGACAAGCGCGCCTCCGGTGGCGATGGTCCCCGCGCTCAGCGAGCCTCCCCTGCCCGCCGAGCCGGTGAGACTGCTGCTGAACCTACCGCCGGTCTTGCTCACGCCCCCGGTGTTCCTGCCACCAACCACCGAGCCCAGGCCACCGGTCACCGACGCTCCGCCAGCGGGCGTTCCACCCGAGGATGTCCTGGCACCCGAGATGCCGGCCTGGACGCCGGCCATGCCGCTCAGGCCATCGAGTCCCGCGTCGCCGGGGTGAGCAGTCAACGGCGACCTTCCGCAACCCAACAGCGCCACGGTCAGGGCGAGGCTCGCTTGAGGCAATCTGAAGTCACGCATAGCCATGTTGACGCCCATGCTACCCACAATTTGAATTTGGCACACCGGGGTTCGTCACCACCGAGAGGAAAGCCGCCGCGCTGGTTTCCAAGTTCGCACAAGTGCCGAGGGCGTGTATGCTTCGCCCTTCAATGAACAATACAGATGATCGGCCTGGCCAACGCTTGGTCACGGGTCGAATCAAGGTCCATCCCGACGGCTTCGGCTTCGTCGTTCCCGAGGATGGCTCGGAAGACGTCCACATCAACCGCCGCAGCCGCGGCACCGCCATGGACAGCGATCGCGTGGAGGTCGAGTGGTGGGTGGGCGCGCGCGGCCTGGAAGGCCGGGTCACCTCGGTGCTGGAGCGCGGGCGCGGCAAAATCACGGGCGAGATGGTGGGTTCGGGCCCAAGCCTGCGTTTTCAGCCGGACGATCCGCGCATCACCGAGCCCGTGGTCCTGCGTGGTGGCGCGGGCTCGTTGCGCCCTGGCATCGCCGTGGTGGCCGAAGTGGTGGCCTATCCCACCGAGGCAAACGCCGCCATCGAGGTGAGCCTGCTCAAGGTGTTGGGCACGCCGGAGAGTCCGCGCACCGAGATCGAGAAGATCCTGGCGTGCGGAGACATCGAAGACACGTTCCCACCCGCGGTGGTCCAGGCGGCCGAGCGCACCCCCAAAGAGGTCGAAGACCCTGACCGGCGCGACCGCGCGGACCTGCGCGACGTGCCCTTCATGACCATCGATCCCGAAACGGCGCGCGACTTCGACGATGCCGTGGCCTTGCAGGCCTTGCCCGATGGCGTTCAGCGCTTGTGGGTCGCGGTGGCCGATGTCTCGCACTACGTGGCCGAGGGCACGCCGCTGGATGTGGAAGCCCGGCACCGGGGCTGCAGCCTGTACCTTCCCGACCGGGCCATCCCGATGTTGCCCGAGGCCCTGTCCGCGCATATGTGCTCGTTGGTGCCCGGCGAAGATCGCCTGGCCATGGTGGTGCGCATCGACTACGACCGCAACCTGGGCATACGCGAGACCGACTTCTGCGCGGCGGTGATCCACTCGCGCGCGCGCCTGGACTACGCCGGGGTGGCCGCGGCCCTGACCGGCAAGACCACCGGCAAGTACAAGAAATACGAACCCCACCTGGGTACCCTGCGCTCCCTGGACGCGCTGGCGCGCCGGCTGCGCGAGCGACGCATGCAGAAAGGAGCCTTGGATCTGGATCTGCCCCAGGTGGTGGTGGAGTTGGATCGCGACGATCCCTCCCTGGTGCGCGACATCCGGCGCAGCCGTCGCGATCCGGGCGAGCGCCACGCCTATGCCATGATCGAAGAGTTCATGCTGGCCGCCAACCTGGCCGTGGGCGAGAGCTTCGAAAAGCGCGGCGAGCCCACCATGTGGCGCATCCACGCCGCCCCCACCATCGAGAAGATGCAGGCCTTCGTCGCCATGGCCGAGCGCTATGGTCTGGCGATCGACGAGGACGAGGCGCGTACGCCCGCGGGTTTGGCCGCCGTCCTGAAACGGCTGCAGGGGCACCCGGCGGAGAAGGCGTTGTCGTTTCAACTCCTGCGCTCGCTCAAGCAAGCCACCTACGACGCCCAAAACGTGGGGCACTTCGGGCTGGCCGCGCCGGCCTACTTGCACTTCACCTCGCCCATTCGCCGCTACCCCGACGTGGTGGTGCACCGCTTGCTCAAGCGTCGCCTGGCCGGACAAGGCAAACCCGCGGGCGGGTTTGCGCCCTGGCCGCACGGCACAACCGCCTCCAAGGCCGAGCTGGCCGTGGTGGCCAGCGACTCGTCCTTCGCGGAACGCAAGGCCATGGAGATCGAGCGCGAGGTGGTGGATCTGTACCGCGCCTTCTTCATGCGCGACCGCGTGGGCGATGTGCTGTCAGGCAGCGTGTCGGGCGTGGCCAGTTTCGGCCTGTTCGTGGTGGCCGACCAACCCTTCATCGAAGGCCTGGTGCGCACCGAGCACCTCACCCCGGACGACTTCTACGACTACGACGAGGTGGCTTGTCGCCTGCAAGGCCGGCGCTCAGGCACCCACTTCTCGCTGGGCGATAGCGTCGAGGTAGAGGTCCTGTCCGTCAGCGTGGCACGCCGACAAGTGGATCTCCGTCTGCGCGAATCGCGAACGCGAGGCGGACGTGGTGGCAAGGGTGGCTCGAAGAGCAAGGGGAAGGAATCCCGCCAACCCCGCCGCCAACCCAAGAGCAAGGCCAAGGGCAGGCCGGACAGACACAAGAAACGGCGGCGCTAGCCCCTGAAGGATGAGTGTCCGGCCACGACCACGGCCACGTTGACGACCACGTTTACGACCACGACGTTTCGGGTTGGGTTGCGAGCGCGGCCCATCTCTGTGTGTCCTGTGTGGTCAATTCCGATCTGATGGAACAAGAAGTGGATAACTGGAATCGCCCCCCTCCCGAGCTGGCCGCCACGGATATCGTCACGACCTGGCTGCCGCGCGCCTTTGCCGCGTCCTCGCGGCGCCCCTCGCCCGACAGTCCCAACGTGCGCCTGAGTCTGTCGGGCGAAGGCGGCGGCGAATGGGATCTGTGCGCCACCGCGGAGGAGCTGCGGGTCAGCGCACGCGCTCCGGGATGGCGGCGCGGCCGCGACGATGACGAGCCCGGCATCTGGATGCGCCAGACCGTGCCGGATTTTCTGGCCCTGCTGCGCGATGATCCCGATCTGCCGACCTTGTTGCCGCCCGAGCTTGGCGTCATGAGCCTGCTGTGCATCGACGACGCCCAGATGTCCCTGCTGGGAAACATCGACGGTCGCCTGAAGCTGGAGGTGGAAGGGCGCCGTCGGCGGCGCTGGGCCCTGGACGTGGCCTTCGGTCCCGCAGGGATGCGCGCGGGGCGGCCACGCTCGACCGTGCGGGTGGACAGCCGCACGTGCGAGGAGCTGGCCAGCGGGGCGATGGTGGTCCTGCAGGCGCTGCTCGCCGGCCGTTTGCAGGTTGAAGGTGATCGCGCCCTGGCCATGCAGATCGCCATGCTCTTGAACTCGGTACAGCGCGGACAGAATCGCTGAGTCAGGGTGTCCGAAACGCCCGGCATGACCGGAGCACAAGCGGAGTATTCTTTCTCGCGCCTGGACCAGCGAGGGCTGCCACTATGGATGCAGGGGCTTCATCATGAAGAACGCATCCTCTCTCTCGCTAGCGCTGTGCTTCGCCCTGGTGGCGTGCTCACCATCGTGCAACTCGGAAGATGGCGGCGGGCAATCCGCGCAGGCGGGCGCGACCAGCACGGGCGGCACCAGGGGCGGCGTGACCGGCGTCAGCGGGGGCTCCGGCGGTGGAAGCGTGGCCAGCGCCACCGGGGGCCTCGACAGCGCCAGCAAGGGTGGCGGATCACAGGGGGGGGGCGGCAACGGGAACAGCGGCGGGAGTACGGCGAGAACGAGCACGGCCGGAAGCGGCGGTGCTTCCGCCAAGGGTGGCGAAAGCACCAGCGGGGGCGGCATGGCGGGTGCCGGTGGTACCAGCGCCAAGTACGGCGGCACCAGCGCGGCCACCGCCGGCACCAGCGGCAGGAGCGGCGGCACCGCCCTGACCAGCTCCGGTCCCGGAGGTGCTGGCGGCACCAGCCTGGCCAAGGGTGGCACGACCAGCAGCGGCGGCACCAGCAACGGCGGCACGTCGGGCGGCGGCAGTACCGCGGGAACCAGCGCCACCGGCGTCCCGGTCACCATCACCCCCGGTACGGTGTGGAACGACACGCAAGGCAAGGTCATCCAGGCCCACGGTCACGGCATCACCAAGGTGGGCGACACCTACTACTGGCTGGGCGAGGACAAGACCAACGGCTCTCCCTTCCAGAACATCAACTGCTATTCGTCGACCGACCTCAAGAACTGGACCTTCGTGAAGAGCGTTCTCACCCGCCAGGCGAGCGGCGATCTGGGGCCGAACCGAATCATCGAGCGCCCCCATGTCATCCACAACGCCTCCACCAACCAGTTCGTCATGTACATGCACGTGGACAACTCCAGCTACACCGACCGCAAGGCCGGGGTGGCAACCTGCAGCACCGTGTGCGGCGACTACACCTACCGTGGCAGCAGCAAGCCGCTGGGGCGCGACAGCCTGGACGACACCCTCTTTCAGGATGGCACCACCGGCTACTTCATCAGCGAGGATCGCACCAGCGTCAAGTTGCAGATCTACAAGCTCTCCGACGACTACCTCACCATCGCATCGTTGGTGACGTCCCTGCCCCAGATCGAATCGCCCGCGGTGATCAAGATCGATGGCACGTACTTCATCTTCGGCTCCCACCTGACCGGCTGGTCGACCAACGACAACCAGTACATCACGGCCACCTCGATGGCGGGTCCGTGGTCGGCGCTCAAGAGCTTCGCCCCCGCGGGGACCAACACCTGCAACTCGCAGGTTACCTTCATCCTGCCCATCACCGGCAGCAGCGGTACCGTTTGCATGTTCATGGGCGATCGTTGGAACCCCAACAACCTGACCGACTCGCGCTACATCTGGCAGCCGCTCACCCTCAAGGGCACCAGCGTGTCGATGACCTGTCCCACCAGTTGGACACTCGACGCCGCCGCCGGGACGTGGAAGTAGCGCGCCTCGGGTGAACCGTCACTTCGGCAACTGTTGCGGCGGGGGCGTCACCACGTCTTCTTCGGCCGCCAACTCGGCCAACACGCGCATGGCGGCGTCGCGCCGGGAGCGCCGCTGCTCCGGAGAGTCCTTGGCCGGATCTTCGCCCTTGGCACTCGCCGCCCTGGCGCGGTTTTCCGCTGGCAAAGGCGGTCGCCGGGACAGATTCGACTTGGCCGACCCACGGGCCGGAGTCCGCGAGGCCTGCATCTCTTTTTCCGCCGCGGCCAAGGAAGCCAAAGGCACCTTGGGAATGACCTTGCTCGCGGGCGCGGCCGGTTCGGCCGATTCACCTTCCTCGGGCGAGGACGAGCGGAAAGCCGGGATGATCTCCTTGAGGAAGCGCTCGCGTTCCGCCCGCTCCTTCTCGATCACGTCCTCGAAGATGGTCTGCATCAGCTCGACCACGCGCGCCGGATCGGTGCGAGGCGCAGTCTGGGCGATGACGTCGGAAAGCGCCAGGCGGAACTCGTCGGCGCTTTGATAGCGCTGCTGTCGGTCGGGGGCCAGGGCACGCAGCACGACCTTGTCCAGCTCGGGGGAAATCCAGGGCGCCCGGCTCGACGGGGGCGTGGGCTTGGGATGGCGGACCAGGGCCAGACTGGCCACGGGATCCAGGCCCGAGATGGGCAGGTACTGATGCCCGGTGAGCAGCTCCCACAGGACGATGGCCAGCGTGTACACGTCGGTGCGCGCGTCCGCCACCTCTCCCCGCGCCTGCTCGGGCGCCAGGTAGGCGGCGCGACCGAACACCACGCCCGGCTGGGTCTTCTCCTCTTTCAGCTTGCTGCGCGCCAGACCGAAGTCGGTCAGCTTCACGTCGCCGTTGTAGGCCAGCAAGATGTTGGGCGGGGCGATGTCGCGGTGGACCAGCTTCAGATCGCCGTAGCCGTGCACGTAGGCCAGCACGCGCGCCACCTCGCGCACCACGTGCAGGGCCACCTCGATGGGGATGCGCTGGCGCTGGCGCACGCAGCGATTCCACACCTCGCGCAGGTCTTTGCCCTCGACCATCTCCATGGCGATGTAGAACTCGCCGTTGGCCTCACCCGCGTCGAAGGTGTTCACCAGGTTCGAGTGGCTGAGGCGCAAGACCACCTTGGCCTCGTCGAGAAAACGCTTGGCCTTGCTGGGATCGGCCTTCTCCGACAGCACCTTCTTGATCACGCACAGCTTTTCGAACCCGCCGATCTGGCCGAGCGCCGCCATGTAGATCTCGCCCATCCCTCCCTTGGCCATCGGGCGCAGCAACAGGTACTTGCCGAAACGACGGGGAAAGTGCGAGCTCATGCTTCAGTTCCCCCGACGCCCGACCAACTCCAGGTTCTGCCGTGCGGTGCGGTTCTCGGGGTCCAGCTTCAGCGCCGCCTGGTAGGCCTTGCGCGCCTCCGCGAACTTCTCCAGGCGGAAGTAGGCATCGCCCAACAGCACGCGCGCCTCGACTCCGCCGCCCGCTCGGCTGGCCTCGCGCGCCCGTGCCGCGGCCTCTTTGTAGGCCTGCTTCTGGAACGCGATCTTGGCCAGGCCCAACAAGGCCTGTCCGCGGACCCTGCTCGATTGCACCAGGCGCTCGAAGACCGCGCGCGCATCGTCGAAGCGCTGTGTGTTCAGATAATCGCGCCCCTCCTGCAAGAGGGCACGGCTCTCGGACAGTGACAAGGCCCCCGAAGAGGAACGCGCTGGCCTGGGACGGAGGCTAGGCTCATGCCTCGGCGGTGGCTGGCTGACATCCGACTCCTCACCATCGGAGGCGTCCGACTCGACCGCCGTCTCCTCGGGGTCGCCCCCCTCGACATCCTCGGCATCCTCGGCATCCTCGAAGCTGGCGTCCGACGCGTCCGCCAGGGCCACGCCCGCGCCCGCGTCAGGTTCGGCCGCCATCACCGCCCGATCGGGCTCGGGCCCGCGGGACCGAAACACCGCCAGGGCCAGCACGAAGCCGGCCGCGCCCAGGCCGAGCACCATCAGCCAGCGCCAGGATCGCTGGAAGGCGCGCAGGCCCCCGGGCACGACGAAGGTGTCCGAATGGGAGGAGTACAGCCCGTGCGCTTCCCCCTGGGGTGTCGCCCCCAGCACCACCGGCGCCGGGGTCACCGCCAGAGAGGCCTCGATCTCGCGGATCAGCCGGGCCAGCTCGTCCATGCTCTGCGGCCGCTCACGAGGATCGCGGGCCATGGTCCGCTCCACCAAGGCCACCACCTGGCTGGGGACATCCGGCCGCAGCTCCTTCATCGAGGAAGGCGGCTCGTTGGCCTTCTTGTGCAGGATCTCGAGCACGTTCGCGCCGTCATAGGGGGGCGTGCCCGTCAGCATTTCGTAAAGGATCGAACCGACGGCATAGATGTCCGAGCGGGGATCCGCAGGATGTCCAGCGGCCTGCTCGGGCGCCATGTACTCCGGCGTGCCCATGGCCACGCCCGGGCGGGTCAGACGTTTGCCCAGACGAGGGCTGTCGTCGATCTCGTCGCTCTTGGCGATACCGAAATCCAACACCTTGACCAACTCGGGCACGGCGCTGACGTCTTCGTGATCGGGCGACCCGCCAGCGGGCGTGCGCGGCGTGTGCGGCGAGCTGACCAGCAGGATGTTCTCGGGTTTGAGATCGCGGTGGATGACCCCGGCGTCGTGGGCGGCCTGCAAGGCGGCGCACATCTGCTCGGTGACCCGCAGGGCATGACTGATGGCCAGCGGTCCCTCGCGATGGATGAACAACCCCAGCTCGATGCCCTCGATGTACTCCATCACGAAGAACAACGAACCGTCCGAGGTGGTACCGAAGTCGGTGACGTTGACCACGTTGGGGTGTTCGATGCGCGAGGCCGCGCGCGCCTCACGACGAAAGCGTTCGACCAGATCCGGGGTGCGCGAGTAGGCCGGGTGCAGGACCTTGACCGCCACGCGCTTGCCGATCTCGATGTGCTCGGCCTCGTACACACGCCCCATGCCGCCCTCGCCGCGCAGGCGCTTGATCTGGTAGCGGCCGGCCAGCAGCGCCCCCACCATGCGCGAACCTTCATCGCTCAACCGCGAGCCTTCGACCGGAGTCTGAGGCGTGTTGCTACGCCCGAGCGGAACCGTGCCCACATGCCCCCCCTCGCCGCGCACGGGGCTGGTGGGTGGGGTCGTAGACTCGGATACATCGAGCAACGCCGCCGCCTGGGTCAGCAGGATCTGGCGCTCGTCGCGTTCCTTCTGGATGATGTCGCCGAACAGCTCGCGCAGGAAGCGCGCGACCTGGTGCCCATCCATGGCCGGCGCGGTCTTGGCCAGGAAAGCCGCCAGATCGCTGCGGAACTCCTCGCCGCTCTGGTAGCGATCCTCGGGCCGAACCGCCAGGGCCTTCATGGTGATGGCGTCCAGCTCGGGGGGGACGCGCACCGCCCGCTTGGAGGGCGGCACGATCTGGGGATGGCGCACGCGTTCCAGGAGGTCGTCGTTCTCTTGCCCGGGGCGCGCTGCCCCGGCCGCGAAGAGCTGACGGCCGGTGAGCAGCTCCCACAGGATCACGCCGGCGGAATAGATGTCGCAGCGCCCGTCGAGCGTCTCGGCCCGTGCCTGCTCCGGGGCCATGTAGCTGACCTTGCCGTAGATGACCCCGGGCGCCGTCTTCTCCAGCTTCAGGGTCGAGGTGGCCAAACCGAAATCGGTCAGCTTCACCTCGCCCGAATAGGACAGCAGCAGGTTGGGCGGCGAGACGTCGCGATGAACGAGGCTCAGCCCCTCGAACCCATGGGCATAGGCCAGGCCGCGCACCAGCTCCTTGACGATGTGGGCCGCTACCGGCAAGGGAAAGGCGATGCCCCGCTGGGCGCAGCGGTTCCACACCGCCCGTAGGTCCTTGCCCTCGACGAACTCCATGGCCAGATAGATCTCGCCCTTGACCTGGCCGGCGTCGAAGACCCCCACCAGATTGCCGTGGGTCAGGCGCACGACCACTTTGGCCTCGTCCTTGAACCGTTGGACGTAGCTGCGGCCGGCCAGATGGGGCAGCGCGGTCTTGATCGCACACAGCTTCTCCAGACCCCGTTGCCCGTGGACCGCAAGGTACAACGCTCCCATGCCCCCGCGAGCCAGGGGCTTGGCCAAGACGTACCCGCCGAAGCGTCGCGGAAATCCTTCCATGGACGACTACGTTTTCGCTGCGGATGTTATTGGAACTAGAGCGAAATTCCTAGCCGACTCTGTGGAAAAAGCAGCCCCTAGCGCAAACACACCGCCAGGACCTGTTTGATGTCGGTTTTGCCGGCTATGGCCTTCTCTATGCCATCCTGGAGCAAGGTTGTCATGCCGCCGCCCATGGCAAGCTGCCGCACCTCCTCCACCGGGGCGCGTCTGGCGATGGCCAACTTGATCTTGTCGTCGTTCACCAGTAACTCGTGAACCGCCAGTCGGCCCTTGTAGCCGGTCTTGCCGCAGGCCTCGCACCCCGCCCCACGCCACACCTTCAGTCGCCCGCGCACCCAGCCCCGCCGGGCCGCCTCCTCTTGACCAAAGGCCGCTACGATCTCCTCGATTTCATTGTCCTCCGGGTCGACCTGCTGCCGGCATTTCTTGCACAAGGCGCGGGTCAGGCGCTGCGCCAGCACACCCAGCAAGGCGTCGGCGAAGCTGAACGGGTCCAACCCCATGTCGATGAGGCGGGTGATGGTTTCGGGCGCGCTATTGGTGTGGAGGGTCGAGAAGACCAGGTGGCCGGTCAGGGATGCCTCGACGCCGGTACTGGCGGTCTCCTTGTCACGCATTTCGCCGACCATGATGACGTCAGGATCGGCGCGCAGGAAGGCACGCATGGCCGAGGCGAAATCCAGGCCGATCTTGGGCTGCACCTGCACCTGGCGCAAACCCGCCTGCGTGATTTCCACCGGATCCTCGGCGGTCCAGATTTTCATGTCCGTTGTGTTGATGCTGCCCAAGGCCGAGTGCAGGGTCGTGGTCTTGCCGGAACCGGTGGGGCCCACGCACAGGACCAGGCCATAGGGTTTGGCCAGCAGGACCTTCAACTGTTCCAGGTTGCGTTCGCTCATGCCCATCTCGTCCAGGGGGATGGGCTTGGAGGCCGCCAGGATACGCATGACCACGTCTTCGTTGCCGTTGACGGTGGGCAGGGTGGCTACGCGCAACTCGATGGTGCGGTCGCGCATGCGGAACTTGATCTTGCCGTCCTGGGGTTTGCGCCGCTCGGAGATGTCGAGCTTGGCCATGATCTTGAAGCGCGCCACCAAGGGGTGGCGGAAGGCCGGGGGAATGTCCTGGTAGCGGACGCAGTCGCCGTCGATGCGGAAACGGATGCGGGTGTTGTCTTCCTTGCCGTAGGGCTCGATGTGAATATCGGACGCACCCCGCTGAAAAGCATCGATGATGATCTGATTGGCCAGCTTGATGATGGCGCTGTCAGCCTCC
>CAZHUY010000157.1:0-1016 GCA_964535465.1 uncultured Myxococcales bacterium
GGCCATCCCAACATCGTCCGGGTGTTCGACGCCGACATCGTCGAGACTCCGCGCGGTCGTTGCGGCTTCTTCACCATGGAGTACGTGGCGGGCGGCAGCTTGGAGAGCTTCTGGAAGAATCACGGCAGTCGCTACGTACCCACCGACACGGCGTTGGACATCATCGGCCAAGTCTGCCAGGGGCTGTCGCTGGCGCACGGGCAAGGGTTCGTCCACCGCGACATCAAGCCCCAGAATATCCTGATCGGTTACGACAACGCGGGCCTGCGGGTACGCGTGGGGGATTTCGGGCTGGCACGAAAGATCAACACGCTGACCATGCTGGCCACGACCAGAGGGACCATCGACTTCAAGGCGCCCGAAGCCCTGCGCGACTTGAGGGCCGATTCCATGGCCGGCGACGTCTGGGCTCTCGGAACGACGCTCTATCTTCTGCTCACGGACCGGTTGCCGTTCGGCAGTGCCAACGGCGGCATGGAACGCTTCGAGCTGCCCTTCGTGCCCCCCAGCCGGCTCAATGCCCAGGTCGACGCCCGCATCGACCAGTTGCTCCTGCGGGCCCTGGCCGTCGATCCGAGCACCCGCTTCGCCAATGCGAGCGCCCTGCTGGCCAGCCTCAACGCCATCCGGGAGCATGCGCCACCGCCCGAGGGCGCGATTGGCGCCTTTTCCGAAGTGGACAAGAACGTGTTGGGGGCGCGCTCCATGCCGGATGAGGATCGGGCCCGTTCACTCGTCACCGAGGCCATCGCCCTGGCGAAGAACGGGGGCAAATTGGGCGAGGCCGCCGATCTGCTCGAGGAGGCGCTCAACCAATGGCCGCCCTTGCGCGAGGATTATGCCCAGCAACTGAGGCTCTGGCGTTGTGGGATCTCCAATTGCATCGTGAAGAGATGATCGGGGAGCGAGTTCAGCATGAAAAGAAAGAAGAATAGACAGCCGCGCGGGCGTCGGGCCCTGCCAGCAGCCAACCCGAGCGCACAGCTCGGCGAAGCATCCGCGTCCCCTGTTTCCAC
>CAZHUY010000157.1:1026-14204 GCA_964535465.1 uncultured Myxococcales bacterium
CCCGGCCGCGGAGCCGTTTGCACGCCCCCAGGTCATCGCCCAACTGGCGACCGGGCTATGGCGGCTACGACAGAAGATGGTGCGTCCTGGAACCGACGAGCCCTTGCCCGAAGTGGCCAAGCTCTTTCGCCACCTCGACTCCACATGGGATGTGGTCGTCCAGGCAGGGGTGCAGATCCAGCATCACACCGGCGCCCGCTTCGAGAGCGGCCTAGGCCTCAGTGTGCTGGCCTATCAACCCACGCCCGATCTTGCCCACGAAACCGTCGTCGAAACCATCAAGCCCAGCGTTTACTACCAGGGGCGTCTCATCCAAATGGGCGAGGTCATCGTGGGCACGCCGGCCGAGGTCGCGAGCGCGAGCCCACAGCCCGCGCCCGGAAAGGGGATGTTGGCCCAGCTTCAGGACAAGCTCGCCGCCACCTACGAGAAATTCCCCAAGGGCGGCTAGCTATTGCTTGTCCGATTCTGGGCTAGTCGTACAGGAACGAGAAGAGAACACCTGGGATGAGTGCGGAGTGTGTGTGCTTGTAGTCATCCTGGCCGCGGATGTACAGACATCTGACCGTGGCGCCTAGACTCCATTCGTCGCTGATCCAGATGTCGTATCCGGTGGAGGCACTCAGCGCGATGCCAGGGGGAGATCCCTCGGCTTCCTCGTATCGTTCCTCTGGGTTGGCCGCGATGATGGCCATTCCGAGGGCAGTGCCAAAGTGCAGTCCCCCGCGTGGGTTGGGATAGTAGTCGAGGAATCCGCCGAAGAAGGTGTACCCGTAACGGTAGTTGCTCTTCTCGTATCCCTCCGCCGTCGAGACCTTCGCGTTGGTCACGAAGTTGAAGCCCAGGGAAAGACCAAGAATGACCGGTCCGGTCGACCAGCCAAAGGCGAAGTCGAGAGGAGTCACCCCCCCACGCATTGACGTCGACTGTCCTTCCCCCCCCAAGGAGGTGTACGTCCTGCCCACTCCAAGCGAGAGGCGCATGTAGAAGCCATCGTGGTTGCGAATACCCGAGTCCGATTCGCCAGAGCGATAGGGTGTTGTGCTGCTCTTGGGCTTCTGTTGAGCTGAGGCGAGGGCGTGTTCCAGTGGAGTCCGGAGAATGACTCCGACGCTCGTCACCTCACCGCTGCGAATTTCGATGTCTCGGGTTTCCGTGACATAGCCCTCCTCGGAAAACTCGATTCGGTACTTCCCTGGACGCTCGTGCACTCCGTCGTATCCTGAAAACTGGGCCCTATCGATCGTCTTTGCTTCCTGGCTCGCCCCTTGGATCCGGATCGTCCCCTTCATACTCCCAATGACATCCGTTCTGACCCATCCTTTCAGCACCCCACTGCTTCTCTGTATCTCCGCGAGAGAGGCATCAACCTCCTTCCTTTGGATCTCGGCCAAGCCCCAGAACTGGAGATCCTTGAACACGCGAAAAGCCAGCTCAAAGTCCTGACGGGCCAGATAGGCACGTCCGATGTGCAGCCGAATCGTGGCCTTGACCGTCCTGCTCCGGACCACCTTTTCCGCCTCGGTCAACACGTGGAGAGCGCGGTCGGGGTTTGAACTGTCGAGCGGTTTTCCGCAGCAGTCTGCGATCTCTCGCTCGACATCATCGAGCTCCCCCGGCTTGAGCTCCTGACCGGAGGGGGCCGCCTCGCCTCCGAAAGTCGTGATGAGCTCGGTGTAGGCCGTGATGGCCAGGTCCATCTGTCCCATGGTCTTGTACAGGCGTGCGATGTTCATTTGGATACTCTTGCGCGGGACCCCCATGGCCTTGGCCGCAAGGAACTTCTTCAAGGCAAGGTCGAACTTGCCCTCCGCGGTATGCCTCACCCCTTCCTCGAACAGCGTCTTGGCCGCTGCGGCGCTCTCTCTGTCCGTTCCGGTCCGTTGGTTATCGCTGCCAGGGTTTCCCGGTCCTGCCCCAAATGCGGGCGTCGTAAACAGGTGGGTCGTCAAGAGACCAGCGATCAAAGCCATCTGGAGTGTTAGTCGCTCGAAGATCAAAGGTGACATTCCTTTCCTTGAATACGAATCAAGACCTATTGGCCATCTGCAGGATTGGTCGAGCGTATGCGCAGCACGACCGTGCGATTGCGAACGTCGTTGGGGGGCAGCCTGTTGGCACCGGCTGGCCACACGCCGAAGGAAAGCGCCGAGAGAGGCAAGTGCAGCGCGGGCGCGAGCTGTCGGCCCGCGGCCACGGCCCGCTGCAACGCCAGGGACTGATTGTCCTGAAGTCGATGGCCCTCGGGCAGAGGCCGGGCATCGGTAGACCCCAGGACCTCCATGCGGAGTGCGGCCGCAAAGGGCTCCAGTCGCGCGGCGAGGGCCACGAGTTGGTCCTTGGCCCCAGGGTGGAACACCGTTCCGCGACGAAACAGGCCGTTCGGTATGGCCACGACGAGCGCGTCGCCGCTGGCGTGCACCGCCAGGCTTCCATCATCGAGCGCGGCGCGCACTTGGGTCAGGAGCCTCGGTTCTTCTTGCTCGGCAGGGGAAGGCGGTGTGAGCACGGCGACCGAGGGCTTGTTTGTCAGAGCCGTCAGACGTTGGGCCAGGCGCTCTTCGCTTTCCTGCAGCCGCCGCGACAAGGATGCCTGAGATTCCATGGTCTGGCGTTGAAGCGCCAGAAACGAGAGCAAGAGGCCTGCGGTCATGCCGAGGGTGAGCAGAATGGGGAAAAGCCAACCCTTTCTTGGGGAAGGTTCTTGTCCCGAGATCCAGTCCAGACCTGCCTGTGCCCCCGCGTGTTCCGGCTGCAGCACCAGGACACGTTGCCACTGAGAACGCGCCTCTTCCTTTCGGCCCTGTTGCGCGGCGATGCGCGCGGTGAGATCCAGTTTCTCGACAGATTCCGTCCCGGCTGCCAGCGCCGAACGGGCTTCGGCGTAACATCCGGCACGCGCGTGCGTGGCTGCCCGCGCGTGCGCCAGTTGTCCGAGCAGGCGCTCGAACGGCGGCTCCCCCGCCGCCCGCACGGTCTTCGAGACCGGGGAGGCGGGAGAGGCCGACGACACGCTCATTTCGTCACGCCGGACTTGAGCATCTGCGCCTGTTCGGCGTCACCGGAGGGCAACAAGGAGATAAGCTGCCGCACGGCCGCGCGCAGACCTTCGATGTCGTCGTTGTTGATCGCTCGACGGGCCAGATCGACGAACTTCTGGGCCTGGGCCGGATCGGTGGTCTGCGACACCCTGGGCGCCAAGCGTTCGAGCTGGTTCACCCACCATGCCGGTTGGCGGAGCACGATGCGTGCGCCCAGCCGGTCCAGCTCCGAGGTCTGGCGGCGAACCATGTCGGCATCGCGGTTCTCGATGGCCTGCCTCAGCTCCTGTTCCAGAGTGCTGAACTGTTCCTTCTCCTCGGAGGTGGCCTTGAATTCCGACGTGTTCAGGATGCGACGCTCGGTCTCCAGCTCCTTCTCAGCCTCAGCCACCAGCTGCGGCCAGGCCAGGGCGTCCTCGACTTGATCCACCGCCGCGCGCAGCTCGAGCAGGCGCTGCTCGCATCGGTCGGCCTCGTCGGCTTCGTTCTTGGCCTTCTCCGCCGCTTGTTCGGCCTCCACCAGGGTCCTCTCGCTGTCGATCTTCTGGGCCAGGTCCTGCGCCTTCTTGACACCCTGCTGCTGCGCCTTGCCGCGCGCTTCTTCCAGACGCCTGCGCTCCGCCGCGATCTGGTGCTGCAGCTTCGCCGGATCGCGAGCCTGCTGATGATAGCTGTCGTAATCGATCTTGGCCTCGAACTCCTCATCGAGGATGGGAACGTATGCCTTGAAGCGGATGTTGCGAGACTCGTCGATGTCGACCAGAACCTCGATCTCGCTGCCCGCGGTCAGCGGACGCGTAACATTCTCGCCTTGGATAATCAATGTCCCGATTTCCTGGTTGCGGTCGGCGCGTTCATGCTCGCCTTCCATGAGCGGGATGCGCAGCATGTCCTTCTTCTCGCCCGGGCGTACCTCGACGGCGGCGTACAGGATCTCGCGCTTCTTGGCCGGAAGCTCGATCCCCTTTTCGAGGAAGCGCGCTGTCTGATTGTTGGCCAGCGCCACGCTCAACGACTTGATGAGCGGTGGGGCCTTGAAGACGGCGCCGAAGGTGTAGGTGATCCGGTCTGGATCGGTCGCGCACGGGTCGCCTTTGCCGTCCCTCAGCTCGATGAAATAGGTGCTGGCCTTGCCCTTCTCGGCCCAAAGCTGGGTCATGAAGACGCCCTCGGCCGACAAGCCGACCTTGCCGCTGCGCCACGTCGGTTGCGCATCCTTGTTGACGAACTCGATGGTGAAGCCGGCCAGCGATTCCCCCTGTCTCGGCTGCAACCGGCCCCCCACGGGCGGCTCGGGATCGGTCCCCATCGAGCTGTATTGCAGGTCGAGCGAGTACGCTCCCGCCGGCACGGAAACGCTTGGGCCCTTCTGGCTTTCGAATCGCTGGGTTCCCGCGAAGATGGCCGCCCCGCGCGCCACCACGGTCAGTGGATCCACCCGGAAGTCGAGCGGTATGCCCAGCCCGTTCTTGGGGTCCTTGAGCCGTTCCCTGAGGTAGGGCGTGAGAGTTGGTCCCCCCACCAACAACAGCTTGGAAATCTTGTCGGGGGACAGGTTCTTCGCCTCGAGGGCCTTGCGACAGAGGCGGATGGTGCGGTCGATGTACGGGTCGAAGAGCCTCTCCACATCCGCACGACGCAGAGTGAAATTGAAGTCGAAGGTGCGGCTCCGATCGGCGTTGCGCAAGCCCTCGATCTCGATCTCCTGCTCGGGTGTTCCAGACAGACGAATCTTGGCGATCTCGGCGTGATACTTGAGCAGGGCGATGGCCGCTCGCCATTCCACGTTGTTGCGCTCGAAGTACTCGAGCTGGTGTTGCTTGACCACGGCGGGGATGAGCAGGCGATCCACGATCTCCCAGTCCAGAAACTTGCCGCCGAGATGGTTATCGCCCTCGTGGTTGACCACGGAGATCTCGCCATCGCGCACCCTGACCACGGCGGCGTCGAAGGTTCCGCCACCCAGGTCGTAGACCAACCAGAACACGTTGTCCGACTCGGATTGAAAGCCGTAAGCCAGCGCGGCGGCCGACGGCTCCTGCAGGAGGCGAGACGTGGTGAAACCCGCCGCCTCGGCGGCCCGTGTGGTGGCCGCGCATTGAGGCAGCTCGAAGGCAGCCGGCACTGTGATGACCGCGGCCTCGACCGTTTCGGTCATCGCGACCTTGGCATCGTTGCGGAGATCTTTGAGCACCTCGGCCGATAGCGCCTCGGGTGTCATCTTGTTAGGGGCATGGGGGAAGGCGTACTCGTAGTTGGTGCCCATCTTGAGCTTGAACTCAGTCGCTACGTTCTCCGGGTCCTCGGAAAGCCGTTCCCTGGCCACCCGTCCGACCTTGATCCGGCCACGGTGATCGAACCAGACCGCCGAGGGCGTGTAGTCCATCTGCACCTCGCTGGTCGCGCTTTTGATAATCTGAACCTCCGTGCCGTTGAGCACGGCGATCGCGCTGTTGGTGGTTCCAAGGTCGATTCCATAGTCGATGGTCTGACGGTTCACTGAGGACCTCCTTGCGTGTTTCCCTGAGTTCGCGGTTTCTCTGGAGTGCCCACGATCACTTCGCCCATCTGGATGGCGCGTCCGTCGTGGTAGACGCTGGGTTTGACGGTCTCGATCACCCGCTCGCGTGTCAGACCGGGTGTGGGTTGATAGGTCAGAACCTTGAGCGACAACCCGGCGTCGAACGGTGTGTTGGTGTGGTCCTGGATCTGCACGCCGGATTCCGTCAGCAGATCCCAGATCGATTGAAAGTGGCGGAAAGCCTTACGCATCTCCTCCTGCGGTCGATCGGTGCCGGGCTCGACCATCTTCTGGCGCAGACGCCAAAGCCCGGTGGCCAGTTGGGCCAGCACGGCTGGCTGGGCAAGGGCGACCGTGACGATGTCCTTGGGGCTCTCGGTTGCCGGTGCCTTCAGGGCTGCCGCCAACTTCTCGATGGCGTCCCAACTCTCCTCGGGCCAAATCGGAGGGGCGATGCGAATGGCGCGGGGGAACCGTAGCTGTCGAAGCGACGCGAGGATACTCATCCACAAGCCTCCCTCGGCATGCGCAGACCGCAGGGGGTATGGGGTGGCGCCCGATGTCGAGATTCGAGAGTCATGGCCAAGCAGATATAGTCGCGAGCGTTCTGAAACGTGACAAGGACACTGGTGAGGTCTTCGTCCGCTCGTCGCTTCCAACGATCACCACGCATGGTTGCCGTGAACCGCATCAGTGGTAGAGGATGGACAGCAGTGCACTCGGAATGACGGCCGAGTGATGAGCGCGGAAGTCATCGTTGCCGCGAATATAAAGGAGACTCGCGGTGAGCCCGAGACTCCACTGTTGGCCTACCCAGAAGTCGTACCCCATCATCAGCTTGATACCCATTCCGGCATCCGACTCGGAATCGCCGCTGCTCCCCCCGTCGGGATCCGTGACCATGGGGCCAGCCATGCCGAAGCCCGCGCCAAAGTGGGTTCCTTTTCGCGGATCCGGGTAGTAATCGACAAACGGACCAAAGAACACGTATCCATGTTCGTACTCCTTACGTTCGTAGTCACCACTGGTCATCAGCGTCGAGGTTGGCATGGCGAGAACACCTATATCGAGGCCAAGAACGACCGTGCCGAGGGACCAGCCAAAGGCGAAGTCCATCACTTGTATGCACAATCCATGCACCTTGACCCCATCCATCTTGGACCGATCCTTGTCCGTCCCGCTGAGGGAATCGAAGGCGTAGCCAACACCCATGGACATACGCGCGTAGAAGCCATCGTGATTGTGCACGGTGGGGTCGGACCGTCCGAAACCACTCGAGCCATAGGAATAGGGCTGGGCTTTCGGTAGGGTGTCGCTGCTGGACTCCGGATTGGCTGGGGCGTAGACGGACGTTGCTGCACGCGTGAGGATCACGTCAAGGTTCGTCGAGTCACCCCGGCGGATCTCGACGAATCGTGATTCGGCCGAATAGCCCTCTTTGGAGAACTCAATTCGATACTGCCCGGGGCGCTCGTGCACTCCTTCCTCGAACTGAGACAGTTCGATCTCCTTCGGTACCTCGCCCGTGCCCCAGATCTTGACCTTCGTACCGGACGGACTGACCCTGCCCCTGAGCACGCCGGTGCGCATCTCGATGTCCGCGAGATAGGCGGACGTCCGCTTCCTTTGCTCCTCCGTCAGCGCCCATTTGTCGAGGCCGCTGAGCTCACGAAAGGCCAACTCGAATTCCTGAAGAGCCAGATAGGCCTGTCCGGTGTACAGACGAAGCGTGGCCTTGGCCGTCCTGCTCCCGACCATCTTTGCAGCCTCGGCCAAGGTCGCAAGAGCCTGATGAGGCGTTCTGTCTTCGAGCAGCCTTGAGCAGGAACTCACAATTCCATTCTCGGCTTCCTCGAGTTCCTCTGGCTTGAGCTCCTGGCCGGGAGGCGCGGCTAGGCCTCCGTAGGTCTGGATGACCTCTGCATAGGCCTTGATCGCCGAATCCACCGGACCCATCTCTTTGTAGAGGCGCGCGATGTTGATCTCGATGCTCTTGCGTTGAACGCCCATGGCCTTGGCGGCCAGGAACTCTCTAAGCGCCAGATCCTTCTTTCCCTGCGCCGTGTGCTTCACGCCTTCCTCGAACAGGGCCTTGGCTCTTGCGGAGACTTCCGCCTCCGAATCACCCAATGGAGCATCGTCACCGGATTTCCCACGCCCCCTGCCCCACACGGGCGTCGAAAACAGTTGTGCCGCGAAGAGGCAGGCGGCCACACAAGGTTTGAGTTTGCCCTGAGAGAAGAGCAAGGAGCTGTTCCTTTCCATCCTGCGATCAGAACTCGGTGATCAGTCCGTGATCCGCCGGCTTGGCCAAATTCTTGAGCTTTGAACCAGTCGTTGCCTTGCGCTCGGACTTCGATGACGAGCCAGGACGGTCTGCGCGCCCGCCGCTCAAGTCCGGGAGCGTTCTGGTCCCGTCTACTCCCGCGCGCGGCTTTGAGTCAGTCCCGTGTGAATCCGACTTGGCGCGCGGACTGGGCGCGCGTTTCCCCGGTATTCCCCCTGCGGTCGCGTCCACCCGCTTGAGTTCTTCGTCGAAGACAGCCTCGAAGCTCGCGAGCGGATGCGCCCCCGAGAACTTTCGGCCATTGAGGAGGAACGATGGGGTGCCGGTGATGCCCAGACCTTTCGCCATCTTGATGTCGGCCCGGACAACCGCCTTGGTTTTCGCAGAATTGAGCGCGGCCTTGAACTTCCTCATGTCAAGACCGATCCGGCGCGCATAGCGCACCAGATCGTCTTGCCCAAGGGACTTCTGGTTGTCGAACAGCACGTCGTGCATGAGCCAGAACTGGCCCTGCTCGCCGGCAGCCACGGCGGCGAGAGCCGCCGGGAAGGCGTTCGTGTGAAAGGGCAAGGGGAAGTGCCGGAAAGCGATGCGCAGGTCTTGCCCATAACGGTGTTGCAGGGCCTCAAGGGCGTCCTTGGCACGCGCAGAGAAGGGACACTGGAAATCCGCGAACCAGACCAACGTGAGCTTGGGATTCGTGCCGCCGATCTGCGGCGCCGAGCCGAGATCCATGTCGTGCCTTTGGGATTCCAGGACGATAGGCGCAGGCGCGGCGGCCTTGGCCCGGTCCTCATCATTTCGCGAGGGTGACTCCGTCTTCTCGACAGTTGGCCGTCCGTCATCCGAAGAACGCGAGCCGATGAGGAACCCCACAATACCGAGCCCAACGAGCACGCTGGCGAGGGCTATGGGCACGCGGCTCTTCTTCGGAGTTGGCTTGGGCACATCCCCATCCGTGGTCGGCGTCGGATTGGCCTCGGCGCGGAAAGGCTTCGAAGCTTCTGCTCGGGCCGGCAGTCCATGCTTGGCTCTGACGCTGTTCACGGATGGGAAGGAGACGCCACCCAGCTTGCCCGTGACCTCCCGCAAGTCATTGAGATTCTTCTTGAAGGCCGGGTCCTGGGGCATGAGATCATGCGCCAGCAGCGAATCCTCTACGGCGGTGCGAATCTTGTTGCGCAGCTCCTTCTTCTGTCGATCCAGGTCGCGGTCGTCCTCGGCATTGCAGCTAGTGCAGATGATCGCCTTGACCGAGTTGATCTGCAGCCGACAGAACCGCTCTGTTATCAAGCGGCCGCAGGCCATGCAATGAATGGTCATCCATGACTCGACCGAACCTCCCATGTTGGCGGCGAGCATGGTCATTTGATCGATCTGGCCAGCACCGGCGCGCTCGGCGAGCTTCCTGCGGACGTACGAGGGCGTGCTGTTGTACTCCTGCATGGCATCGTTGAAGACGTGAAGTCCGCGCCGGTTGAAGGCACAGGCCATGGCCGTGAGCACGATCTCGCGTTGCTCGGGAGTCAGCTGGACGCCGGCTCGGCCGGTGTAGAGATTCGTAATCGCTGGAATCGCCGTCTCGAACTGCTTGGCATCGATGTCGGACCGCGCCTTGTCCAGGATGGCCAGCACCGGACCGGGTAGCTGGAAATAGCCAGGGGCACACCACTGTGCACCGCTCTTTTCATTCTTCTCGACTATGTCGATGTTCTGCTGGATCTGGCTGCGCACCTGATCCGAGGCGGCGACCTTTTCGGCCTCGCGGAGGATCCTGGCCGAGGTCTTCCAGTCCTGGGTCTTGTTGCCGTAGCTGATCTGGCAGGACAACGCGGCCTTCGCGACCTCATCATGTGCAACCTCGCCGTGCATGCAGCCTTCGGGCACCGTTGCGTCCAGAACCACGAGAAGTTGGTTGGCATCCGCGAGCAAGGTCGACGCGGCCTGGTCCGCGTGCACCGGGTCGGCGTCGGCGCTGCTGTCCGCCGCGGAGCACAGGGCGGTGATGCGCTTCTGCACCGAGGCCACCGCCCGTCGTACCGCTTCGTTGACCACCGAACGCGGCAGCCCCGCCCGTCCCTCCGGCGGCTTGCGCCAGCATTCGATCAGACGGCGGTGTCGGACGGCTCTGCCAATCAGTCCAGCCTGTGCACAGCGCACGGCCAGCCGGGCGTTGATCATCACCAAGGCCAGCGGCAGCGTCTTGCGAATCCGTCGGATGGTGTTGACCGTAACCCGCGGATCCTCGAGGGCACGCATGCGTGTGGTCAGGCGGTCCCATACCCCTTCCCGATCCAGCACGCCCTCCCAGGCGGCCAGTGCGGCCTCCCACTGCGGCCCCGCCTCGGCGTTCTCGCTGTCGCTCTCGTCCGCGATAGCCTTGTGCTCCTCGTCCAACGCCTGCAGGTGGTGGAACACCGCCAGATTGTGCAGGGCCGCGGGGAAGGCCGGCGATTTCGTGTCGATCGCTCGCCACAGCTTCTCCGCCTGGGCAAGCTCGCCCTGGGCCAGCAAGGTGAGGGCGGGATCGGGTTGGCCGACACGCTCGTCGAGGGGCCACAGCCAGAAGAGTTCATGGAAGAGACGCTGCTCGGGATTGCCGAGGTGCTGAACCGCTTCGCGCAAAGCGTCACCGTCGGGCGGAGGATCCAGCGCGAAGATCGCTCTTTGCGATTGGGCAGCCAGACCGAGGCTTTGCGCCATCTTGATCTTGTCTGCCTGCCTTGAGATGTCGCGAGAGCTGGCGTGAACGGGCAAGGCAGTCATCCGGAAGGCGTTGCTGCGATAGAGCTCGTGCGTGGCGAGTTGCAGGAGCGATTCCAGCCAATCGGATTTCGTGGAGTCCGTGTTTTGTGAGTCTTGGTCGGTGGCGGCGCTATCCATTGGTTGCGATCCTGGGACTCAAGAGGTTTGGCCTTGTGTGTCCGGGGTGGTTCCGAACCCTCGGCTGGTGAGTTCTCGTGCTACGAATCGGAGGTAGTCGCTAAGGCTCTCGAACGTGACAGGCCCTGAGTGCGCGACGTCAAGTGTCCAGTCACCCTCGGTCACCCTCTGGGGGGGAAGCGGCCCTCTCCTCCACTTCGGGTCGTGGCTCGCAAGAACACCGAGATAGGGTGTCGACCGGCGATTCGCACATCTCAAACGTTACCTGGCGCGAAAAGTAAACGCCATGTGTCGCATGGTGCTTCGGGGAAGTCAAGCGAGGCTCCAGGGAGCCGGTCCCGCCTTTCGCTTGTATAGACCCGGTTTCCGAGACCGTCCTCCCTTCCATCCGAAGGAGCCCTCGCTTGGGAGAGGGGAAGCTAGCTCTACGGCCGCCCTCCAAGCTTTTCAGACACGCTCTTGGCGGTCGCGCTTCAGCCACCAAGAGAGGCGCTTGCTGAAAAAAACCGAGAAGCGTTTGGGGTCGCGGACCACCTGCCGGACAATCTCGCGAACGGCCGCCGTGGCGCCCTCGTTGACCCACCTCGTGTTGACGTTCCTCATGCCTTGTCTTACGCGGAATTCCTCTATCTCGCTGTGGGGAGGTGAGAAGCGAGAGAAGAAGTCCGTCGGATCAGGTTCGGCCATCCCCTGCTTTCGCGCGTCCATGGCGGCGGCATAGTAGGCGTGCGCCGCCAGGAACTTCACGGCGTCGGCCTTGTCTGGCGCGGTCTGATTGTCTTGGCCAAGCCGGTAAAGAAAGAGCGGCTCCTCCAGGCACGCGAGCTTGGAGACGTCTGCCAACTTCATGAACAGGTCCAGATCGTCGCTCAACGGCAGCTTCTCTCGAAAACCGCCGGCCCTCTTTATGGCCTGTTTCGCGACCAGAAGGGTCTGCAGGTAGGTCGCCCCATCCGATCGGGGATCATAGGCCGGCGCGCACTTCGGATGCAGCACGTGCACTGGCGTCCATTGCCAGAAGAGGAAACGCGCGCTCCATTGGCTCTGACCATCGCGCGCCAGCCGTCCCGCTCCTCCGGCGACTCCGTCGAACTCATGATGTTTTTCGAGCAGGTCCACCTGCTTCCTCAGCTTGTGAGGGAGCCAGATGTCATCTTGATCATTGAACGCCACCCAGTCGTAAAGCGCTTCCTGCACGCCCAGGTTGCGCGCGCCCGCCACGCCTCGATTGCGTTCCGACTTGACCAAGCGAACCCTGGGATCCCCCACGCGCTTGACGACCTCGACGGTGTCGTCGGTTGAGACATCGTCGACCACGACCACTTCGAGAGGCACAGGGGTGTCTTGTGCCAACAGGCTGCGAATCGAACCGGCTATCCAGCGCGAGCCATTGTAGGCCGGAACGACTATCGAGACTCCGTTGATGCGCGACAAGGCCTAAACCTAGTCCAATCTCGTGGACAAGCGCAAGAGCCTGCGGAGACCCTCCGCTGGACGCGAATGGACGGCAAATGGGTGGATGAAGCACGTCTCGAGCGTGGGGCGAGGCATCGTCACAAGACTCCTGTTCGACATGACTTCGGCGTAGACTCGCCCGCCGTGTTGACCGCCTCAGATAGCCGAACAGATCCTTCCCGCCCGGTGCGCTGGGGAATGTGGGGTTTGGGTCTGTTGACCTTCCTGTTCGCTTTCGCTCGTTTGGTGCGACTGGACGCGGATCCTTCGGGGATGCTCTCCACCGCCTTCTTGACCGATGAGGGCTGGTATTCCCAGGCTGCTCGCAACCATGCCGTCTTCGGGCAGTGGAGCCTTGACGAGCACAACGTCGCCCTCGTTCTTTGCCCCTTGCACACCTTTCTCCTGCGACTCAGCTACGCCCTTTTCGGTGTCTCGTTCTGGAGCACGAGGATTGTGGGAGCGTTCGCATCGGTCATGACCGTGGGATTGGTGGCCTGGTGCCTGCGTGCGAGGCCCAAGGTGGCCACGCTTGCCGCTGCGATCGTCGCGACCCAGCCGGTGCTCTTTGGCTTGTCCCGGGTCGCTTTTTGCGAAAACTCCCAGCTTTTCTTCGTCACCCTGACCTGGGTAGCCGCCAGCGACCAGCGGCGTCGGCGTTCTTCCTGGGTGCTCGCAGGTGCGGCCGCCGCGCTGGCGGTGGTGGTCAAGGGTAGTGCTCTTTATGCCATCGCCCTGGCCATGGTGGCGCCATTCCTTTCCACCACGCGCGAAGGATGGCGAAGAAACCTCCGCGAGGCGGCCTGGGTTGCGGTCGGGGGGGGTGCTGGTGGCCGTGCCCTTCACTGCGTTCGAGTGGCAGTTTCGTCACCTGCTCATCCTCGAATCCAGCCGCGAGGCTTCCCTTCTGGGATTCCCTCTTCGCTCCATTTGGGCGCACCTGTCCGTAATCGATTTGAGCCGCCACGCATAGCAGCATAGGCAATTTTGT
>CAZHUY010000158.1:0-14200 GCA_964535465.1 uncultured Myxococcales bacterium
GGAGCCCATCTCGCTCGAGACCCCCATCGGCGAGGAGGAAGACTCACACCTGGGCGATTTCATCGAGGACAAGAGCGTGATCTCGCCCTCGGACGCGGTCATCTCGATGAACCTGGCCGACCAGACCCGCAAGGTGCTGGCCACCCTGACCCCGCGCGAGGAGAAGGTGCTGCGCATGCGCTTCGGCATCGGCGAGAAGTCCGACCACACCCTGGAAGAGGTGGGTCAAGACTTCGAGGTCACGCGCGAGCGCATCCGGCAGATCGAGGCCAAGGCCTTGCGCAAGCTGCGCCACCCCTCGCGCAGCAAGCGCCTGAAGAGCTTCATCGAAGGCTAGCCCACACTCACACGCCCCAAGATCGACGAGGTCTTGGGGCGTTTCTCTATCGACTCACGAAAGAGCTCTGGACAAGACGTCGCGGTCCAGCAGACGTGAGAGCTGTTCGATCTCCGCGGGTCCCAGATCATTGGTCGGCATGCGCGGGAGCTGAACCATCGGCAGCCCGGGATCGCGGGCCAGGTTCTCGACGATGCGCTCGGCATCGCTGTGCCGGGCCGTCAGGATCGCCGCCCCTTCCAGCGTCGAAGCCAGGCCTGCACTGGCGGTCGCGGGCTCCACGCGTTCCAGGACCTCGTGAAGCTCCGGTCGGCCCGCGTCCTGGGGGGGCATGGCGTTCACGATGAGAGGCCCCAAGGGAATGCCCAGCGGCCCTCGCACCTCGCGCGCCAAGAACACGGTCTCGCGCGCTGGCAGTTCCTCGGCCAATGTCACGATGACCATGGCCGATCGCTCGGGATCGGAGAGCAGGGCCCGGGCGGCTTGCGCGGAACGGGCCAAGGGGCCCATGGGCATGGCCAACTGGACCGCGGCCGGAACGCGCAACATGGTCAGAATGTGTCCCGACCCGGGGCCGTCGAGAATGACCAGGTCGTACTTGAAGCGGCCGCCCTCGCGTTCGGTCGTGTGCCACCACGTCTTGCCCAGCATAGCCCAGGCCTCCAGGCCGGGCATGGCGCCCAGAAAGCCGCGCATGGCCCGGTTCTCGAAGAGCGCGCGATACACGGTCTCGTAGCGCAACACCTTGAGGATGTATTCGCGTTGGGCCGAGCGCTGGTTCATGTTGACCGCCCACAGACGCTCGCCTACCGCCACGATGTCCGAGCCTATGGCGTCGGGGCATCCCAGCAAATGGGCCAGTCGAGGAGGGGCGTTGGTTTGGGCCAGCAGCACGCGCTTGCCGGCGCGGACCGCGGCGCGCGCCAGGGCCGCCGCCACGGTGGTTCGTCCCGTGCCCCCTTTGCCGGCCAGAATCAGCAGGCGTCGTTCGAAGAGCGGCGTCACACCCATCAGAATTGGTACGAGAGGGCGGCCTGGACGCCCAGGCGGTCGCCCAGCGGGGTCACGGACGCGCCGCTGGCCAGGGTGAACTTGGGTTGATTCACGACTCCGCGATACTCGGCGTGAACACCGATCTGCAGGTGGCCCTTGACCCTCACGTCCACGCCGACGGCGCCCACCACCGCCATGCGGGTACGGCCCCAGTCCCCAGGGAGATATTGGGATTCGCGGCTGCTGAAGTTGGCGATGGTCAGCCCGAGCCCCGCGCCCACCCAGGGCAAGACCGGCCCCAGCCGCAGGTTCGCGACAGCCAGGCCGGCGAAGTCATAGATGGATAGGGTTCGGATGTCCTCATAATCCTCGTTGATGCCCCGACTCCGGTCTTCTTCTATGGTGACCGGCTTGGAGAAGCGGCTGAAGGTGAACTGGCCCCGCGCGGCTAGGCCGAGCCGCTGGCCGAGCTGTACGAACTCATACTGCAGGTACGGGCTGAAGGCGTAGCCGACCTTGGGCGTGATGTCCGCCGACAGGCGGAACTCGGCGCCCGCGCGAAGGCCGATCTTGACGGGAGAATCCGGCACGGGCTCGGCGGGAGGGGGTGGGGCGGGAACGACCGGGCTGGGAGCCACCTCGGGCGAGGGCGCCGAGGGTGGGGGCTGAACCGCCTCGGCTGGCGCGGTCTCGGCCTGAGCCAACAGCCCGAGCATGAGCAGTATGGGAGGCGTCGGGAACATGGGAGCTTATAATGCGTCGATGTCCCGCAAGCGAGCAACGAATCTTGAGCCGTCTTCCGCGCCCAATGGCCAAGGGCGCGATTCCAGCGCCAAGGCCGTCCTCCATCGCGGCAAGGCCCGCCCCCTTTGGTTTGGCCATCCCTGGGTCTATGCCAATGCCTTGGACCGGGTGGAAGGCGACGCCGAGCCGGGCGACGTTCTTTCCCTGCACGACCACGACGGTCGCTTCATCGGTCGCGGCCTCTTCAACCCGCGTTCGCAAATCCCGATTCGCCTTTTGACACGAAAGGATGAAGCCATCGACGCAGCATTCTTCCAAGCCCGGCTGCGCGAGGCGCAAACTCTGCGCGCTCGCTTGCCGCTGCCCAGCACGGAGACCACGGCGTACCGCTTGGTCAACAGCGAGGGCGATGGCTTGCCCGGTCTGGTGGTGGATGTGCTGGGCGATGGCGCGGTCGTGCAGATCTCGACCCTGGGCCTGGCCCTGCGTCGCGAGATGATCTTCGACGCCATCGAGGCCACCTGCAAGCCTCAGAGCCTCTTCGAGGTCGCGGCCAGCACCTATGCCGACGTGGAGGGCTTCGTGGCCCAGAATCGCGTGGCACGCGGTCAGGCACGCAGTCTGGTGCCCTGCTTGGAGGACGGCCTGCGCTTCGAGGTCGAACCCCTGGTGGGACAGAAGACCGGCATGTTCCTGGACCAACGCCCCAGCCGCGTGCGGGTGGGCCAACTCGCGGCGGCCCGGCCCGGTCTTCGCATGCTCGACTGCTATGCCTACGCCGGTGGCTTCGCCTTGCAGGCCGCGAGGGCAGGGGCCAGTGAGGTCACCGCGGTGGACAGCTCGTCACGTGCCGTGACCCGAATCGAGGCCCACGCCCTGGCCAATGGCGCCCAGGTACGCGCGGTCGAGGCCGACGTGTTCCGTTTCCTGGAGACCGCCACGCCCTTGTCCTATGACCTGGTGGTCATCGATCCGCCCAAGTTCGCCCGCGCCCGCAAGGATCTCGAAGCCGCGCTCAAGGGCTACGAGCGTCTCAACACGCTGGCCCTGACCGTGTGCGCGCCCGGTGCCATGCTGGTGACCTGTTCGTGCTCGCAGAACGTCAGCGGCTTCGATTTCGAGCGCATGCTGGCCGGCGCGGCCAAGCAGGCGCAACGCGAGGTGCGCATCGTCGAACGCTCCGGACCGGGGGGCGACCATCCGCTGCCGCCCGGCTTCACCGAGGGACAGTACCTGAAGGTGCTGTTCGTCTACGTGGCCTGACGGATCCGGAATTAACCACAGAGGACACAGAGAGCATAGAGACGGAAGAAGATGGGATTGGGTCCGGATCCGGATCCCAAGAAACGCCTTCTGTCTTTGTGTCCTCTGTACTACTAACGTCGAGATTCTTCGCAAGCCGCGAAGATCGGCTGTGCGTGGCTCTGGCGCTGAGGCTCCGGGGGTATTGCCGTGGCCGTGGCCGTGGCCGTGGCCGTAGACGACAAAGCGTCGTGTTGTCGAGATCCCTCGATTCTCCCCAGACCAGGTTGAGGGGACCTGCCGACGTTGGCCGGCTGTTCTCCGACCGCCAGAGCGCCCAAAATGTCCGGCCACGGCCACGGCCACGGCCACGTCTACGAAACGTCTACGACCACGACGTTCCGGGTTAGGTCGCGTACGTAGCCCCGCTCTGTGTCCTCTGCGGTGAATCCGGATCCGGTGGTTCACGGCACCGGACTGACGCCGGTGGGAGAGCTCTGCAGGAACACGATGTAGTAGACCAGCATGGCCACGATCATGGCCAGGGACAGCCATTCGAAGGGGATGCGGCCAAAGAGCATCCAGCGTCGCTTGAAGAAACGCCCGCGCGAGCGGCGGTTGATTTGCTGCTGTACGTCCGCCAGGAAGGAACGGGGCGCGGCCGGGCCCTTGAGCCGGCTCAGTCCGCCCAAGGTGCGCTTGAAGCGCTCCAACGACGTCCGGCACTGAATGCAGGTGGCCAGGTGCTGCTCCAAGGCCTGCTTGGCTTCGGGTTTGAGCTCGTTGTCCAGGTAGGCAGAAAAGGAATCCACCGCGCGGGTGTGGGAATCGACGGCGCTCACTTGAATTTGTCCTCGAGAAGCTGCTTTAGGGCCATGCGGGCCCGGTGCAAACGCGACTTGACCGTGCCCTCGGGCAGGCCGGTGATTTCCACGATCTCGTCGTAGGACATCTCCTCGACGTCGCGAAGCACGACCAGAAGCCGCTGGTCCTCGTCCAGGGTGGCGATGGCCTTTTGCATGATGTCTTCGGTCTCGGCGGCCTCCAGCAAGACGTCGGGCGCGTTGATGTGCCCTTGCATCGGGGCCTTGCCTTCATCCGCCATGTCGGCGCAATCAGAGCCGGCGCCATCGCCACCCGTAGCACGACGCCTGGCCAGGTACTTGATGCGGTTCTTGGCGTGGTTGGCGGCGATGCGCAGCAGCCAAGTGGAGAGCTTGGCCTCGCTGCGGAAGGAATCGATGCTCTTGAAGACGGTGACGAAGACCTCTTGCGCGATGTCCTCCGCCTCGGGCCGTGAGCCCACCATGCGCAACACCAGGTTGAAGACCCGGTCGCCGTGCAGACGCACGACCTCGTTGAAGGCCTCTTCGTCCCTCTTGACCAGGCGGGCAACCAGCAGGCGTTCAGACAGGCTCATTTGAAAGGGCTCGCGTGGCTTGTCCCGGCGTCGTCTGAGGCCGTCCCTGGTGGCAACGGCGTCGGTGGCAAGGGCGGATGGCGCGGGTGCGAGTAGAGCCTCCACATGTCTTCTGACAGCGGCACGTGCAAAAAGTTCCGGCGGGGAGACACAAGGACCCGCAGTGTAGCGCGGGGAGGGGGGACATGGGTGACTAGGGTGAGGGGACGAAGAGTCGTCCGCTCACGCCGACGAAGGTGCTCTTGCGATCGCCGCTGATGTCCTGGCGCACCGCAACCTCGACCGCTCCGACCTGGGAAACCAGCGAAGCCCCGCCGCTCAGGTAGCCGTTGCGGCTGATGCCGTCGCGACCGCCGCCCAGGCGAAACGCCATGGTCTGCGTGTTGTACTCGGCCCCGCCCATGATCCAGTACGTCTTGTCACGGGAAGGATCGCCATAGACCCGCTGGTACACGACGCTGTCGAACAGGAGGGACAGCCCCCCGGGTAGGCTGACGTTGATGCCTCCGCCGAATCCCATGGGAACGAAATCGTTCTCGAGATTGGCCAGGTTGTATCCGACCAGACCCAGCGAGAACAGCGGGAGGGGACGAATCGTCAGGCCCGCATCGAAGATGAAACCCTTGGCGTCGCGTATCCTGTCTGGCTCGTCGGAGTCCCAGGTGAGGTACTTGGCCGAGCCCCCCAGAAAGACCACATCGCCAAGCGGGAAGGAGAGCGAGCCCCCGAACAGGTGGGTGTTCTGCTCGGCCCGGCCAGCGGGCGAGAGCTTGGGCCTGGACCGGTAGAAGGTGTAGGTGAGAGCCCCCCCGATGTTGAATCCCGAGGTGGAATCGACCACCGAGACATGCGCGCCATGGGACCGGTTCTCGCTGCCGTATTCGTAGGCGGCGTCGGCCACATAGGCCCGGATGAGCGAGATCCCCGAGGGGTTGAGCATCGGGCCGGAGCTGCCCGTGGCCGCCCCTCGCAAGGTCCCGCCCGCGCCCAGGGAGCGTGTCCCCGGCATGACCGTGCCGTCAGCCAAGGCCAAGTTCGCCCAGCCCACGGCCAGGAGTGTCATGGTCAACGAGATCGCGCGCGAATACATGGGCGAATTCTAGGGCGCGATCGCCTCCGGTCCAGAAACTGCTTCAGGCTTCTACAACAGGCCTCGCTCCGCGAAGCTGACGAAACCTCCGCTGGCCACCACCACATGGTCCAGCACCCGGATCCCGCACAATTCGCCGACCTGCCGCAATCGAGAGGTCAGCTCCACGTCCTGGCGGGAAGGCGCGGGATCGCCCGAGGGGTGGTTGTGGCAAAAGATCACGGAGGCCGCGGCGCTGCGAATCAGCGTACGAAAGACCTCACGCGGATGGACTTCAACCCCGGTCAGGGACCCCCGGGCCGCGCAGGTCTCGAAGAGAACCCGGTGGCGCACGTCGAGCGCCAGGACCCAGAACTCCTCGACCTGCGAGGCGGACAGCCGGGCCCGATAATGCGTCCAGACGTCGGCCGCGTTGCCCAGGTACCGGCCACGCTCTGGCCGGCTTCCGGTCGCCCGTCGGCCCAGTTCCAGCGCCGCCTGAATCACCGCGGCCCGGGCAGGACCGACCCCTGGCTGGGTGCACAGCTCGGCCTCGGGGGCGTCGCCAAGGCCCCGCAAGTCACCCAGCCTGGCGAGAAGATCCTGCGCAATTTGCAGGACATTTTGGCCTGGGCGCCCGCTGCCCAGCAGGACGGCGAGCAACTCGGCGTCGGAGAGGGAGCTGGGGCCGCGCGAGAGCAGGCGTTCACGCGGACGCGATTCGGGGGCGAGAGCGAGGAGTGCTGGCACGCCTCCGGGTTGAGCATGCGCCGTGCCAGATGCGAGGAAGAAGGCAATAATTCCTGTGACCTCCAGAAACTGCTGTGGTACTCTGCGCTTGCGTTCTTGCAATACGGACCTTGAGTTCGTAACTGACGTCGAGGTGGTCGAGGTTGAGCTGGCGCCGAGGAATAACGGCCCAGAATGGTTGGTAGGCGTTAGGCACGAGAAGACGTCATCGCAGGACGTTACAGTTCTACATTGTGAGTCTGGAGAGGAGTCGAGACTGAGTACCCCACCTATCTGGGAGCCGGCGCAGGCCGCTTCTGCTAATGAATCCCCGCACGCCGACCTGGCACCTGCCGATGGAGAGTCGCCCGAGAACGTGTCGGAAGAGGCAGAACCCACCATAGTCATCCATCGTTCGGACGACGACGATTCGTTTCTCCGCAAGAGCAAGGTTGTCGACGTCGAGCCCATCGCGCCCGCGGTGATCGCCAACGCCCGCGCCATGCCCGAATCCGATTACTCGCCGGCCTTGCGCCAGGCGGTGGAACGGGGGCGTGCGGTTCTGAAGATCCGCGATCTTCGACCTGGTCAGGCCGAGGTCATGGAGTCGGTGCTCGCCGGACGCGACACTCTGGCCATCATGCCGACGGGTAGTGGAAAGTCGCTCACCTATCAACTGCCGGCCTTGTCGCTGCCGGGACCCACACTGGTGGTGTCGCCGCTGCTGGCCTTGATCGAGGATCAGGTGAGCAAGCTGAAGGCCGCGGGCGTGGCCGTGGCGCGCATCGATTCGACCCGCACCGCCAAGGAGCGCCAGGCAGACCTCGAGGGCGTGCGCGAGGGACGCATCAAGCTCATCCTCATCACGCCCGAGTCGGTGTGCTCGCCGGCCGTGCAGGACACGCTGGAAGGGGTGAAGTTCTCGCTCTTCTGCGTGGACGAGGCCCACTGCGTTTCCCAGTGGGGTCACGATTTCCGCCCGTCCTACCTGGGCCTGCGGCGTGCCGCCCAGGTGCTGGGCCGCCCGCCCATCCTGGGCCTGACGGCCACCGCCACCCCGGCCATCGCCGGCGACGTCATCCTCCAGATGGGTATGAAGGATCCGCTGACCTGTCGCGTGTCCTTCCACCGGCCCAACCTGGCCTTCGACGTGCGCAAGGTCGGCGGCGAGGCCGACAAGCTGCGCGTGCTGGGCAAGCTGATCCAGCGCCTGCGCCGGCCGGGCATCGTTTACTGCGCCACCGTGCGCGCCGTCGACGATCTGTACGTGGCCCTCCGCCACGGCAAGATCCCGGTCGAGCGCTACAACGGCAAGATGACCACCGAGGAGCGCGAAAAGGCGCAGGCCTCGTTCATGGCATCGGGCCGCAAGGTGGTCATGATCGCCACCAACGCCTTCGGTCTGGGCGTGGACAAGCCGGACATCCGCTACATCATCCACTACCAGATGCCGGGTTCGCCCGAGGCCTACGTGCAAGAGGCCGGGCGCGCGGGTCGCGACGGCAAACCGGCCCGCTGCGTGCTCCTCTTCCAACCCGACGACATCGCCATCCAGGAACACTTCCTGAAAGAGGCGCACCCCACCAAGACCCAGGCGCGCGCCGTGGCCGAGGGGCTCTACGCCTGGAGCGACGAGGGCAAAGAGGTCTCCGTGCGTGACCTGGCGCTCTCCATGGCCCTGCCAGAGCGGCGGGTGCGCGTCGTCCTGTCGGTCCTGGAAGCCATGGGCGTGGCCAAGGAGGTCAAGGCGGCGCGTTGGGCGGGCGTGGAGCCGCGGCCCACGCGCGAGCAGATCGACAAGGCCGCCTCGGTCTTCGAGGCGCGTCGCATCTCCGATCGGCGCCGTCTGGCCGAGCTGCTCAAGTACATGAACACGCAGGACTGCCGTGTGCAGATGCTGCGCTCGTATTTCGACGAGGAGGACGGCGGACGCTGCGGGCTGTGCGACTCTTGCGCCGGCCTGGACAGCGAGGTCTTCGATCCGGGCGAGGCCGATGCCCGCCACGGTCTGCACGCGGCGACCGATTTCCACGGGCGCTCGCGACGCCGTCGGCGCCGGGGCGAGAAGAAGGAGACGGTTGCGCGTCCCTCGGTGGTCTTCCCCACCGCCATCCCGGATCTGCCCACCCCCGTGGTGCCCCCGCCTTGGGTGGCGCCTCCCGAGAGCGATCAGATCGTCGACGAGGGTGTGTGGCAGGGCGAGGTGGCCGCAGGCAGCCCCGCGGTCGGCGAGGTGGTGCTCGAGGCCAACGAGGCCGAGGCTTACCTGGCCGAGTTGAGCCCACCCCCCGCATCCGCCGAGCCAGCCGATTTCGCCCCAGGATGGTCGGCCGTGCGCGACGCCAACATACGGCCTTACGTCGAGTGGATCCCCTCCACGCCCTTCTCGTTGCCGGTGGCCAACGGAAACCGCGGTCAGCAGCAGCAGGCTCAACAGCAGCACAAGCAGCAGCAACACCAGCACCAGAATCAGGGGAACCGAGACCACGGTGGGGGCGGCGGTCGCCGACGCCGACGCCGCTCACGTCATGGACGACATCATGGCGGCAACGACCGCGACCGACGTGGCCCGCGCCTGCCCGGCATGTACAACCCGGGCGGAGATTAGAGCTGGTGCCGCCAGTCAGAATTCTTGCCATGTTTGGGCGGCCGATGCGTCCCGCCCGGCGGCGTTGCTCCTCGGTTACAGACGCCGAGTCTGCGCCCTCGTCGCGCCTTGCCGGCCGGGCGTCTCGACCACCGGAAACACGACAACTCTTCTGACTGGCGGCACTAGTCGGCTACCTTCCGCCGAAGATGCGCTGGAGAATGCCCTTCTTCTTGGGGGCGGAGCGCTTGTTCGCGGCCAGGGTGGCCGTGATCTTCTGGTTCTTGCGGTTGGAAACCTTGAAACGTTTGTTGGTGGTCTGGTAGCCGCGCTTCACGAAGGTCAGCTCGTAGCTGTGCCCCGGCCGGAAACGCAGGTTGAGGGGCGAGCGTCCAAACACCCGATCCTTGAGCTTGATGACCGCGCCGCTCGGGCGGCTGTCCACATGAACCGAGACGCTGGCCGGGGGCGTGGGCTTGCTGCGGTCGGGGGCCGCGTTTTCGTCATCGTCCTCGCCCACGACCTGATTCGTCCCCGCGGGTCGTGTCTGTTTGAGCAGCGTCTCCTCTTCGTCTTCCACTTGCGCCACGACCATCCCCGGACGTATCTCATCGCCAGCGTCGGGCAAGGCCTGGGGACGAATCTCCTCCTCCATGGGTTGGGGTGTCGGGGCCGGCGCGGGCGCGGGTTCGGGACTGACCCGCGCCACCGCTTGGCGCGTGGAAGCGGACGAGGAGGCTTTGCTCGGCCTTGCGGACGACTTGGCGGGCGCGCTTGGACGCGAAAGCCCGCTGATGACGAGCCACACGATCAGCGAGGCCACGCCGCAGGCCACGAGCAGGATCTTCAGGCGACGCGAGAGCGGAAGGCGCGGCTTGTGGAGCGGCGGGATGATCCCGGGTGCGCTGGCGTGAACGGTGGGGAGAAACTCGGGCGTAGCGGCCATGGTGGGCTGGGTGGCGCGCACCTCTCCGGGCAGCCCCGAGAGTTGACTGGCGTCGTCGAAGACCAACTCGGCGCTGTCCAAGGGCAAGGCATCGCTGGCGTCCTGGGGCACCGGATGGCCCACGGTCCTGGAAATGGTGGTGGCGTGGTCCTTCTCCTGCAGTTCGGCCAGCCAGCGTTTCAGCTCGGTCTGCCCGGCCGGCCGATACACGGTTCGCTGCACGCTCTCCAGGTCGACCAGCATCTCCTCTGCGCTCTGGTAACGGTCCGAGGGCAGGAGCTGCATGGCACGCATGATGGCGCGCGCGAACTCGGGCGACAGCCCCGGCATGGCTTCGTCAGGAGGCGGAAAGGTGCACTGACGAACGCGCGTGATGGCCTCCAGATCGGTGGGGGCCTCGAACGGGCGCTTGCCCGTGGCCAGCAGGTAGAGCACGGTGCCCAGCGAGAAGAGGTCCGAACGCCCGTCCACCTCGTGTCCCGAGGCCTGCTCGGGCGACATATAGGCCAGCTTGCCCTTGATGATCCCGTGCCCGGTGTGCTCGCGCCGACCCATGGCCTTGGCGATGCCGAAGTCGGTCAGCTTGACCTCGCCTTGCTCGCTGACCAGGATGTTGTGCGGGCTGATGTCGCGATGGACGATGCCGAGAGGCTTGCCGTCGCGGGTCTTGGCGTGGGCATAGGCCAAGGCGCGGCACACCTCGCCCGCGATGTAGAGCGAGATCTCCGGGGGCAAGGCAAAGCCCGCGGCCTGGGCGCGGTTGACGATGAGGTTCAGATCCCAGCCGTCGACCAGCTCCAGCACCAGGAAGTAGCGGCCCGCCATGTGCCCCAGATCCAGAACCTGCACGATGTTGCTGTGGTTCAGGCTCATGGCCACATGGGCCTCGTCGATCATCTGATGGCGGAACTGCGGATCGGCCACCAGCGACTGCAAGATGCGCTTGAGCACCACCGGCCGCTCAAAACCTTCGACACCGCGTTGGCTGCCGAGGAAAATCTCGGCCATGCCGCCGTCGGCGATCTTGCGCGAAATATGGTAGCGGCCGGGTCCCGGCATCAGGCGCCCATTCTACTTCTCGAACATCACCCCCGCGGAGAGGATCTTCACCTGTCTGGCGGCGAACGGCAGCGGGTAGCGTTCGATGATCTTGTCTTCGTCAAGGACTTCTTGGGGCGTGTCCTTGGTGTCGTAGGTCATGGGGGTGGGCTTGCCGGAGAGCAACACGTCGCGCAGGGTCTTTGCGTTGTCGCCCACGATGGCGATGTCGACGCGCTTGGGGTCCAGGTACTTGCGGATCACGCGATCGACGTCGGCCTTGGTCATGCGGGGCAGGCGCGCCTTCAGCTCGGACAGGACGTCCTTGCCGGTGATGTGCGCATCGATGGCGTAGCCCAAGCGTCGCGAGATGTCCTGCGCCCACAGATCGACGTAGTGGCTCAGAAACTCGCGCGTGGCTTCGAATCCCTCGGGGGGGATGCCCTCACGCACCAGCTTGTCCAAATGGTACAAGGCACCGCGGATGGCGAACGGAGTGGTGTGCGGGGGCACCGGCCGTAGCCAGATCTCGAACTGCTGCACACGCCGCTGAATGTTGGTCAACGGGAAGGTGGTGGGACCAGCCTGGATGAAACTCTGGATGTAAGCGTAGTCGCCGTAGTTCAGGCCGCGCTTCTGCCGCAGCTCGTTCATGAGCACGCCGGTGAAGGTGCGGTGCTCGCCCAGATACGACGAGGCCAAATACAACGGATAGAAATCGTCGTCGGCGCAGGTGATGGGCAGGGGATACCCCATGGACACCGCGTGGGCGCGGGCCTCTTTCTCGACGATCAGGACCTGACTGGGGCGACGGGCTGGCAATCCGATCTTCCTGTTCTTCTTCCCCTTGGCGGGCAGGGCGCGGAAGCGCGCGCGCAGGCTGTCGGGAAATCCCTCGGGATAGCCGCCGGCCACGCCCACGATCATCCGATCCTGGGTGAACATGTCCGCGTAGAACTGGCGCACGTCCTTGAGAGTGATGGCCTTCAATCCCGCGATGGTTCCGGACGAGGGGGAGCCATAGGCATGCTTGGCGAACATCAGCGAGGCCAGCGCCTGCTTGCCGAGAGCCTCGTCGTCGTTGCCGCGCAGGTGCTTGCCGATGAAGTCCAGGGCGTCCTGCTTATGGCGGGTGAAATCCTCCTTGGCAAAGCGCGGGGTGAGGATCTGCTCGGCCAGGATGTCGGCGTAGGCCGTCAGGTTGTCGCGATGGACCACGCCTTCGAAGACGAAGGCATCCTTGTCGCCATAGACGTTGATGTCGGCCGCCATCGGGTAAAGCGCGTCCAGCACCTGGGCCCAGGGGCGACGCTTGGTCCCCGACTCGCCCAGCATGAATGCGGTCAGGGCGGCCAGGCCTTCCTTGCCCTTGGGATCGTCGGCGGCGCCCACGCGAAAGAGCAGGCGGATGGCCACCAAGGGATTGTCGGGCGAGGGCAGGCTGATGGTGACTGGGCCTTCGGACGGGGGCGCGGCGATGGATCGGCGTGAAGCCCCGCCCGCGGCCAGCGCGATGGTGAACAGCATGATGAGAGACCTCCGCAAAATCACGGGCTATCCGGCTGCAAGGTGACGACCGTCCGGCTGGCGGGGACGAAGAAGGTGCGCGCCACGCGCTGCACGTCGGCGCTCTTCACCTGGCCCAAGCGCGCGAAGAATTCATCGACGGCGCTCAGGCGTCCGGCCAAAGCCAAGAACTCGGAGCCCACCAGGGCCACGCGGTCGGCGGTGGAGAGTTGGGCGGCGAAGCCATAGCGGGCGCGTGACACCACCTCGCCCAGGGTCTTGTCGTCCACGCCCTCTTGGGCGATGCGCGCGATCTCCTTGCCGATGGCCGCCTCGACGTACGCCATGTCCTTGGCTTGTTTGACCCGCGCCAGGACCAGAAAGAGGTTGGGGTCGGTGTGGCGCTCGTTGCCGCCGTACAGGGACTCCACCTTCTGCTCCTCGAGCACCAGTCTCCGGTAGAGAGGCGAGCGCTCGGCGAAGACCAATTCGGACAGGACCTCCAGGGCCGGGCCGTCGACCGCGGTGGAGGAAAACGCTGGCGTGTGAAAGCCCATCAACAGGACGGGCAGACTGGCGCCCTTCCACGGCACGTTCACGCGTTGCTCGGCTTTCTGCGGCGGCTCGACCGGAACCGCGGGTCGCGCCGGGCCCTTGCCCCAGGTGCCGTAGGCCTTTTCGATCAACGGGAAGACCTCCGCGGCGGTCACGTCACCCACCACCAGCAGCAGCACATTGTCGGGCCGGTAGTAGCGATCGAAGAACTGGCGCGAATAGGCGAACTGGTTGGGCATGTCCTCGATGTCGCGCAGGAACCCGATGACCGTGTGCTTGTAGGTGTGGGCCTGGAAGGCGTGGTCGTACAGGACCTCGAACATCTTCTGCATCGGGCTCGACGCGCCCTTGTTGTATTCGCCCAGCACCGCGCGCGCCTCTTTCTGGAAGGACGGCTCGTCGTACTTCAGGTTGCGAAAGCGGTCGGCTTCGATGTCGACGATCTGGGGCAGGGACGCCTTGCCCGCCAGGATGTGGTACACGGTCATGTCCTCGGACGTGAACGCGTTGGAATCCGCGCCCATCGCTTTGATCACCGCGTTGTAGCGCTCGGTGGGGTAGCGATCGGTGCCCCGGAACATCATGTGCTCGAAGAAGTGCGCGAACCCCGACTTGCCCGGCTCGACCTCGTTGCGGCTGCCCGTGCGCACCACAGAATAGTAGGCGACCAGGCCCGGCGAGTCGTAGGGCACCACGAAGACGCGCAACCCGTTGGCCAGGGTCTTTTCACTGACGGCAAACGGAAAAGCCGATTTCTGCGGGGACAAAGCAGCACCTCCTGACGGCACGGGCGCGGCACCGGTGGAAGAAGAGAGCAGGGTGGCGGCCGCCACGATGGGGATAAGAGCCTTCATGGACGCAGCCAAGACATACCACAGACCGGAGGCCGGATTTCACCCCAGAGCGAGCCAGGCCCAGAACCCAAGCCGGAAGGTCGTAGACGTGGTCGTAAACGTGGCCGTGGCCGTGGCCGGACCTCTTGAACAGGTCAAGACATCGCTGACACTTTGATGCCAGGACATCGCTGACACGTA
>CAZHUY010000159.1:0-14117 GCA_964535465.1 uncultured Myxococcales bacterium
GATCCTTCTGCACGATGCCGTCGCCGCAGTACTGTAGCTTCACGCAGGGCTCGCCAGGTTGCGGGCAGGTCCAACGCGCGGGATCTTCAAGTTGGCAGGTGGCGCTGCAGCCGTCGGCGTCCAGGGTGAACCCGTCGTCGCATTGCTCGCCTGATTCGACCTTGCTGTTGCCGCACACCGCGGGCGCGACGGCCGGCCTACAGGGCTGGCCGGGGATCTCGCACACCCAACCGGCCTCGACGGTGCACACCGAAGAGCAGCCGTCGGCATCGAGTGCGTTGCCATCGTCGCAGGCTTCGTCCGATTCGATGACGCTGTTGCCGCACACCTTGGTGATGATCTTGATGCACGGTAGGCCCGCGGTCGGACAGAGGTGGCCGGGCTCGGTTGTGCACACGCCCGAGCAGCCGTCGCCAGGGGTCGAGTTGCCGTCGTCGCAGGTCTCGTCGTTGTTCAGCCGCCCGTCTCCGCAGATGGGCATGTCGGGGGCATCGGTCACGCAGTTGGGGCACGGGCCCGCCTCGGGCCTCGCCTGGGGGACATCGATCCTGAACCCACCGTCGCCAAGGGAGATGATGGTCGACGAGGTGTCGGGTCGGAGCGCGAGGATGGCATCGGGAGAGCGGCCGGCATCCGGCTCCTCCTGCGCGCCACCCACGGGTCCCTGGCACCCGACGAAGAGTAGAGAGAGTCCAGAAAGGAGACAGAAGGAGAGGGGAGCGAGATGACGTGTATTCGACATGGATGGTGGCCTAAGCGAAGAAACGCGCCGCACGTCGCGGGGCTGAGGTCCCGCAGTGCGGCGCGCGAGGGGCGAACAGATTTACAAGATTGCTCTAGTTTGCCACGGCCAGCAGGCGGCGTCGTGGCCATTCTAGGTCACCTAGGTCACTCTCTTGGCTGTCCTACCGTGTAGGGGAACCTCACCTTCAGCGGCATTCCACCTGGGCGAAGAGCAGCTCTCCCGACCTCTCATCCGACCACACGATGCCGAAGTCGCCGGCGCGATCGCTGCTGGCGATCGCGGGGTATCGGGCGCGGCCCGCGTCGTCGCTGACCTGGATGACGGGACCTATGCCTTGGCCTGCGCTGTTGAGCCGTGCGAACATGATCTGCGCATTGTTGGGGAAGCCGTAGAAGGCCACGCCGGTGTCGCCTCCCTGGGACGCCATCTGCGGCCAATCGCCCTCCGCGGCTTGCAGCAGACGCGATGCGCTCACCGATGAGGCATCGGCCGGGACCAACGCCGTCAGGGCGTGCACGCTATCTGATGAGGTGTCTTCCCACGCGACCAGCCAGCCGCTGCCGTTCCACACGGCCGTCGGATTGGTGGCCGAGGTCGTGCCCGTGCGCACCACCAGGGACGCCAGCGGTGCCAGGGCGGCGTTCATGCGCGTGAGCACGATCTCCCCGGCGGTGAGGCCGCGCGAGAACACGGCGACCAGCTCGCCGTTTCCCGAGGCGATGAAAGGATAGAACCCCGCGGATTCACCGCCCAAGGTGATGCTGTCGGTAGTGAGCGCACCGGAGTCGGCGAAATGCAGGACGCGCCCAACCGTGGTCGGACCCTCCAAGTCGCGGAAGGTGACGTAGACGCCGTCCAAGGCCGAGATGACGTAGGGTCGGCGTTGGACGTTGGCCACGCCGGTCAGGCTGGCCACCGGCCCCATGGGCACGCCACTCTGGTCGACCATCAAGGCAGACACCGAAGTGCCATCGGCGCAATCCGGTAGGGTGGGGCTGCAGTTCTCCCAAACGATGAAGCTGCGCCCGTTACTCAAGGGTGACAGGCGCACAGCCGTGGTAACGGAGCCCGTGTGGGCCACCATCGTGTCGGTCGTGCCCGCGCGCCGGGTCCCGTCGCGGTTCAGCCAGGCGGTAAACACGTCGGCATTGCCGGAGCGACCGTCGTTCCAAGCCACCTGGTAGCTTTCATTGGACCAGACGATGGCGGGTGAGTGCGTTGGTCCGCCCACGCTGGCCGTGCGTCGCTGCACGACCGCGCACGTGCCCGGTGTCGGTCCTGGTGCGCCGGAATCGGTGGTGGCCAGGGTGTCCGACAGGGCGGTGTCGGGATCGGCGGCATCCGGGGGATCGACGATGGGACCGTCCTCCGTCGCGATGGCGCCGTCCGGATTCGCGGTGTTCCCATCGCCGTTTCCGTTTCCGCAAGCCGGAATCGCCCACGCAAGAGCCATTGCGGTCCAGCCTGCAAGGACTCGGGTTGCCACGCGCCCTCGGTCACTTCCACTCCTGACCATGTTTCACCTCACAAGGATGTGTCGAGTGTTGACCTCAGCACGGTCCGTGCCAATGCCTGGTCCCGTCGGCCCGTGACCCGGATCGCCCATGGCTTCATCCAATGGGAGTCAGGTGCAACGGTTCTTCTTTTCCTCGGTGTTACCAATCGCGTACCGCGACGAGCTGGAACGCATCGTCTTCTTCAACCCCGAGCAGGAACGTGTTACCGAAGCCATCATCGACTCCGTTCATCGTTACGGGGTGCCGCTCATCGTCGAGGAGGATGGGACTCTGCGTTTTCGCGTGCCGGCCTTTGGGCCGGTGCAGACCCTGTACGCTTTGGATCGGGCCGAGCAGCCGGCGGGCCTGGCCGGCGTGATCATGTACGTACGCGAGCCTCACGACACCATGCTGGTGCTGCACCTGGCGGTGCACGAGGACTACGTGGCAGCCGGCGCCCAAGGCGAGGCCTGGATCACACCGCGGCTTCTGGCGACCGTGCGCAGCGTTTGCCAGCGCATTCGCGGCATCACGTGCATGCGCCTGCTCTACCCGCACGAGATCCAGGTCAGGCTCGATCGCCTGTCGGCGTGATCAGTCCGGCCGCTTGGGCATGATGGCGGGTACGTGCAGTTCGTTCTTGGGGGCGCTGTGGTACTGCTGCAGCCGGTACTGAATGGTGCGCACGCTCATGCCCAGGATCTCCGCGGCTTTGGTGGTGGATCCGCGCGTCGACTCCAGTGTGGTCAGGATGGCGTGTTTCTCGATGTCTTCCATCTTCGAGCCAGGGATGCGAATGCCCATGGTGCCCGACGTGGAAGGGCCGATGTTGGGGGGCAACTCGGCGCCGGTCACGTGCGAGCCGTTGGCCAAGACCACCGCGTGCGCGATGGCGTTTTCCAGTTCACGTACGTTACCTGGCCACTGATAGGCGGCCAGGCGCACCATGGCGTCCTCGGAGAATCCCTCCAGTTTTTTGCCGTCGTCGCCGGCGTATTTGCGCAGGAAGTGCACGGCCAATGCCAGGATGTCCGACTGCCTCTCGCGCAGGGGGGGCAAATCGATGCTGACCACGTTGAGACGATAGAAGAGGTCCTCGCGGAAGTGACCCGTGGCCACCTGCTCGCGAAGGTTGCGGTTGCTGGCCGCGATGATGCGCACGTCCACGTGCAGGGTCTCGCTGCCGCCCATGCGTTCATAGGAATGGTCCTGCAGAAAACGCAGCAACCTGACCTGCAGTGGTTGCGGGATGGCGGAGATCTCGTCGAGGAACAGCGTGCCGCCGCTGGCCTGCTGTAGCCGGCCTTCGCGACGACCGGGGGACGAGGGCAGCGCCTCGCTCTCGTGGCCGAACAGCTCGCTCTCCAACAACGATTCCGCCAAGGCGCCGCAATGGAGCTTGAGGAAGGGCTCTTGCGCGCGAGGGCTGTGCTGGTGAATGGTGGTGGCGATCAGCTCCTTGCCGGTGCCGGGCTCGCCGGTGATGAGGACGCTGGCCTTGGAGGCAGCCACCTGGGGAAGCACCTTGAGCACGTTCTGCATGGCGGGCGAATTGCCCACCAGATTGTTGAAGCTGTAGCGCTCGGCCAGGCGGGCGCGCAGAAGGCCGGCCTCGCGGCGCAGGCGCAGGCGATCCATCTCGCGCGCCATCACCACCGACAGCTCGGTCAGGTCGAGCGGTTTGGTCAAGTAGTCGGCCGCGCCTTCCTTGAGTGCCGTCACCGCGGTCTCCACGTCGGCGAAGGCCGTGGTCACCACCACGGTCAGGTCTTGGCCGCCGCTGCGCAGTTTGCGCAGAAGCTCCAGCCCGTCCATGCCCGGCATCTTCAGATCGGTCAGCACCAGATCAGGTGCGAAGTCCGGGATCTTGCCCATGCCCTTGAAAGCATCCGCCGCGGTCTCGACCGAGTAACCACCATCTCGCAGGGCCTCGGCCAGTGCTGCCCGCGAGTCCGCATCGTCATCGACTACCAGGATTCTGCCCTTCATGAGATCTCGCACTTGCTGGGCCCGCATTTGCCTTGAGGGTGAGGCGCGACCCTGTTGTTGTGAATCCTTAGATGCGAGCCGGTTGCCGGGTGTCACGACAGGAACGCAAGAAACACCAGCACCATTTTTTCGGGGACTGTTCACCCGGGACGGCAAGGTGGGGAGCCGGTATCACGGGACCTCGGATGGGTAAAATCAAGCGAAATCAAGGACATGCGACAGGCGCAAGGTCGCGCCGCGTCAGTTCGCTCGCCAGCGCGGAGGCCTCGTTTGCGTCGAATCCAAACGTCTGTGGACTTCCTCTGGCCGCCTGATATCGTTCCCGCCAGTCCTTTTCACGTCGTTTCCGTTTTGCCACGGTCTTCCATTCAATGAGCCACGGCGCCGGCTAGCGAAGCGCATAGGGACAACGGCCCGCTTTCAGGGCAAGCGCGTGGACCGCGGATCCGTCCACTTGATCGAAGAACGAGGAGAACGATATGGCGAAGAGGCTGTATGTGGGCAATCTGGCCTACAGTGTGACCGAGGCGGAGCTGCGCGATGCCTTTGCTGAGGCCGGCAATGTGGCAGACGTCAAAGTGGTGCTGGACCGCGAGAGCGGCCGTCCCCGTGGTTTCGCGTTTGTCGAGATGTCGACTGACGAAGAGGCCGCCAACGCCATGGGCAAGCTGAATGGCCGCGACCTGCAGGGCCGCGCCATCAGCGTCAGCGAGGCGCGTGAGCGCACCGGTGGTGGCGGCGGTGGTGGTGGCGGCGGTCGTGGGCACGGCGGTGGCCGTGGCTTCGGCGGCGGTGGCCGCGGCGATCGCGGCGGCGGACGCTGGTAGTACGCTTTTTGCCCACTTGTTGGCCCAACATCGGGCGCCAGCAAGTGGGCATTTTTTTGTCCGCGTGATGGTAGTCTGAGGCTCGCTTGCCTCCTGCCATCCTCGCCGACGTCCCCTTGGCCCCGCTCACCACGTTCGAGTTGGGCGGACCCGCGCGCTTCTTCTGCCGGGCAGCCAGTGTCGAGGACGCGGTGGTGGCCTTGGGTTGGGCGCATGAGCGATCGCTGCCCGTGTTCGTGTTGGGCGGCGGCTCCAACCTGGTGGTGGGCGATGAAGGCTTCCCGGGCTTGGTACTGCAACTTGCCACCCGGGGGGTGGATTGTTCGCGCGATGGTTTGCTGTGCGCGCAAGCGGGCGAGCCTTGGGACGATGTGGTGGCCGCGGCCGTGGCGCGCGACCTGGCCGGCATCGAGTGTCTGTCAGGGATCCCCGGTGTGGTGGGGGCGACTCCCATTCAGAATGTGGGTGCGTACGGGCAAGAGGTGGCGGACACCATCCACTCGCTGCGTGTGCTCGACCGTCGTGGCCTTCAGGTGAGCGAGCGCCCCGCGGCCGACTGTGGCTTCGGCTATCGCACCAGCGTGTGGAAACGCGAGACGGAGGCGCCCATCGTTTTGTCGGTGACCTTCGCGCTGCGACCCGGCGGTCGTCCCCAGGGATTGCACAAAGAGCTGGCCGCGGCGCTGGCGCAGCGAGCGGCGCCGTCTCTGTCGGAGATCCGGCAGACCGTGCTGGAGGTGCGGCGGCGCAAATCGATGGTGTACGACGTGGCCGATCCCCAGCGGCGTAGCGCCGGATCGTTCTTCACCAATCCCGTGGTCAGCCGTGACAAGGCCGACCAGATCGCCGAGCAGGCCGTGCGCGAGGGCCTGGTGCGCGCCGCTGAGGAGGTGCCCCGGTACGCGCAGTCGAGCGGCGAAGTGAAGCTGGCCGCCGGCTGGCTGGTGGAACACGCCGGGATCCATCGTGGCTTTCGCATGGGCCCAGTAGGCGTGTCCCCACAGCACGCCCTGGCCCTGATCCACCACGGTGGTGGCACGACCGCCGATCTGCTGCGCTTGGCGGTCCACGTGAGGGACACCGTGAAGAATCGCTTCGGCGTGACCCTGGTGCCCGAGCCGGTGTTCGTGGGCGTGGACTGGCGAGACTGCTAGCCATCCACAGAGGCGCCAACCCGGTGGTGACCCGCTCGGCGTGGTCGGGCCGGGGCTCGCCTCCGCCGCGGACGCCCGCCACCGGTCTACTGTTGATGGAAACTATGAGAGGGTTTCCATAGCTTCCCGCGAAGGTACGTGGCCGGCAAAGCCGGCCAGCTCCCCACGCGACCATCATGGACGGGCGCTCGTAGATCGTAGAAGCCCACCCGAGCAACGGCGCCCGGCCGGTGATGGACGTCCCCGAGAAATGATATTGCGACCGCCAGCGACTCGCGGCCGCTTTCTCCTTGGCCTATTCTCTGCGATTCTGGGGCCTGTCCCCTTCCCACGCATTCCCAGTGATCGGGGATGGCTTGAGGCGTCCGTCACATTTTCGATCCGGAATCGCGGCCGGTGATCTAGAGTTTCCTCCATGAAACTCACACGCACTCTGGTCCTTCGTTCGGCCGCTTGTGCGGCTCTTGCGGTTTCTTTCCTGGCCATGCCCTCGCGGTCCCAGGCTGAGCCTCCGGCTCCGGCCCCCGCGGCTGCGAATCAGTGCAAGACCTATGGCGCGGGCAAGTGCTGCAGCCCGGACGTCACGCTTCACCTCAAGAAGGAAGCGGTGTTCTCGGCTTGCGGGCAGTCCGAGGCCACCTACCTGGGCGAGGCCGGCTCGAAGGATACCTGCAAGTACGTGTTCAAGGTGGCGGGGGAAAGCGAGGAGAGTACCTACGTGCAGGTGTACTCGCCCCCGGCCAAAGAGGTCCTCGACAAACCCACCGACCCCTTCATGAGCTTCAAGAAGGTGGGCAAGGTGTGGATGACCGACAAGGCCAAGTCGCCCAAGGCCGCGGCTCAGGTCTCCGCCAGCACGGGATTGTACCTGGCCGGTCGCGGCTACTTCGTCAGCGTCGCTGCCTCGACCAAGGTGTGCAGCAAGCCCCAGGCCGCGATTCTCTCGAAGTCGATGAAGTAGCCCGGCAAGGGTAGGGCGTTGTTCATGGCCCTGCTGGGTCTCCTGCTGTTCGTGGCCGGGCTGTGCCTGGCCCCGCTGCAGGAGACCGACATCTTCTTCCGCCTGGCCAACGGTCAGCAGATTCTGGCCTTGGGCGGTATTCCCAAGCGGAATCTCTTCTCGTTCACGTTCCCCGACCACCCGTACCTGGACAGCGCCTGGCTCTTCGATGCGGGCGTGGCTGGCATCCATCGGGTGGCGGGTTTTCCCGGCTTGGTGCTGGCCAAGACCGGCTTGGTGCTGCTGATCTTCACGGCGGCCTTTCTCGTGCTCCGTCGGCGCGGGCTGGGCGGTGTCAGCGCCGCTTTGGGCTTGGCCGCGGCCGCGTTCTGCATGCGCGACCGTCTGGTCGAGCGGCCGCACCTGTTCTCCTTGCTGGGCCTGGTTGGCGTGGTGGCGCTCTTGCCCGCGCTGCGCGAGGGACGGCGCAGGGCTTGGTGGCTGGTTCCCCTGGTGGCGGTGTGGGCGAACTTCCATGCGGGGGCCTTCCTGGGACCGCTCGTCATCGCCATGGTCGGCGCCGGTCTGTTGGCGAAAGGCGGGGTGAGCCGGCGGGTCGCGCTGACCCATGCGGTGGCCGCAGGCCTATGTACCCTGGCTCTCATGGCGACACCGGTGGGGGCGGCGATCTTTCGCTACCTGGGTTTTCACAGCGACATCTTCGCGCTTCACCCGGTCGACGAGTTCCGTTCGGTCTCGTGGCTGTCCGATGTGCCTCTGCTGATCTTCGCGGCGGCGCTGTCGTTGCTGCTGGCCGCGGGTGCGCTCAAGCGCCTCTTCGTTCCGGCGAGTGATCTGGTGCCGGTGGTCGGCATGGCCGTCCTGGCCGGTCGCACGGTGCGCTTCGGCGCGGATTTCATCCTGCTCGGCACCCTGCTGCTGGCGCCCTTGTGGCCGCGTCTCACGGCGCGCTGGTCGGGGTGCCTGTCGCCCGCGCTGCACGCCCAACTCGATCGCGCCTGCGCGGTCTTGCTGGTGGTTCTGGCCCTGGTTCCGCGCGTGTCCGATTGGGAGAAACACCGACCGTTCTTCTCCATTGACCTGGATCGCGCCTCCTTGCCTCTGGCCGCGCTGGACTTCGTCGAGAAGAACGGCCTGCGCGAGCGCATGTACAACGACTTCGAGACTGGCTCGTTTCTCATATGGCAGGGTTTCCCCCGCCATCGGGTCTTCGTGGATCCGCGTTTGCCGGCCTATCCGCACTCGTTTCACGAGCTGCTGGGGCGGGCCGATGTCGGGCGTGCGGAATGGACGCAGCACATGGACCGTCTGGGCGTGACCAGCGCGCTGATCGATTACGCCGGCATCAACCGGCGCGCCGCCTGGTGGGAGCCCGAGGATTGGGCCCTGGTCTTTCGCGCGTCTGACACCCGTGTGTTCGTGCGCCGCACGCCCGCCCAGCGCGAGCTGATTGCGCGCCTGGAAATCCCGGCCACATTCAGCTTCACCGTGCAAGAAGGCGCCTTGACGATGCCCTTGGCCACCCCGCCCGCCACCTCGCCGGTTCCGACCTGCGAATGGCAGCTTCGCTTGGGCGATCTGTTGTTCGACCTCGATCGAGGTCACAGCCCGCGTGCGCTGGCCGCCTACCGCCAGGCTTTGGCCGTGCCTACGGGCTGTCTGTCACCCGAGCGCGAAGCCAGCGCCAGCGCGTGGTTGGGCGCGGTCGAGCAAGACGCGCGCCGCACCGCCGAGGCCCTGGCGCTCTTCGATCGCAGCCTGGCCCTCGCCGCCCACGACACCAGCGTACTCACCAACCGCGCCTTGGCCTTGGAGTCCTTGGGTCGCACCAGCGAGGCCGCGCAAGCCTGGGCGCGGGTGGCCGAGGCGGCCGCTGGCACTCCTCTGGGAGAGCGAGCGCACGAACGCAGCCGCCTACTCGGTCGTTGAAGGCGGGGGCTCGTCAATCGCGCAGTCGCGCCGCCGCTTCGAGCAGCAGGCGTTCGGTCTCGTCCCAGCCGATGCACGCGTCGGTGATCGAGACACCGTATTGTGGTGGCACCCCTTGCCTCCAGGTCTGCTTGCCGGCGTGCAGGTTGCTCTCCAACATGACGCCCAGGATGGCTTTCTGTCCGGCGATGAAGGTGGCCAGGACCTCATCGAGCACGGCGGCCTGACGGGTGGGATCCTTGCCGGAGTTGTCGTGCGAGCAATCCACCATGATCCCGCGGGCGAGCTGGTGCGGCCTCAGGATGTCGTCGGCCGCGGTGATGTCCTGGGCGTGGAAGTTCGGCCCCGAGGCCCCGCCGCGCAGGACGATGTGGCCATCTCGGTTGCCGGTCGTCTTGACCACCGAGGACATGCCCTCGGCGTCGATGCCCAGGAAAGCGTGCGGCTGACGCGCCGACAGCACGGCGTTGACCGCGTTCTGCAGGGAGCCGTCCGTGCTGTTCTTGAATCCCACCGGCATGGACAGACCGCTGGCCATCTGGCGGTGCACTTGGCTTTCGGTGGTGCGCGCCCCGATAGCCGCCCAGCTCACCATGTCGCTCAGGTAGTGCGGCACCACCGTGTCCAGGAACTCGGTGGCGCAGGGCAAACCGATGCGCGACACCCCCAGCAGCACCTGGCGGGCCATGGTCAGGCCCGCGGCGATGTCGTACGAGCCGTCGAGGTGGGGATCGTTGAGGAGCCCCTTCCAGCCCGCCACGGTGCGCGGCTTTTCGAAGTAGGTGCGCATGACCACCAGCAGCTCTCGGCGGGTGGCATCGGCGATGGGCTTGAGCCTGCGGGCATAGTCCAGGGCCGCCTCGGGATCGTGAATCGAACAGGGCCCCACCACCACCGCCAGGCGACGCCTGTCCTGGCCGTGCATCATCGAGGACAAGGCCTGGCGTGCGTCGTGAACGAGCTGCTTGGTGTCCTCGGACGAGGCGAGCTGTTCCTCCAAGCGGCGGGGGGCCACCAGCGGGGAGAATTCGGCGATGCGGAGGTTTTGGGTCTGTGGCATGGGGGCTTCTCCAGAAACGAAAAAAGGCCCTGAGGGGTACTCAGGGCCTTGGTTGACTTCGACGCTAGCGTTTTCTAGGCGAATTCCCGCGGCCCTGGTCGATACCAGGGATAGCTAAAGCGGCGGGAAAACGTCGACTGACGCTGCATGCGAACGGGCTCAGGCTAGCACGTTGGGTCGTGGAGGCAAGGCGCGCGATGGAAAGAGGACTTGAAGACACCTATATTGAGACGGTCCGCGGGGCCGTCGTTCCGCGATTCGTGCGGAAACCGGCGCGGGTTCGTGGCAAAAATAGCCTCCCCTTCATGCCCGAGACCAGCTACCGCGAGATCCCGTACAACTACACCTCGGCCACCGACGAGCAGGTGGTGACGCATCTGTTTGGCGAAGAGATTTGGTCGACGCTGGAAGAGCTGCGTGCCACGCGCGTGACCGGCCGGTCCGCGCGCCTGCTCCTGCGCTTCATGGGAGACATGTTCATCCTGCGGCGCAATCCCTTTCTGTGGCAGTGGCTGGTGGAATCGCATCGGCGCCGGCGCAACTTTTTCCGCACCGCCGGTCGTGACATCGAGGTCATCGAGAAGAACTCCAAGGACGACGACCGCGTGCGCGTGGTCTTGCGTCGCTGCCGCGAGTACTTGAAGCAGGTCGAGGACGAGCTGAGCCACGCGCCCCGGCGGCGGCAAAAGATCCGTCGTGTGCTGGGGGCCATCGTGGGTGAGGAGAACGTCGCCTTCGATCCCTTCGCTATCATCAGCCACGCCACCGACGCCACCGACTGGCGCCTGGCCTTGCCGCTGGTCGTGGTGTGGCCGGCCAAGGAGAGTCAGGTGGCCCCCTTGCTGCGCGCCTGCGCCGAGCTCGGGTTGCGGGTCATCCCGCGCGGCGCGGGAACCGGCTTGACCGGCGGGGCGGTGCCCCTGGCCGAGGGCTGTGTGATGGTGAACACCGAGCGCCTGAACCAGATCCGCGCCATCCGCGCCGAGATGGTGGGGCAAGGGCGCTCGAGCGCCGTCATGGAGTTGGAGGCGGGCGTGATCACCGAGGACGCTATGACCGCGGCGGAGAAGCAGGACCTGGTCTTCGCCACCGATCCGACCAGCGCCTGGGCCTCGACCATCGGGGGCAACCTGGCGGAGAACGCCGGCGGCAAATCCGCGGTGTTGTGGGGCACGGCCATCGACAATGTGCTGGCCTGGCGCGTGGTCATGCCCGGTGGGGTGACCGTGGACGTGACCCGCGTGGACCATCCCTTGCGCAAGATCCTCCCCGAGGACGAAGTGCGCTTTCACATCACCCGCGACGACGGGGCTCCGGCGCGCGACATCGTCCTGCGGGGCGGTGACCTGCGCAAGAAGGCCTTGTGGAAGGACATCACCAACAAGGCCTTGGGCGGCGTGCCCGGTCTGCAGAAGGAAGGCACCGACGGGGTCATCACCTCGGCCCGCTTCATCCTCCACCGCGCCTACGAGAAACAGAGCACGGCCTGCCTGGAGTTCTTCGGCCACGACATGGACGAGGCCAGCCAGGTCATCCTGGCGTTGTCGCGCGAGATCCGCAATCGGGGTGACGAGGCTCTGCTGGCCCTCGAACACTTCGACGAGGAGTACGTGCGCGCCATCGGCTACCGGGTCAAGGCGGCGCGCGAGGAGCGCCCCAAGGCGGTGCTACTCATCGACGTGGTCGCGCGCGAGGACGAGGGCCTGCGACGGGGGCGGACCGCCCTGGAGGCCATCGTGGCTCGCTATCCCGACACCGAGCTCTTCTGGGCGCGCGACGAGGCCGAGTCCAAGCGCTTCTGGGCCGATCGCAAGCGCCTGGGCGCCATCGCCCGCCACACCAACGCCTTCAAGTTGAACGAGGACATCGTGTTGCCCCTCGATCAACTGGCGAGCTTCGCTCGTTACATCGATGACACCAACCTGGCCGAGGAGCGTTTCAACCACGAGCGCATCCTGGCCGCGCTGGAGGACTACCTGGGCGGCGAGGCCCTGGCCGATGCGGAGTGGTTCGCCGCCCGGCGCGCACAGGCCCTGCAGGTGGCGGCGCAGACACGCAAGGCCCTGGCCCAGGACAACAAGGCCTTCCTGCGCGACGGGCACCGTCTGGCCGATCTCGAGAATCGCCTGTCCGAGCTGTTCTCGGGACAGGCTGGGGTGGTCGACGCCATTCGCGAGAGGGTGAGACGCGAGCGCTCGCGCCTCATCATCATCGCTACCCACATGCACGCGGGCGACGGCAACGTGCACGTGAACATCCCGGTGATGTCCAACGATCGCTTCATGATGGTGCGGGCCGCTGCCACGGCGGACACCATCATGCGCCACGCGGTCGCCTTGGGCGGCGTGGTCAGCGGCGAGCACGGCATCGGCATCACCAAGCTCAAGCACCTGGAGCCGGAGCGCATGGCCGAGCTTTCCGCTTACCGCGCCCAGGTGGATCCGCAGGGCTTGATGAACCCCGGCAAGCTGGCGGATACGCGCATCCTCGACCGGGTGTTCACGCCGTCTTTCAACTTGTTGGAGCTGGAAGCGCGCATCCTCAAACACGGTTCGTTGAAGGAACTGGCGGATCGTATCGCCAAGTGCGTGCGCTGCGGGAAGTGCAAGCCGGTGTGCTGCGTGTTCAATCCGCCCACCGGCCTCTACTATCACCCGCGCAACAAGAACCTGGCCATCGGCTCGCTCATCGAGGCCTTGATGTACGAGGCCGGGCGTTTCCGCAGCACCGAGTTCACCTTCTTGCGCCAGCTCGAGGACGTGGCTGACCACTGCACCGTGTGCCACAAGTGCAAGGCTCCGTGCCCGGTGGACATCGACACCGGCGAGGTGTCGTTGCTCGAACGCCGCATCTTGGTCGAGCGCCAGTTCAAGCACACCGCCTTGCCCACGCGCATGACCCTGCGCTATCTGGGCAGCCGCAACCGCGTCTTCAACTCCTTGTTCCGCCGGGTGGTCTTGGGGTGGGGAACGTGGGCCCAGCGGCGGGGTGCCCAGACCGTGCGGCTGTTCGGCGCCCGCGGCAAGGTCGCCCGGGTGGCGCCGCTCAACCTGCTGAACTCGCCGGTGCGGGCACCCTCCCCGCGACCCCTCTACCGTCGTCTGCCGCAATACCATCCCTCGCAGTCGCTGCTGATTCCGCCGTCGGAAGAAGCCCTGCGCACGGCGTTTTACTTTCCTGGCTGCGGGTCCGAACGCCTGTACGCCGACATCGGCGAGGCCAGCCTGTACCTGCTGCTGCGCTCGCGCACGCGCGTGGTTTTGCCGCCGCGCTTTCTCTGCTGCGGCTTCCCCTTCGGCGCCAACGCCAAGACGCGCGAGCAGGATCGGCGAACCCTGGCCAACGCCATCGTGTTCAGCCAGATCCGCGAGATGCTGGGCTTCCTGGATTTCTCGGCCTGCGTGGTCAGCTGTGGCACGTGCCGCGAGGCCCTGGTGGCCATGGGAATCCGCGAGATCTTCTCGTGCCCCATCGAGGACGTGAGCAGCTTCGTGCTTCGTCACGGCCTGCCGGCGCGCCTGGAGGGCGAGACGCTCTATCATCGTCCCTGCCATGACTCGTTGGAAGACGGCGGGTTGAAGCTGTTGCGCGACACCCTGGGGGCCCAGGCCATCGCTGTACCCCACTGCTGTTCCGAGGCCGGCACCCTGTCGCTCAGCCGGCCTGACATCGCCGCCCAGATGCTGGCCAAGAAGGCCGACGCCCTCCGTGTGATCGCGCGCGAGCAAGGCCACGCCACCAGCCGCATTCTGACCAACTGCCCCTCGTGCCTCCAGGGGCTCTCGCGGCAGCCGGGGCTCAGGCCCCAGCACTTGGCGGTGGCCCTGGCCGAAAAGCTGGGCGGCCCCGGCTGGCGGCGCGAGCTGCAAGCCTTGATGAAGCGCGCCGAAGTGGTGAACTACTAGAGCACCGAACGGTTTGAATCGGTCGTGAAATCGCGGATCTGCGTCGCATCC
>CAZHUY010000160.1:0-14053 GCA_964535465.1 uncultured Myxococcales bacterium
TGCCGGCGCTGGGACCCTCGATCCTCACCGGCTTCGCGCTCGCCTTTGCCCGGGCGGTGGGCGAGTACGGCTCCATCGTCTTCATCTCGGGCAACATGCCCGGGCAAACCGAGATCGTGCCCCTGCTCATCGTGACCAAGCTGGAGCAGTTCCAAGTCCCCGAGGCCACGGCCCTGGCGATGGTCATGCTGGCGGGATCGTTGGTGGCGCTTCTCACCATCAACCTGCTGCAGGGCTGGAATCGGAGGTGGGCGAGCCATGGCTGAGGCGGCACGGGCCCTCGCAGAGATTCCGGCTGTGCCCATCGCCGCCAAGAGGTTGCGCAGCCAACGGGTGCTGGCCACGCCTCTCGTGCTGCGCATGCTGCTCATCGGGAGCGCGCTCGCCTTCTTGGCCCTGATCGTGGTGCTCCCGCTGCTCTCGGTTTTCGTCCAGGCGCTCGCCAAGGGGCTGGCGGCGTACGGGACGGCGCTCAGCCAGCCTGAGACCGCGGCCGCCATCAGGCTGACCGTGCTCACGGCCGCCCTGGTGGTTCCGCTCAACACCGCGTTCGGCCTGGCGGCGGCATGGCTCATCGCCAAGTTCCGCTTTCCGGGTCGCAGCTTCTTGGTCACGATGATCGACCTGCCCTTCTCGGTCTCGCCGGTCATCTCGGGCCTGATCTTCGTCCTGCTCTTCGGTAGCCAGGGCCTGTTCGGCGGCTGGCTGGCCGCGCACGATTTCAAGATCGTCTTCGCCACGCCGGGCATCGTCTTGGCCACCCTGTTCGTGACCTTCCCCTTCGTCGCGCGTGAGGTCCTGCCCGCGCTGGAGTCCTCTGGTAACGCCCAGGAAGAAGCCGCAGTGACTCTCGGCGCGAGCGGCTGGCGTGTCCTCTTTCAAGTCACCTTGCCGAAGATCCGCTGGGCCGTCATCTATGGCGTCATCCTGTGCAACGCACGCGCGATGGGAGAGTTCGGGGCGGTTTCGGTGGTCTCGGGGCACATCCGCGGAATGACCAACACGATCCCGCTGCAGGTCGAGATCCTCTACAACGAGTATGACTTCGTTGGCGCGTTCGCCGTGGCCTCGTTGCTGACCCTGGTCGCGCTGGCCACCCTGGTCATCAGAAAACTCACGGAATACCTGCAGACAGTCCGAGCCCCGGGAGTCGGTCCATGAACGTCCGAGTCGAGGGTCTCAGCAAGACCTTCTCCGCCAAGACGGCACCTGCGGTCAGCGGGGTCGATTTCGAGGCACCTGCCGGTGGCATCACCACCCTGCTCGGCCCGTCCGGCTCGGGCAAGACGACCATCTTGCGTATCGTCGCGGGACTCGAGACGGCCGATCAGGGCCGCGTTTTGGTGGGAGGCCAGGACATCACGCCGATTCCCGTGCAGAGGCGAGGGTTCGGCTTCGTCTTCCAGGGTTTCGCGCTTTTCAATCACATGACCGTGCACGAAAATGTCGCCTTCGGTCTGCGTGCCCGGCGGACGCCAAGGGCCGAGATCGACGAACGGGTGGCCGAGCTTCTCAGGCTGGTGCAGCTCGATGGGTTCGGCAATCGCTTCCCGGGCCAACTCTCGGGCGGGCAACGCCAACGTGTGGGGTTCGCACGAGCGCTGGCGCCCCGCCCTAAGCTGCTGCTCCTCGACGAGCCCTTCGCTGCGCTCGACGCACGCGTTCGCACCGAGCTGCGCGAATGGTTGCGCCTGCTGCATGAAGCGACCCACCTGACCACCATCCTGGTGACGCATGACCAGGAGGAGGCCCTCGATCTTTCGGACCGTATCGTGATCATGGACGGCGGCCGTATCCAGCAGGTGGGCTCGCCCGAGGAGATCTACGAATCGCCCGCCACGCCCTTCGTGGCCTCGTTCATCGGGGCGGCCAACGTGCTGCGCGGACAGGTTTCGGCGGGCCGTGCCTCGGTCGCATCGCTCTCGCTCGACGTTCCATCCGACGTTCCCGAAGGTGCGACGGTGCGAGCCATCGTGCGGCCGCACGACGTCCGGCTCGAACGCCTGGGCGTAGGTGGTCCCGCCCGCTCCCGCACCGTGCTCGGCCGCATCCAGCGGGTGGTGAGCCTGGGTGCCCATGTCAAGCTGGCTCTCGCACTTGCCGGCGGCGAGTCCCTCACCGTCCACGTCGCGCGGCGCGAGTTCGAGACCCTCGGTCTGCTCACCGACGAATCCGTGCTGGTCGACCTGGAGGACGCGCGTGTCTTTGTGGAGGACTATGTCATCTGAGGCGGATGTTCACCGACTGCTCGCGCTCGTGGCCGGGCAGCCTTGGCCCCAGGCCCTGGCCTCAATGGTGGAGCGATTCGCGGGGCGTGCGGTCTTCACCACCAGCTTCGGTCTCGAGGATCAGGCCATCGCCCATGCGATCGCGAGCGCTCACCTGCCGGTCCGCATGGTCACGCTCGATACCGGTCGGCTCTTCGAGGAGACGCACACCCTTCATGCGCGCACACGTGCACGATACGGGATTCCCATCGAGGCGTTTTTCCCTGATTCGGCTGAGCTTCAGACGCTGCTCGCCGCGCAGGGTCCCAACGGCTTCTACGACTCGGTCGCGAACCGGCACGCCTGCTGCCAGGTGCGCAAGGTCGCGCCCTTGGCGCGCGCGCTGGCCGGAGCCGAGCTGTGGATCACCGGAATCCGCCGTGAGCAATCCGCGAGCCGGGCGGCGCGCGTTTGTGTGGAAGGGGACGCCCAACACCAACTCCTCAAATTCCATCCCCTGCTCGATGTGACCGGCGACGACCTCTGGCAGTACGTAACGAACAACAGCGTCCCCACCAACCCGCTGCACGACCGCGGCTTCGTCAGCATCGGTTGCGCGCCCTGCACGCGTGCCATCGCGGCCGGGCAACCGGCCCGCAGCGGTCGATGGTGGTGGGAGAGCGAGGAGCCGAAGGAGTGCGGCTTACACCTGCAGAGCGGACAATTGGTCCGCAGCAAAGGAAGCAACTCGTGAACTCCCTCTCCCATCTCGAACGCCTGGAGGCCGAAGCCGTCACCATCCTGCGCGAGACCGCCGCCCAGTTCGAGCGACCGGTGCTGCTCTTCTCCGGCGGCAAGGACTCGATCACTCTGGGCCACCTGGCCTGGAAGGCTTTCCGCCCCGCAGCCTCTCCCTTTCCCTATCTGCACATCGATACCGGGCACAACTTCCCCGAGGCCCTCGCCTTCCGCGACGAGTTCGTGTCGCGCATGGGGGCCAAGCTGATCGTGCGCTCCGTCGAGGACACCATTCGTCGGGGCCGCGCGGCAGAGGAGAAGGGCAAGTTCCCCAGCCGCAACCGTCAGCAGGCAGTTACCCTGGTCGACGCCATCGCCGAGCTCAAGCTCGACGCCTGCATCGGCGGCGGGCGGCGCGACGAGGAGAAGGCGCGCGCCAAGGAACGCATCTTCTCGGTGCGCGACGAATTCGGCGGCTGGGAGCCGCGCCTGCAACGGCCCGAGCTGTGGACGCTGCTCAACGGCCGCATCCACGTGGGCGAGAACGTGCGCGTCTTCCCGCTGTCGAATTGGACCGAGCTCGACGTCTGGCAATACATCCGCGCGGAAAACATCCCGCTGCCCGAGTTGTACTTCGCCCATACCCGGCGATGCATCGTGCGCGACGGCCTGCTCTTTCCGGTTTCGCCCTTCATGCGCTCCGATCCGGACGACGATGTACGCGAGTTGCCTATTCGTTTTCGCACGGTGGGCGATATGACCTGCACCGCGGCCTTCCCCTCCGAGGTCCGGGACGTGAACGGCATCATCGACGAGCTGCGCGCCTCGGACCTGACCGAGCGGGGCTCGCGACTGGACGATCAGATGTCCGAGGCCGCCATGGAGGACCGCAAACGCGAGGGCTATTTTTGATGGAGCTGCTTCGATTCATCACCTGCGGCAGCGTCGACGATGGCAAGAGCACGCTCATCGGTCGGCTGCTCTACGACAGCAAGACCCTCCTGCGCGATCAGGTGGCCGCCCTGGAGCGGTCGAGCGCCAAGGGCGGCAACGAAGGCGGAGGGCTCAACCTCGCCCTGCTCACCGACGGGCTGCGGGCCGAGCGCGAGCAAGGAATCACCATCGACGTGGCCTACAAGTACTTCGCCACGCCCCGGCGCAAGTTCATCATCGCAGACACACCGGGGCACGTGCAGTACACACGCAACATGGTGACCGGCGCCTCCACCGCCGACCTCGCCGTGCTGCTCGTCGACGCTCGCCAGGGGGTGCTGGAACAGACGCGCCGTCACGCCTATCTCGCCAGCCTGCTGCGCATCCCGCACGTGGTCCTGGCAGTCAACAAGATGGATGCGGTGGACTGGTCGCGCGCGATCTACGAGCACATCCGCGACGAGTTCCTCGCGCTCACGCGGACGGCTGGCTTCACCGACGTGCACGCCATCCCGGTGAGCGCACTTCACGGCGACAACATCGTCGAGCCGTCCTCGCGCACGCCCTACTATTCGGGTCCGCCTCTGCTGCACTATCTCGAGGAGGCCGAGGTCGCGCGCGCGAGCGATCCGGCGCGGGCGCGGCTTGCGGTGCAATTGGTGCTGAGGCCCACGGATCCAGCCCTGCAAGACTACCGTGCCTACGCGGGCGAGGTGACCTCGGGTGTGTTTCGGCCGGGGGATGCGGTGGTCGTCCTTCCGTCCAACGTCCCAAGCACGATCGCCGGCATTGATCGCCATGGCGAGCCTGTGGCGGAGGCCGTCGCCCCTATGTCGGTCGCCCTCCGCCTGGTTGATGACGTCGACGTCGGTCGGGGCGAGATCATCGCCGCGGCCGCCCACCCGCCCCGCGTGAGCCAGGAGATCAACGCCCGCCTGTGCTGGATGGCCGAGCGCCCGCTGCTGCCACGGGCCCGCCTTCTCGTCCGGCACGCCACCGCTTCGGTGCCCGGAATCGTGACCGCTCTCGAGGCGCTGGTCGATATTCATACTTTCGCGGACGGGCCGGCGCCGGCCCAGCTCGCGCTCAACGAGATCGGCCGGGTGCGCATCAAGACACAGCGTCCCCTGGCCTTCGACAACTACAACGGCGAGCGTGCCACCGGCTCCTTCATCCTCGTCGACGAGACCACGAACGGCACGGTCGCCGCCGGGATGATCACAGGAGGGCAGTCATGAATGAATATGGAAAGCCTGGGCGCGGCTTCGTCACCCTGCTGGGCGCAGGCCCTGGGCATCCCGATTATCTGACCCTCAAGGGCGCGCGCGTGCTGGCGGCTGCCGAGGTCATCATCTACGACGCCCTCATCTCCGATGAGTTTCGCGGCCTGTTCCCGGCCGGCGCCGAGATTCACTTCGTAGGCAAGCGCTGCGGAAAACACAGCGTCACCCAGGAGGAGATCATCGCCTTGCTCCTCGATGCGGCCCGCCGAGACAAGCGTGTGGTACGCCTCAAGGGTGGCGACCCCGGAATCTTCGGCCGGGCGGGCGAGGAGATCAGGGCCCTACGTGCCGCTGGCGTTCCCTGCGACATCGTCCCTGGGGTCAGCTCGCTGTGCGCGGGGGCGGCCATGGCCGGTTTCTCCATCACCGAGCGTGGCCTCTCCAACCGCGTACTCGTGTTCGACGGCCACGCCCTGTGCCACGACGACTTCGACTTCCGCCCGCTGCTCGCTCACCAGGGCACGACCGTGGTGCTGATGGGCTCGCGCCAGATCGGGAAGCTGGCCGCCGGCCTGCTGACCGTGGGTGCCCCACCCGACCTACCCATCGCGCTGGTCGAAGGCGCCACCTTCCCTAACCAGCAGGTTTCGCTGTCCACCCTGGCCGATGCGGCGCGAGGCTGCTTGCAGCCGCGCACCGAAGGCCCCGGTATCATCTACGTGGGCCGGGTGGTGGAGCTGGCACAAGCCAACACTCTGCCCGTGAAGACCGAGGCGGCCGCATGAAATACCGGTTGCCCATCTTCGTCGATCTGTCCGGCCGGCGTGTTCTGGTGGTGGGCGGCGGCCAGGGCGCGGCTCGCAAACTGCCCCGTCTGCTCGAAACCGGCGCCGAGGTTACGGTGATTGCACCCAGGATTTCGAGAGAGGTCAGGCGGCTGCTCGCCGGCACCCCTGGCCTTCTCATCGAGCGCGCCGCCACCGTCGCCGACGTCACGGCGGAGTACACCCTCCTGTTTCCGCTCACCGACAATCCGCTGCTCAATCGGCAATTGACCGCGGCGGCTCGTCGAGCGCGCGTTCTGGTGTCGGGTTGCTCCGCCCCAGCCAACTCGGACTTTCTCATGGGTTCGGTCGTTGATCGGGGAGCCGTGCGCGTGGCCGTGTCGACCGGCGGGGCCTCGCTTCAGACGAAGCATGCCATGGCGCCATTGCAGCCCAGGAGGCCATCCGCATGAGTGAGGATCTGCTCGGAACCATCGAGGCGCCGGTCTTTCAAACGGCCGCCTTTTCATACGCCAGCGCAGAGGCTATGGCCGAGGTCTTCGGCGGCCGCGCGCCCGGCCATCTCTACACGCGACTCTCCAACCCGACCACGCTCGCCCTGGAGCAGCGCCTGGCTCAGGCAGAGAACGCCGTGGGATGCATCGCCACCTCGAGCGGAATGGCCGCCATCGCCGCGGTGATGACAGGGCTGCTGCGCCCGGGCGACGAGATCCTGTCTGCTTCCGGGATCTTCGGCGGGACGGTCTCCTTGTTCCGCAACGTGCTCGGCCGCTTCGGCGTGGGCACGCGGCTGGCCCCGGCCAGCAACACGGCAGCCTTCGCCGCCGCCGTCACTCCCGCCACGCGGGTCCTGTTTGTCGAGACCATCGGCAATCCCGGCATGGACGTGCCCGACCTGGCCGCGCTGGCCGCCATCGCCCACCAGCACGGCATTCCGCTCGTCGTCGACAGCACGGTGACCACTCCTGCTCTCGTCCGCCCCGGCGACTTCAACGCCGATATCGTGGTCCACTCGACCAGCAAGTTCATCAACGGCCACGGCACGGCGATTGGTGGCGCCATCATCGACACCGGTCGTTTCGACTGGATGCACGGGCCCTTCCCCGATATCTCCACCCTTGCCAAGCGTGCTGGTCGCTTGGCCTTTCTGGCTCACCTGCGCGCCAACATCGCCCGCGACCTCGGGGCCTGCCCTGCCCCCTGGACCTCGTTCCTCATGCTTCAGGGCCTCGAGACGCTCCCTACCCGTATGCGCGCCCACTCGCAGAATGCGTTGCGACTGGCTGGTGCGCTCGCCGAGCACCCGGCCATCCGTCAGGTGAGCTACCCGGGATTACCAAGCTCCCCTTTCTATCCCGAGGTGCAGCGCACCTTTGCCGGCCAGGGTGGGGCCGTGCTGACCATCCAGCTCGGGACGCAACGCCGAGCCTTTTGCTTCATCAACGCGCTCAAGCGCACCCGCCTGGCCGCGAACCTGGGCGAGCCGCGCACCCTGGTCATCCATCCTGCCTCGACCATCTTCCACGAATACGAGCCGGCCGAACGCGTGCAGCTGGGAGCGCCCGACGATCTGGTCCGTGTCTCGGTCGGCCTGGACGACTTGCCAAGCCTCCTCGAGGACTTCCAGCAGGCCCTCGATCGCTCGCAAGAAGGAACCGCATGAAGATCATCGTGAATGGCGCAACCGTTGACGTCAGCGACGGCCTTTCTGTCCGTCAGCTCTTGGTCGAACAGAAGGTCAAGTTGCCCGACATGGTCTCGGTGGAGCTGAACGACAACATCCTCGACCGCGCCGCTTTCGAGACCATCAAGCTGACCGATGGTGATCGCGTCGAGTTGCTCTACTTCATGGGAGGCGGGCGTGGATCTCTCTGATGAACAACTCGAACGCTACAGCCGCCACATCATCCTCGAAGATGTAGGGCCGGCCGGACAGGAGAGACTGCTCGCCTCTCGCATCCTCATCATCGGGGCCGGGGGGCTCGGCGCGCCGGCGGCCCTCTACCTGGCAGCCGCCGGTGTGGGGACCATCGGCATCGCGGATGGTGACACGGTGGACTTGTCGAACCTGCAACGGCAGGTCATCCACCACACCGCGGACCTGGGCCGCGCCAAAGTCGCCTCCGCTGCGGCCAAGATGGCCGCCATCAATCCAGACGTCACCGTTCGCACCTACCGTGAACGCGTCGAGGCCGCCAATGCCCTTGCTGTCATCGCGGATTACGACTTCGTCATCGACGGAACCGACAACTTCGCGGCCAAGTTTCTCATCAACGACGCCTGCGTCCTCGGGAGAAAGCCCTTCTCGCACGCGGGTATTCTGCGCTTCGACGGCCAACTCATGACTGTGCTGCCTGGAGCGAGCGCCTGCTATCGCTGCGTCTTCAACGCCCCTCCACCGCCCGACGCCGTGCCCTCATGCTCGCAGGCAGGCGTTCTGGGCGTGGTCGCGGGTGTGATCGGTTGTCTGCAGGCCAGCGAGGCCCTCAAGTATTTGCTCGGGCGCGGCCAGCTCATCAGCGACGCGCTTCTGACCTGGAACGCGCTGCGGATGGACTTTCGCAAGGTCAAGGTCAGGCGCAACCCAAGCTGCCCGGTGTGCGCTGCCAATCCCACCATCACCACCCTGCAAGATGAGGCCGCCCCGGTCTGCGACCTGCGAGGGAAGCCGTGAACCGCCTCGCCCTCCCCGCCTCCATCTATCGCGCCCTGGTCGCGCAGGCCCGCACGGCCGCGCCCATCGAGGCGTGCGGGATCCTGGCGGGCCGCGACGGGCGCGTCGAGGTCTTTCATCCGATGACCAACATCGATGCGAGCGCCGACCACTTCATGATGGAAGCGAAGGAACAGTTCACGGTGATCAAGGCCATCCGCGCCGCCGGCCAACAGATACTCGCCGTCCATCATAGCCATCCCGCCACACCCGCCAGACCGTCCCCCGAGGACATCCGGCTCGCCAATACCCCCGACGTGGTCTACACCATCCTGTCCCTGGCCAACCCGGATGAGCCTTCCCTGAGGGGCTTCATCATCGACGGCGCGGAGAGCGCCGAGATCCCCGTCGTCATCACCGAGCATGAGCACGATGACAAGCACCAGGTCGAAGCCCTGCTTCGTCTCCCCGAGCGTATTGGCCAAGATGTGGCCGGCTACGGCGCCCAAGTCGCGCGCCTGCAGCGGGGCGAGATCAACGCGACGGTCTTTCGCGCCTTCCGCGTGCCCATGGGTGTCTACGAGCACCGCCAGGTGGACCGCTTCATGGTGCGCGTGCGCCTGGGGGCCGGCCTGGTTTTGCCCCACCAGCTCGAACGCATCGCCGAGCTCGGGGCCCAATACGGCGACGGCATCCTGCATGTCACCACCCGCCAGGACATCCAGATCCACCACGTGGGTTTGCAGGGGACGATTCCGGTCCAGGAGAAGCTGCTCGAGGTCGGGCTTTCCGCCCGCGGTGGCGGCGGCAACACGGTCCGCAACGTGACCGCCTGCCCGCGTGCCTCTGTCTGCCCCAAGGCCGTTTTCGACGTGGCCCCTCATGCCATCGCAACCGCCGAGTCTCTTTTGCGAAACCAGCGCTCGTTCAACCTGCCACGCAAGTACAAGATCGCCTTTTCCGGCTGCAACGAGGATTGCGCCTTCGCCTCAGTCAACGATCTCGGTTTTTTCGCCCACGAGCGCGATGGCCAGCAGGGATTCGCCGTCTATGCGGGCGGCGGTCTCGGCCCGCAGGCCGCAGCCGGCGTTCTCATCGAGCAGCACATCGAGGCTGGCCAGATTTTCGCGGTGGCCGAGACGGTCGAGCGCCTCTTCGACCGGCTCGGCGACCGCGCCAACAAGCATCAGGCGCGGCTGCGCCATGTGCTGCGCCGGCTGGGGTCCGACGACTTCGTCGCCGAGTACCGCGCCGAGCGGGCCGCGGTCGAGCGTGAGGGGCTTGCTGCCCCAATCCCCGAGATACGGCCACTGCCGCTAACCGCCGCCCGGACCGCGGATCCCACCGCCGACACGGCCGTCCCTGCCGGCTTCCTGGCCGAGCGCGACCCAGCCCGCCTGACCATGCACATCCAGCTCGAGAACGGTCGCATTCCCGCAGCCGATCTCGTCAAGGTGGCCCACATGTCACGTGACCTGGGCCTTGGCTTGGTGGTCGCCACCCAACAACAGGATCTGCTGGTGCTCGGCATCGCGAGGGAGTCGATGAAGCGTGCCCGCGCCGCCCTGTCCGAGTTGAGCATCGACGCTCGCCCCCGCCATCCCAAGATCGTGGCCTGCGCCGGGGCTTCCACCTGCAAGCTGGGTCTATGCCTGTCGCCTGGGCTGGCCGAGGCCCTGGAGCAACGCCTGCGATCGGTCGAAATCACCGCCGGTCCCGAGGTCATCCGTCTGAGCGGCTGCCCCAATTCCTGCGGCAACCACGTCATCGCCCCCCTTGGCTTCGAGGGGCGAGCCAAGCGACACGACGGCCGCCTCATGCCGCTTTACGAGGTCCTGGTTGGCGGCAAGCCCGAGGAGGGAAAAGCCGGCTTCGGCCAACGGCTGGGCGCCGTACCCGCGCAGAGGATCCCTGACCTGGTCGCCGCGATCTGCGCCCAGGGACTCACCAGCCCCGCGGACATCCGTCCCGTGGTCGAGCATTTCGCCAAGATTCCTGAGCCGACGCCAGACGAGCTTTACGTGGATGTGGGCGGCAGCGGGCCTTTCTCCCTCGCGGGACGCGGGCCAGGCGAGTGCGGTGCCGGGGTTCTCGACGTGGTCAAGATCGACCTCGACGAGGCGGACGCGTCCCTGGCAGCCGCCGACAAGGCCACGGGGCCAAACCGCAGCCAAGAGGTGCACCGCACGGTGGCCGCCAGCGCGCGCGCCCTCTTGCCTCTCTTCGGCGTGGATGTTCGCAAAGACCGCGAGGTCTTCGCTGCGGCAACCCAGCATTTGGTCGCTCCCGGTTGGCTGGCACCTGAAACCGAGCGGCTCTTCGCCGCGGTCATGGACTGGCGTATGGGCGACCGCCCCGCTCTCGACGATGTGCTCGAACAGGCGCGCGCCTTCCAGCGACGCGTGCGCGATCTCTTCCATTCCCTCGACGCCAATCTGCACTTCCGCCTCCCCAAGGTCACGCCGTCACAATCGATGCCCGGCCAGGCCGCCCCTCCAGCAAGCACGACCAAGCTGCTCGACCTGCGCGGCGTCGCCTGTCCGATGAACTTCGTCAAAGCCAAGGTTGCCCTGGAGAAGCTCGCCGTGGGGACCGCACTGGAGGTGCTGCTCGACCATGGCGCCCCGGTGGCCAACGTTTCGGCCAGTTTCACCGAGCAAGGCCAAGAGGTCCTGGCGATCAAGGCCGAAGGGCCGTGCTTCCGGGTCAGCATCAAACGAAAGAAGTGAGCCCATGCGCATTGCCGACAGTCTCATCGATCTGGTGGGCAACACGCCGCTCGTGCGGCTGGGACGGATCTTTCACCACTCGCCCGCCAACGTCGTGGCCAAGCTGGAGTCGTTCAATCCCGCATCCAGCGTCAAGGACCGCACCGGCCTGGCCATGATTCTGGCCGCCGAGCGTGAAGGGCGCCTTCGCCGTGGCATGACCCTCGTCGAGCCGACCAGCGGCAACACCGGCATTGCGCTCGCCTGGATCGCTGCGGTCCGCGGCTACCGCGTGATCCTGACCATGCCCGAGAGCATGTCCATCGAGCGGCGCAGGATCTTGCGTTTCCTCGGGGCCGAAATCGTCCTCACCCCCGCTCACCTCAGCATGCCTGGTGCGGTCGAGAAAGCCCGCGAGCTGGTGGCCAACGATCCCAACGCCTTCATGCCCCAGCAGTTCGAGAACCCGGCCAATCCCCAGGTCCATCGCGAAACCACCGCCGAAGAGATCTGGCGCGATACCGATGGTCGGGTGGACGTGTTCCTGGCCGGCGCAGGGACCGGCGGCACCCTGTCGGGCGTGGGCGAGGCGTTGAAGGCGCGCAGGCCTGGCGTGCACATCGTCGCCGTCGAGCCGCGCGGCTCGGCCGTGCTCTCGGGTGGCAAGCCCGGACCGCACAGCCTTCAGGGGATCGGCGCCGGCTTTATCCCGAAGAACCTGAACCGCGCCGTCATCGATGAGGTCATTCCCGTGGCTGACCAAGACGCGCTGACCATGATGGACCGCCTGGCCAAGGAGGAAGGCATCCTTGCCGGCATCTCTGCCGGTGCCGCCGTGGCGGCCACCGCCGCGCTCGCCCAACGCGCTGAGTACGCAAGCAAGCTCATCGTGACCCTTCTGCCCGACACGGCCGAGCGATACCTGATGACTTTCGATCTCTGACAGCGTGTTCCGGGGTTGCAATCCCAAGCGTTGCTCTAGATACTGTTCGTGCTCGGGCGTGGAGTTAGGCGCCGTCAACACTTGAAGGGTTCCGGGTGGCGTTGTCTGCCATCCGTATCCACCACCAGAAGAAGGCGAGGGGAGCGTATGGACTTTTTCGATTCCAAGACCTGGACCGGACGGATCTTTCTCAATGGCTGGCGCACGGGCGACGGAGGTGTGCGTGAGGTCATCGAGCCGGCGACCGGCCGTACGCTCGGACAAGTTGGCGTGGCGGGAGCCAAGGATGTCGCGTTGGCGACCGAAACGGCCGCGCACGCCCAGCGAGCTTGGGCCAGCGCGCCCTATGGCAAGCGAGCCGCGATCCTGCAAAAGGCGGCCGAGCTGTTCGCCCGCCACACGGAGGAAATCCACGGGTGGATCATGCGCGAGATCGGCGCCATCGGCGGTATGGCTAGCTATGAGACAGGCTTTGCCATCCAAGCCTGTTTCGAGGCGGCCGGGTTGTGCTCGTTGCCTTTTGGTCAGATGCTGAGGACGCCCACCCCCAAGCTGAGCTTCTCGCGTCGCATACCCGTGGGTGTGGTCGGCGTGATCGCGCCCTTCAATGTACCGCTGGTGTTGTCAATGCGGGCCATCGCCCCCGCGCTCGCGCTCGGCAATGCGGTGGTGCTGAAACCCGACCCGCGCGCCTCCGTGGTCGGTGGCGTTCTCATCGCTCGCATTTTCGAAGAAGCCGGCCTCCCTGAAGGGTTGCTCAGCGTTGTGCCGGGCGGCACCGAGGTCGGCGAGGCGCTGGTGTCTGACCCCAACACCGCGGTCATCGCGTTTACCGGCTCGACCCGCGCGGGCCGAGCCATCGCACGCTCGGCGGCGGCGTCTCTGAAGCGCGTTCACCTCGAGTTGGGGGGGAAGTCGGCCCTCATCGTGCTGGAGGACGCCGATATCGACAAGGCGGTTTCGCTTGGCGCTTGGGGCTCCTTCCTGCACCAGGGGCAAATCTGCATGGCCTCGGGCCGGCATATCGTGCACCGGAGTCTCTACGACGCCTATCTCGGCAAGCTGGCCGGCAAGGCCGAGCACCTGCCAGTCGGAGACCCAACCACCGGAAAGGTCGCCCTGGGGCCGGTCATCGACGCCCACCAACGCGACCACATCCATTCCATCGTGACCGTGAGCGTGAGTGAAGGGGCGCGCCTGGTCGCGGGCGGCACCTTCGACCGCTTGTTCTATCGCCCCACGGTTCTCGCCGACGTCACACGCCGCTGCCCGGCCTTCCACGAGGAGATTTTCGGTCCGGTCGCGCCTGTCATGCCGTTCGACACGGTCGAGGAGGCGATCGAGCTGGCTCGCGATACGGATTATGGGCTCTCCCTCGGCATCGTCACCAAGGACGTGATGAAAGGCCTGGCCATCGCCGATCGGATCCCGAGCGGCGGCGTCCACATCAATGACCAGACCGTGGCCGACGAAGTGGTCAACCCCTTCGGCGGGATGAAGGCCTCGGGCGCTGGTTCGCGCATTGGCGGCCCCGAGGCCAACCTCGAAGCCTTCACGGAGATCCAGTGGGTCACGGTTCAGGCCGAACCCCCGACCTACCCTTTCTGACACGCGCGGGACGCAAAGCCGGGATCGCCAGCCGGGTCTCGTCTGCCAACGCCTTGACGAGGCCGGCGTAGGGGCCAGCTGCAAGTTGCTTGGTCCAAGGTGCACGACCAGCAGCCGTTGGCGAAGGAGAGTCGGATTCTCCTCATGCGGAGAAACGATATGCGAAGCATCTTCATGTTCACGGCCATCCTGTTTCTGGCACTAGTACCTCGTCTCAGGGAATCTGACGGGTTCAGCCAGCGAGAGCGGTAGGCA
>CAZHUY010000161.1:0-9735 GCA_964535465.1 uncultured Myxococcales bacterium
CGCCGCGCGTGCTCAAGGCCAAGGCGCACTGGTTCGGCAGCGACGCCTTCGTGAATGGCAAGGACGCGGCGGCGGCGGCCCGCGCCGTGGTCGAGGCCCAGGCCTTGAGCATGCGCCTGCACTCGGATTGGATCGGCGAGAAGATGCACACCATCCTGGTGACCGGGGGGGCATCGAAGAACCGCGGCTTGCTGCGCGTGCTTGCCGATGTTTTCCAGGCCACCATCATGCCGCTTAGCGTATCCAATTCCTCCGCTTTGGGTGGCGCCCTGCGCGCGGCCCAGGCGGTCGACAAGCGCGCCTGGTCGGATCTCTACGCAACCTTCTGCCCGCCGGAACGCAAACTGGCGGTCACCCCGGATACCGGTTCCGCTTCCGCCTATGACGTGCTGGCCAAGAATTTTGGCAAGCAGCTCGAAAAAGTTCTGGCCGCACGCGACTAAGATTCCCGCAACACAAGCAAGCAAGAAAGGATCGCCTTCATGCCCATTTTCCCCAATATCGACAACATCCCGTTCAAAGGTCCGGACTCGGACAATCCGCTCTCGTTCCGGTTCTACGACAAGAACCGCATCGTGGCCGGCAAGCGCATGGAGGAGCACCTGCGAGTGGCTGTCTGCTACTGGCACACCTTCTGCGGGACCGGTGGGGATCCCTTCGGCGCGGCCGTCTACAACCGACCGTGGCAGGCCGATGGCGATGCCATGCAGATGGCCAAGATGAAGGCCGAGGCCGCTTTCGAGTTCTTCACCAAGCTGGGCGTGCCCTACTACTGCTTCCACGACCGTGACATCGCCCCCGAGGGCAAGACCCTGGCCGAGACCAACGACATGCTCGACCGCATCGCCGAGGTGCTGGGTGGGCTGCAACAGAAGACCGGCGTGAAGCTCCTGTGGGGCACCGCCAACATGTTCGGTCACCCGCGCTTCATGGCCGGTGCGGCCACCAACCCCGACCCCGAGGTGTTCGCCTACTCCGCCGCGCAGGTGAAGAAGGCCCTGGACGTCACCCAGAAGCTGGGCGGCGAGAACTACGTGCTGTGGGGCGGCCGCGAGGGTTACGAGACGCTGCTCAACACCGATCTGAAGAAGGAGCAGGACCAGGCGGGCCGCTTCCTCAATCTGGTGTGCGAGTACAAGCACAAGATCGGCTTCAAGGGCCCCTTGCTCATCGAGCCCAAGCCGCGTGAGCCCTCGAAGCACCAGTACGACTTCGACTCGGCGACCGTGATGGGCTTCCTGCAGAAGTACGGTCTGTCGTCCGACGACGTCAAGCTGAACATCGAGAACAACCACGCCACTCTGGCGGGTCACACCTTCGAGCACGAGGTGGCGCTGGCCATCGCCGGCGGCTACTTCGGCAGCATCGACATGAACCGCGGCGATCTGATGCTGGGCTGGGACACCGACCAGTTCCCCAACGACGTGAGCGAGATGGCCTTGGTGCTTCGCCACATCGTCAAGGCGGGCGGCTTCAAGACCGGCGGTTTCAACTTCGACGCCAAGGTTCGTCGCCAGAGCATCGATCTCGCCGACCTGTTCTACGCTCACATCGGCGGCATGGACGTGCTGGCACGCGCCCTGCTGGTGGCTGACAAGATGAACTCGGACGGCAAGCTGCAGGCCGCCATCGACGCCCGCTACAAGGGTTGGAATTCCGGCCTGGGCAAGGAGATCATGGACAAGAAGTTGGATCTCGCTGCCCTCTCTGACCGCGTGCTTAAGGGCAACATCAACCCGGCCCCGCGCTCGGGTCAGCAAGAGCTGCTCGAGAACCTGGTCAACCGTTACGTGTAGGACCTATCAGGAAAAGGACCCTGGAAGGGTGTCCTTTAGATCCCCCGCGGACGAGCGCAGTCAGGCAAAGCCCGCCTGCGCTCACGCGACTCCGAATTCACAAGACGCCCGCTGCCCGTAGCGATACGTGGAAGCGGGCGTTTTGCTTTTGCGGAAGGCGGATCTGGATTCACCACTGAGGACACGGAGGACACAGAGACGGAAGGGAGACAGAGGGGGGCTGGTGCGTTCATGCGCAGGTCATGGGGTTCTTTCAGCGTTGCTCGTAGGCACCGATGGCGGGTGGTGTTCGGTAGCAGACGCCATCCATGTCGCCGCCTTGAACGTCGGCGGGATCTCCCTGACCCAGGGCTGGGCTTCCTCCTTGCAAGGTGTAGCCGCCGCTGGCGAAGCGGGGATCCTGTCCGGTGACGCCGCCGGATTCGGTGACGGTCAGACTTGGCGCCGAGCGGGCAGGCTCGTCGTGCGCGTACCACAGGTTGCGCGAGAAGCGGAAGCTCGGCGCGTCGGTGTTGGGGCCCACGTTGACGTGCGTGGAGAGCGCGGCCCGCGAATACCACACCAGGTTGTTCGCGAAACGGCCGCCGGAGGCGGGGAGGAACTCGTACCCGTCCGACGAGGTCGTCTCTTGCAGGATACGCACAACCCAGCGGGTGGGATCGACGATGGTGTTGTTGGCGGCCACGCAGTCCACGCAGCCCACGAAGGCCACGGCGGCCTCGCCGCCCTCGATCAGGTTGGCGACCGCGGTGATGGCGCGCGCCTCGAAGTTGGGCAAGGTGGCGGAGAGCGGTGGCCGAAAGAACTCGAAGCTGGTCGAGCCCCCGAGGTTGAAGGCGCGGGCACCGCCGCCCACCACGTGGTTGGCGCGGATCTCGATGTCTTGGCTGCCGCCCTTGACCTGCACGGCGTTCGCTCCCACGTTGCGGAAGAGATTGCGGGCGATGGCTCCGCGGTGGCAGCCGACGTGATCGATGGCGCTTCCACCCTCACCGCAGCTCGCGAACTCGCTGTCGAGCACGGCGTAATCGTTGACCCCGGACAGCTTGAGGCAATCCTGGTTGCCGCCGCCGCCGATGTCGTGGATGAAGAGGCGCTGGAAGACCACGTGGTGGGCCGCCTGCGCGTCGGCGTAGTCGCCGCCGTCGTCGACGTTGAGCCCGTTGGCGCTCGCCCCGCGGATCTCGAGATCGTGCAGGACCACCCAGGCCAGCTTGGCGACGTGCATGCCCTCGCTCTGGCCCTCGATGACCGGCCGGGTCTCACCGGCCGCGCCTCCGATCCAAATGGGCGCTGTCTCACGGCCCCGCACGTCCTCCAACCAGATGCCACCGCCGTAGGTGCCGGCGTGGACGGCGATGGCGGTGCCAGCGGCCACGCCGCGCGCCGCGCGTTTGATGGTCGCGAAGGGAAGGCCGGCGCTGCCGTCGCCCGTGGTGTCGCTGCCACCGGGGGCCACGTGCACGGTCCGCTGCGGGACCAGCGCCGCGAAGGCGGGAGGGGCCAGGGTGCAAGCCGCGCTGGACGGGACCTCGGCAAGACCGGCATCGGCGCGGCCCGCGAGGTCGGAGGATGCGGTGGCGCCGTCAATGCGTCGTGGATCGGTCGCGAGATCGGCAGAGGGACGCGTCTCCGTGGCCGCGTCCCTGGCGTCGATTCTTCCATCGGCCCTGTCGGGCTTGCGCGCGTCGAGCTGGACTGGACGGTCGGCCGCGTCCCCATTTCGGCCCGCCTCCGTCCCGGTTGGGGCATCGGCCGCGCCGCGCGCGTCGGTCGTGGTCGAGGCCCCATCAGCGCTGCGGGTCAGGTCCGGCAGGTCGCCCAGATCCCCGTGTGAGCTGCTTGCGTCCAGGTTGCGAGAGCCGCTACCACCACAAGCGCCGAGCGCGAGCGCCACGAACAATGGCACGAGCCGCATGGGATTCCTCCTGAGCGTGAAGATAGCCAGTCTATCACCGGGACGCGCGTCCCGGGGCCACCTGTCCGTTCCCCGAAGGGTCTCGCGCGCAGGCGTCGGCGTGGCCCGTTCGGGCGGGTGGTGCTTGCGCCGACAGTGTCCGTGCTGGCAGCATGCTGTCCGCGTGAACCCCTGCTCTGCAGCGCCCCGCATCCACGAAGTCACGGCCAAAAGCCTTCTGCGTCGATCGGTGATGGTGGACCCGTTTTTCCTCGGGCGCTTCGGCAGCAATCTGTACCGCGGGTGCCAGCACGGGTGTGTGTACTGCGATGGTCGGGCCGAGCGCTACTACGTCAGCGGCACCTTCGATCGCGACATCGAGGTGAAGGGCAATGCGCTCGAGCTGGCGGATCGCGAGCTGAACCTGATGCGCGAACCGGGATTTCTCTTCATCGGAGGCGGGGTGTGCGACGCCTACCAACAGGCGGAAGAGCGTTACGCCCTGACACGCGGCCTGTTGTGCTTGTGCCAGGAGCGTCGGGTGCCGGTGCACGTGCTCACCAAATCGGCGTTGGTCGAGCGCGACTTCGATGTGCTCACCGCCATCAACCAAGACACCCGCGCCATCCTCTCCTTCAGCATCGCCCTGGTCGACGAACATCAGCGTGTGGTCTTCGAGCCGGGCGCCGCGCCTCTCGACGAACGCTGGCGGCTTCTGCGACGGGCACGCGCGGCGGGGCTGGGGACAGCGGTGATGGCCATGCCGCTTCTGCCCGGGCTCTCCGACCAGCCCGAGCCGCTCGCCAGGCTGCTGGACCGTGCCGCCGAGGTGGGCGTGGACTTCGTGCTTGCCGGCGGCCTGACCCTGCGGCCGGGGCGACAGAAGGACGGCTTCTTCGCGCTGCTGGCCGGCGAGTTCCCCAAGCTGTTACCCGGCTACCACAAGCTTTACCGCGAAGACCGCGCCTCGGGTGCGCCCGATCCCCGCTACGGCGAGCGGCTGTACCGCCGCTGTCATGAGCTGCAGGAGCAGCATCACCTTGCCGGCCGTATGCCCCGGCGTCTCTTCCACGGACTGGTACCTGTCTACACCGAACTGTCGGTCCTGCTCGAACACCGAGGTTATGAGCGCAAGGAGACAGGCGGCATGAACGGTCGTCTGGCCCGCGCCGGGCAGGCCGTGGGGGCGTGGGCGCGCGCCCGCCTGGCCCGCTCGCGAGGCAAGAACGCCTTTCGCGAGGTGGAATGCGAGTTGAGCTTCTTGGCTCGCGGTCAGCGCCTCTGCGAGATCCTCGGCCTGGAGGCCTCGGTCATTCCCGATGTGGAGGAGATCTACAGAAGCCTGTGAAGGCTTTCAGGGCGGATTTCGCCGCACGAAGATGCTGTGGCCGACGTGGATGTGATGAACGCGACGTAGGAAGGGCGAGCGGACGGCCGGCAGGGGACGTTCCTGGTAGAACTGCCGCAGCTCGCTTCTACTCACGAAACGGTCTTCGGGATGCAGCACGATGGCGCCGAAGTAGCGCTCGCGAATCAGGGGCGCGAGTTGACCGGCCACCAGCCCGGGGACGGCCCTGTCCAGATCCGTCAGCGTCCCGAAGTGGTTCACCCAGGACTTCCCGGCCAGCGCGGCGTAGGAGGGATAGCTGGCAAACCACACGGGGCCGTCAATCTGCTTGAGAGCCTCGACCCATGCGGCCGCCTCATCGGCGCCTTGCTTGGTGGGAATGAAGAGAGCCGGGTCGTAGACCAGGATCGAGAGCTGCGCCAGCCCGGTCAGCGCGGCGATGCGACGCCCATCGAGCCCACGCGAGGCGAGCCAGGCGAAGCCTTCGCTGACGGCCATGATGCCGACCGGGACCAGCGGCATGAAGAAGTTGATGCTGGCGCCCTCCTTGGCACGGAAGGCAAGCGACAAGAGCATCCACAGAAAGAAGACCAACGACCAGGACCAAGCGGGCGTGCCTGTGGTTGGGCCGCCCATCCTTCTTCGCATTCTCATTCGCAGCAGCACCGGCAGGCTTGCGAAGGACGTCACGAAGGGCAGCACCAGGGCCAGGAAGAGCGGACCGAGGACCAGGTTCTTCCAGAGGAGAGGCGGACTGCCCGGCGCCTTGAGTACCCAAAAGAAGAATTCCGGGTTGAGCAGCTCTCCGGTGAGCAGGAGATACGTGATGAGCACGCAGGCGAAGGCCAGCGCAAAGGTCGCGGCCCTGGCGAACTGCCGCACGATGAACACGGTATGAAAACCGGCGAGTCCCAACAGGACGATGGCTGGCTGCTTGGTCAGCGTCGAGAGTCCGCCGAAGAGTCCCGCCAGGGCAGCCGATCCAAGGCCACCACATTCGAGCAGGATCGCCGTGCTGATGAAGAGCAACAGCACGAACAAGGAGTCGACGCGGGCGTTGTCGTACCAGAAGTCCATGCGCCCGTAGGTGGCGGGAAGAATCGCGCCCAGCGCGAAGGCCATCTTCCATGACATCCCCTTCCTCCAGCGCAGCAGCCACACCAAGGCGCCCAGGGTGAGCAAGAGGCTGATGATCGAGAGCAGCCGCATCGGCAGAAATGGCACCCCAGCCCGGCCGGTGTGGAGGACATGAGAGAGCAGAGCCGACGAATCGAAGTAGAATGACGGGTAGATGGAACAGGCGCCGTCGAAGATGGACGGGACGCCGTAGACGGGCGCGCCGCGCAGGCGCTGGATGGTCATGCTGGCGATGGCCGACTCCGACCAGCTAATCTCGAAGGGATAGAGCATCCGCATCACAGCGAGCACGACGAAGGCGGCCAGGAAGACGAGCGCCAGCAAAACGGCGGCGAACTCCAGTCCTCGGGTCAGCCTCAGCCACCGGCCTGGCGACAGGAAGAGCGCGCGCACCCAAGCAACACCCTCACGCGCCTCCTGCCCACGGTGCATGGTTGGTCGACCGCCCTCCCGATGGGAAATATAGCCGAGGCCGCGCTCGCGGCTGCTGTCGGCCGCTGCGTGAGCAGCGCAAAGTTTGCGACTCGGTGGGTTGAGTCACCTGACCGGCGGTGCCAAGACCCGTCCCGCCAAACGGTTCTGTGTCACCGCGACGTCTTCGGCAGGCATAAAAAAGCCGGCGAAGGTGGGCTTCGCCGGCATGGGAGCGATTCGAGATTGAGCGCTAGGGCAGGAACTTGATGTTGCTGATCTTCGCGTCGATGGGGCAGCCGGTGGTGGTGTCGATCTCGGCATTGGCGGTCCATTGCCATTGCAGGCCGATCACCTGGCCCGGGGTGGTGTCGTCCCAGCGCGAGAAGTATGAGAACGGGACGTCGACGGTTTGGAAGTCCTCGCTGGGATCCGCCACGCTGGTCACCGTCGGGTAGGTGTAGCAGGTCGAGTCCTCGGGGCAGCCGCCGGCCGGACTGCCCGAGGTGGGGGTCTGGTCGTAGGTCTTGACCTGCAGTTCCACGTTGCAGCCTGGGAACGAGCCCGAGAAGCTGAACTGGATCTTGGAGAACGACTTGACCGTCGTGCACGACAGGAAGCTGAGGCCGACGCCACCGTAGTCACCCTTCATGACCGTGCCGGTGACGTGCAGGAACTTGCCCGACGAGTCCACCTCGGCGCCCATGGACGAGTCGGCGGTGGTTCCCGCGTAGGTGTACTTGTAGCCGTTGAGCGCCTGGGGATCGCCCCACTTCTGCGACGACCATTGCGAGAAATCCGTCACGCCGCCGGGCTCGCCATTGTTCGGCACCATGGCATCGGAGCAATCGAGGTTGCCGTTTTGGGGCCTGACGTCGCTGTCGCCACCGGGCCTGTCGATGACCGGCAGGGTGCCCTGGTGCGGAGTCTCCTTGGTCGCGTCCCAGTTGACGAAGGTGACCACGCTCTCCCCGGGCAACTCATACGAGAAGTTGTCGCCGGCGTCCTTGCTGTCCTTGGCCTGGAGGTCATCGTCCGGGGACGTGACCCAGGGGATGAGCTTGCCGAACGAGCCGCCCTCGACGGCGAACCTCAGGGTCTGCGCATCGGAGTTGGTGTTGATGGCGGTGAGCACGATGCGCTCCTCGTCGTCGCGATAGGCTTCGATGAGCACGCCCGCGACCGGCTCGTCGGTGGCGCCGATGCGCTTGAAACCCGGGCGCACGAACTTGGCCCAGTGCCCGAGCGCCCAGCCGCGCTTGAACATGGTGGACTCCTCCATCGTCTCGTCGGGCTGGATGAGGGCGGGGTTCTGCCGGATCTTCGGCTTGTCCGCGTCCTTGAGAGCCGCAGGCGAGATGTAGATGGCCCACCAGTTCCAGGCGCTCATGTTGAGCGCGGTCAGGTGCTTGTGCATGTTCTTCATCATGTCGATGGCGCTCTTCATGGTCGGATCGGGGGTGTCGCCCTCGGGGTTCTCCTGCGACCATTCGGTCTGCCAGAAGCCCTTGTCGTTCTTCAGGGGCTTGTCGTAGTCCTTCATGTCATCGCCTGAGTACGGGTGGGTGGCGATGATCGACACGTAGTCCTTGGCGTCGGCGTTGTCGAGCAGCGGCGTCACGTAGCTGTCCAGGTTGGGCAGGGCCGCGGTGTCGGGGGCGATGAGCTTGACCTTGGGGAACCTGTCCTTGAAGGTGGGGCCCAGATTCTCGGCGATGAAGGTGGTCAGCTCGTCGCCGCTCCACTGGGCGCCGTCCCATTCCGAGGTGTAGTCGGGCTCGTTGGCGGGCGAAAGGCCGTAGAGCTCGACGCTGTTCTTGGCGAGGAGATCGACGAAGCCGGCCAGGTAGTTCGCGTAATCCTGGTAGCGAGACGAATCCAGCTTGTTCGAATCGAAACCCTCGCCCTTGCCGTTCTTGTTGTTGGTGGTCTTCCAGATGGGCGGCGGCGTCCAGGCAGTGGCCCATACCTTGGCGCCGCGCACGACCGCTTGTTGGGCGGTGTACAGTTCGGGCGCGGTGGCGATGGGCTTGGCTCCCTCGGTGGGCTGCGACCCGTCGCTCAAGACGTCGTCGGGGACGCCGATCATCGTGCGCAGAAGCGAGAGCCCGATGCCTTTCTTGGCGTCGAAGAGTTGGTCGGCGGTCTCCTCGCTGATGCTGTCGCCGAAGAAGGCCGACGAGGCGCCGAAGCCATCCATGGTCTGCTTGACGTCGGAGCAGCTGACGGTCACGTCGGGGTCGGTGTTTTTCTCCTCCGAATCCGACGAGCAAGCCATCAAGCTCACGGAAGCGGCTAGCGCGAACTCCAAACGTAAGAGCGTCTTCATCCTCGATCCTCCGGGATATCTGGTTGCTCGCGAACCTAGCACTCACCCAGTCTCGATGTGCAGAAATGTGCGCTTATGACACAATCGAGTGGACTCGCTCCTGTTCATAGCCGCACATCAGCGCGCTGCGCGCCATCAGCCGTTCGCGCGGGGTGCTGTAGGATGACCGAACGCTTATGGCACCCCTCGCTGCATTGATGGCGCTCCTGGTCGCCGCGCTTGCCCCCGATGGGCCGCTGCCTTTGCGGGTGGTCTCGGACATCGCCACGTGCCCGTCTCCGGCCGAGGTGCACTCCGCGATTCGGCAAGCCCTGGGCGAGGGCGATTCTTCCATGGGCGGGTGGACGCTTTGGTACGGACGCGATCCCGCGGCGCCCGCGGCGGAGCGCGAAGCCAGTCTGTTGATGGAGTTGGTCGACCCGGCGGGGGAACGCCTGACCACGCGGCGGATCCCCACCTTGCCGGGAGACTGCGCCGCCATCGGGACCGCCATGGCTGCGGTGGTGGAGCGCTCGCTGCGTGACCTGGGGTGGACGCGGGGCGAGGCCCTGCCCGAGTCGGCCGGATCGGTGAGGCCCCTCCAGCCCGAGCCGGCGTCCGCGCAGCCGCCTCGGACCATGACTTCGGTTCCTCGCCTGGTGGTGGGCGTGGGCCCGCTCTTCGCCACCACGTCGCGCCTGGGGATCAACCTGTGGCTCGAGGCGCGGGTGCGTGTGGCGGGCCCCTTGTGTTTGCGCATGGGTGCCGCCGCCCTCTCGGGTAGCGACAGCGAGTCCCTGGGAAGCGGAGAGGTCAGCCTGAAGAGCCGCACCTTCAC
>CAZHUY010000161.1:9745-13968 GCA_964535465.1 uncultured Myxococcales bacterium
CGAGCTCTCGGGCGGCCCTGTCGTGTGGCTCGCCGTGGACCAAGCCAGCTCGACTGATCTGCCTCGGGTCGGCAGCGGCACACGCGTGGTGGTGGCAGTGGGCGCCGGGATCGGCGCGGCCCTGCCTTTGGGCAAGCGCTGGCGGATCGGGGTGGGCCTGGACGGGGCCCGCGTGGCCTTCGCACCCGAGACCTTCGTGGATTTGAATGGGACCAGGACCACGGTGCTGGCGCCCTCGCCCTGGCAAGGGATGGCCGTGGCCAAGCTGGAATTCGTTCCGTGGCCGTGAACATTCGGTTCGGCCAAGGCTCAAACCCCCAAGAAGTGCCTGTGCAGTCTGCCCAACAAGGCCCGCTCATCGCCCGCTGCGTCCTCGGCGAGGACCAGGCGTGGCGTGATCTGCACCGCGACGCCTATCCGGTGGCCGCGCGCTTCTTGCGGCGCATGGGTGTCACATCGAGCGAGCTGGACGATGCCTGCCAAGAGGTGTTCGTGCAGGTCTTTCGCTACTTGGCACGCTTCGAACAGCGATCCGACTTTCGCACCTGGCTTTACAAGCTGTGCCTTAGCCAGGCGGGTCGCGTGCGCCGTCGCCGGCGGCTGAACGCGGCGTTGGGTTGGCTGCTGGGCCGCGCGGACACGCCTGGGACGGATGAGCCGGAGTGGAGCGCATCGCAGACAGCCGAGCGGGTGCGGCAGGTACTGGAGCGCATGAAACCCATGCACAAGGAAGTGTTCGTGCTGTTCGAGCTGGAAGGCATCGACGGGCAAGAGATCGCACGCATCCTGGGCTGCCCCGCCACCACGGTTCGGCGGCGCTTGCACTACGCCCGCCAGGAATTCGAGACCCTGCTGCGCGCGGAAGGCGCAGAGGAGGACAACCCATGACCTCGAAGAAGCAAACGAGCTGGCCGGTTCCTCTCGGCAAGCGGGACTTCGCGCTTGGCGAGGCCGTGCGTGAGTACGCACGCAGCACCGAGACGACGCCCGACGAGGCGGCGGCGTATGCCCGCGTGCTGGCGTGCATGGCGGATCGTCCGCGGCGTGTGCCTTGGCTGGTGGTGGGCTTCGGCCTGGGCGCGGCGGCGGCCACGTTGGTGGCGGTGTTCGCGCTGCAAACGAAGGACGTGCGACCTGAGCAACACACCGTCGCACCCCCCCTTGTGCCCGAGGCCACGCCTCCGGTGGTGTCCGCGCCAGTCCCCGCCCCAGTCTCGTTGCCATCTCCGGCCCCGACGCCATCGGTCCCCTCCATCCGTCTGGTCGCTCTGTCGTCGGTCCTTCCCGCTGGCAAGGTCGAGTTGGTCGACGAGGCCACGGCCATTCTGTCCACCGATGCGGTGGCCCATGGCCTCAGGCAGGCGAGCCGCACCGAGATCGCCTTGGACAAAGGAACCATCGAGCTGCACGTCTTGCCGCGCACTCCAGGGCACGACTTCACGGTCAGCGCGGGCGGCTATCGCTTCATGGTGGTGGGAACCGCCTTCACGGTGTCGCGCAGCGAGACGCGCCTCGAGCTCTTCGTCAGCACCGGAAAGGTCGCCGTGTACCGCGGGCCGGATCGCCTCGCCACGGTCGGGGCCGGTGGGCAGTGGGCGGCGTCGCTGGCAACCGTTGCCTCTCCGCGCGCACGAGCCATACGCCCTTCAGCCCAGCCGGTCTCGACGGTGGCTTTGAAGGATCCCGGGCGAACCGTTGAGCCGGGCGCGCAGCCGCCGGCCGCAAGTCCGTCGCAGGACGAGGCACCGCCAACCCCATCGGCTCTCGCGCCGGCACCGCGCACGCCCGAGTCCGTCTCCCAGCCTGCGGCCACGTTGCCCCGCGATTGCGGTGGCCTCGCCGGCCGGCATCCCCAAGAGGCCATGGGCTGCTACCAGCAGCAGGCGGCCCAAGGCGGGTTGGCCGGCGAGGCCGCGCAGTATGAGATCGCGCGGCTGTGGCGCGACGCCTTCCGCGATCCGGCCCGCGCCTTGGCCGCGTTCCGCGAGCAGCGATCGCGCTTTCCCCGCGGGGTGCTGGCCATCGAAGCGGATCTCTCCATCATCGAGCTGCTGCCGCGCCTGGATCGCCACGACGAGGCTCTGGCCGAGAGCGAGCGTTTCCTGAAGGAACATCCGGGTGGCGAGCGCCGGGGCGAGATCCACCTCCTGCGCGGGAACATCTACCGCGAGGTCCTGCGTGACTTCGAACACGCCGAGCGCGAGTATGCCCAAGGCACCACGGCGCGCGGACGCAGCGGCGACGAGAGTCGCTTTCTGCGGGCCGTGTGCCTCGAGGCCCTGGGACGCACCCAGGAAGCACGCCAAGCCTACGAGACCTACTTGTCCCAACCCAAGGCCCCACACGCCGCCGACGCGAAAATGCGTCTTCTGCGCCTGGCCCCGTGAACATGCGAGGGCCCGCCGGCTCCAACAGGACAGAAATCCGATCCTTACTTGCTGGAGGTTCCACCATGACCAGAGCTTCATTCCTTCTGATCGCGCTGTCGCTCGCTCTTCCCTCGTGCCAGTCCGTTTCCCTGGGAGGTAGCGAGGATGATGGCGGAGCACGGCCCGAAGACGGCAGCCCGACCGGTGGCTCCGGCGGCAACGCAGGGACGAGCGCCATGGACGCCGCGCCTCTGGGCGGCCAGGGTGGGGGCGGCACCAGCGGCAGCGGGACATGCGCGCCGCGGACCTTTGATGCCGATTGCTACGGGGCCAAGACCATCTACACCTGCGTGCAGCGTGGCGGCGAATGGGTGTGGGACTACACCTGTCCCGAGCTGCGCAAGGATGGGGGGGCTCTCCTCGATTCGTCACCTCGTGGCGACGCGCTGACTTGCCAGGGACCCAACCCGGCCACGCGAACCTGCCGAAACACGGAGGCTGATTGCATCCCGTCCAACTGCGTGTGCATGTCGAATGGCACCTGGGCCTGCACCCAGGACTGCGTCTCCTATCCCCGGTGCAACCTTGACGGTGGCGTGGCACCCGGCTGCGACGTCGGCAAGGCTGCTCAGGCGGTTGCGGCCGCGGGGCTGACCACCGTGGGCGAGGCCCAGACCATCAACGAAGATCTGCCGTCCAATCTCTCATCGGGTCCCAACTGGGGTGTGAAGAAGGTCGAGTGCCAGGAGGGTGGCTATGACCTTTCCTCCGTTGCCGGCAAGACGGTCTGCCTGGTTTCGTTCGACAGCACGGAGTTGTGCCAAGGCCTGGCCGCACGGGTTTGGGTGGTCATGTCGGACGGCGCTGTTCGCTGCATCTTCAAGTCAGCGTTCGCGACTCCTGGTATCTACTCGGTCCACGATTCGTCCTGCAGCCCCTCCGATGCGGGCGTGGTCACTTGTCCCGGCAGCAACCCGGCCTCGCGAACCTGCCGGAGCACGGCCTCGGATTGCATCCCATCGGCTTGCACCTGCGCAGCCGAGGGACAATGGCAATGCACCGCCGACTGCCGTTCGTTCCCTCTGTGCGCTGACGGCGGCGCTTCGGACAACTGAGCCCGGGCGTTCTCACGCCGTTGGCCGGTGACAGGCTGCTCTTGAGTTTGCGACCCGGCTCAGAGACACACGAGTCCGCGCCGGGCCGCCAAGAGCACGGCACCGATGTGCGCGGCGTGGACCATGCGGCCTGAGTCGATCTCGGCCATCAGCGTTCGCAGCGGACGGCGGTGGACGGCGATGACCTCGCTGGCTTCGGGTTGGGCCGGGCCTGCGGGTCTTACCCCGGTGGCGACGAAGAAGTGGGCCCGGTGGGACGACCTTGCGGGCTCGGGTGCGATCACGGAGATGGGCTGCCAAGCCTCGGCTTGGTAGCCGGTCTCCTCACGCAGCTCGCGTCGAGCGGCGTCGAGCGGCGACTCGTTGCCGTCGATGACCCCGGCTGGCAGCTCGAGGCTGGGGCGCCTCACGCCATGCCGGTACTGCTCGACCAGGATGACATCATCGTCCGCCGCGCCTTGCCCCGTCACGGCCAGCACGCCTGCCCAGTCGGGCACGTGCAGCACGTGGAATTCGTCGATGATCGTCCCGTTGGGCAACTGGACGCGCTCTTCACTGATGCTGAGCCAGCGGCGGTCGAGGATGGTCTTCTTGTGCAGGACTTCCCAGGGTTTCACCGGCCCAATCGAGCGCGCCCACGCGTGCTTGTCAAGGGCCGCGCCTAACCCCAAGACCGACGGGTCGCGGCTAAATCATCGTTCATGATTCTGGAACACCCGGGCTCAAGCGGCGGCTCGAA
>CAZHUY010000162.1:0-13940 GCA_964535465.1 uncultured Myxococcales bacterium
GATAGGTGGGGATGCGGCAGCTCCCGTCGGTCGCCAGCACCACGTGGTGCTGCATGCGGTGCAACTGCTTGATGGATCTCTCCAGCACCGACAACCCGGCCACCCGCATGGATGAACCCACCACCTCGGGCAAGGTGGCGCGCAGAAGCACCATGGGCTTGTCAGCCGCGGGCGGAGGGGAGGCGTTCACTTCGTCGGGGGTACTCACGGAAGTCGCTAGTTTTGCACGTCAGGCAAACCTCCGACCAGCCTCTTTCTTCAAGCACCCCTGATTCGGGAGTCCCACCCGTCTTGGGCACGCACCGTGACAAAGCCGTTAGCGGATGATGCGGTGGCATTCGCGGGCCACGTTGACCGCCAGCGTGTCGTCCTGCGCGCCCAGGATGCCGGGGCTGAAGACCAGCTGCTTGGCCTTGTCGTCGTATCGGTAGCCCGACGACGCGACCGTGTGCTTCTTCCCCTGCTTGTCGGTCACGACCACCGAATCCACGGCCTCGAAGTCGTCGAGGTCGAGCGGGAAGGTGGTCTGGATCAGGTAGTCGGCGAAGTCGGCGATGCGCGCCACCGCGGGGGCGTAGTCCTCGCACAGCGGAAAGACGTCGCGGCTGCTGCTGGCCAGGGTACGCAGGTTGGAGGCGTAGCTCTGCCCGGAACGCACCGGGCAGTCGAAAGCAGGATCGAGCCCGATGATCTCGACCGAGTAATTGCTGGGGCCGATGAGGCGGTCGGCGCTGCTCTTGAACGATTTGACCATGTCCGCCGTGCTGGTGGCCGTCGGTAGGAGGGGGGTCGTGTATTCCTGCGACGAGGCATAGGTGCCGGCGTCCGCGGGCGCGGGATTCAGCCCGATCACCCTGCACGTCCAGATACTCCCGCCGTGTCTGCGTGAACAGTAGTCGACCAGGTTCGCGTACTGGACCCCTTCCCACTGGAAGGATTGCGTGCACATGTCGATGGTGTCGTCTGTCCGGCTCAGGTTGCACTGGACGATGCTCTTACCGACCTCGCAGTTGTGCTTGCAGTCCTGCACGACGTTCCCCGCCCCGCAGTCCGTGGTGGCCTTGGTGATTTCCTGGCTGTTGCAGGCGCTGCTGGCGCTGCCCGCCGCATCCCCCGCGCAAGTCGACACGGTCTCCAGGACCAGGGTCTTTTTCGACGCCAGCTCCGGGTGCGTGGTCCCTTTGTCGTCGGTGGGAACGCATGTATAGCTGAGGTTCAGCTCCCGGTTCGGCCTCTCAGCGGCGTAGGTGTACTTGGCGCAATGGCTTTCGCACGGCACGTTCGCCGATACGTGCACCTGCTGGTAGGCATCGTAGCCCGCCAGGCACACAGCCGGAGGGCTGGTGTCGTCCTCGTCGGTGAGCACGATGAAGACAGCATGCTTGGGCAACGCCTTGGGGGCCGGCCCGATGGTGCGGAGAAGCGTGCAGAGCGGTTGCTCCTGCTCCGAACCGCCGCCCCCCAGGGCCAGGATGGCGTCGGCGATGCGCTTCTGCTCCTTGGCGATGGCGGCATCATCCATGTCGGGGGTGATGGCGGCCACCGGCCCCGGCATGGTGAACTGCCAGGTGCCTTTCACCTTCCAGGCCTCGGAGAGGTCCGTGGGGGCCGTGGGGCAGGTCCTGGTCGCCCCCTTGCCGTCGGTGCAATCCTGGCGGTAGGTGGTCACCGCGTTCGCATAGGGGGTGCGCGAAACCGAATCACGCCAGCTCACGATGTCCTTGCCGGTGAGCGGCGAGACGGCGGCCTGGCTGCTGGCGCCGTACTGGGTGGTGGTCAGGACGAAGAAGCGCGCCTCGTGGCCGTGGACACGCGAGAGCAAATCCCTGAGCCCGGAGGACAGGCTGTCACGCGACCAACTCAGACTGTCCGTGTTGTCGGCGATGATGATCACGTCGAAGGGCACGGGCCGGGCGATGGAGATCCCGCGCAGGTCGACCGATCGGCGGCACGCGACGTCCTCGGGTCCCTGGCCATCCCGATTCAAAGCGTCGGGCGCGACGAGAATCGGAGCAGAGCCATCGAGGATCTCGCCTTGACCACGGGCATCGGGCACCTCCTTCACCACCACACCTTTGTTGCAGCTCATACCGGTAGCCACCAGGAGGATGAGAGGAAGGTGGAGGCGAGGCATGGGCCTAGCTTACGATCTTGCAGTAGCAGTGTGGATATTCGTGTGGATGTCCATGGTGGGCCACCGAGGTCCAGGTACAGCCGCCGCGACAGACCTCGCCAAACTCACACCCGGCGCACTGACCCTTCAGATCTTCCACGCGGAACTTACGGTTGTAGGCGAAGGCGTTGGGGTCGTTCCAGATTTCCGGCAGACGGCGCTGGCGCAGGTTGCCTTCCACGAAATCCGTGCGCCCGTTCAAGCCCGAGGGAAGCGACAGACACCCCTTCACATCGCCGTGGCTCTCGATACCCAGCACCTCGAGGCCGGCTCGACACCCGACCCAGAAGTCGATGCGAGAGCCCGGATCGCGAAGATCCGCCTCCACGTCTCCGTAGTAGCCCAGGTTATCCGCGGCCGCCACGCGCGGCCGGCGGCCCGTCTTGCGCAAGGCCACCAGGCGAGGCAGCAGCTCGGCGATGTGGGAGGGCCCGAGCAGGCTCAGCCGATCCTCGGCCATGTTGCCCATGGGGACGCCCAGCTGAACCTGCCACAGGCGAACGCCATGCTGGCCCAGGAGCGCGTGCAGCTCTTCCAACTCGGGCAGGCTGCGCTGGGTGATGTGGGTGATGGCGCTGGTCGGGATGCCGGCCTGCACGCATTCGTCGATGGCCTGCAACACCTTGCGATGACCGTTTGGGGCTTTGCGTACGCAGTCGTGGGTGCGTTCGAGCCCATCCATGCTGAACGCCACGCAGGAGATGCCAGCTGCCTTTGCCCGCCGCGTGTGCTCGGGCGACCAGGTCATGCCGTTCGATATCATCGCCACCCACACCCCGTGGCCGGCCAGGCGCGCCACCAACTGGTCCCAATCCGGGCGCAAGGTGGGCTCGCCCCCGGCCAGCGAGACTTCGCGGCACCCGAGGCTCGCGAGATCGTCGATGAGCACCTTGGCTTCCTCGCCATCGAGCTCGTCGGGGCGAGCCTGTCCGGCACGCGAGCCGCAGTGACCGCAACGCAGGTTGCACGCCAGGGTCACCTCCCAGGTGCAACGGACCGGGACGAAGCCCAGGCGACGGAACAACGCGAGCATGGAGACGCGAGACTAGTCGGCGTCGCTATCGCCGGGCAAGGCATCGGCACCGGCGTCAGGGACAGGCGGCGCGTCGTTGGGGTCCAGTAGAGCATCGGACTTGACCCCGTACACATCCACATGACCCGTATCAAGTGGGCGAACGTAGATATCGTAGTTCGGTGACAGCGTATCCCTGCTGTCGGCCAGTTTCTGCGCATCCCTGCTGTCGGCCAGATTCTGCGCATCCCTGCTGTCGGCCGGACGGTCAATCCCATAGGCGTCGATCGCAAACGGAAGCGCATCCCTGGTGTCCCGCCCGACTTCAGACCTAATCCCGTACGCGTCCCCCGGCCCCGTATCCAGAGGGCGAACGTAGACATCATAGGTCGGCGACAGCGCATCCCTGGTGTCAGCCGCGGCGTCGGGCATGGCCATGCCATAGGCATCCCGATTCCCTGGCAGAACATCAGAAGAGGTCATCCGCGCATCCGGGCTCGTGCTGTCCTCGCTCGAATCACCACACCCGACGGCCCCGCTCACGCCCAAGGCGATTCCCAGGCCGAGCGGACGACCATAGCGGCTCATGAACGATGGCGACATCCGCCGACCGATGGCTGGATTCTTTTCGAGCTCAGCGAGCAGATTCTCGACTGTCTTGCGAACGTACTTGGAATCCATGGACCCTCCCTGCGTTGCTGGGCGACACACTACGTCGTTCAACGTTTCCCGTCCAGCAGAGGTTTCGCACGGTGTTCGGGACCTGTGCGCGGGATCACAACCGGCAGAATCGCGGCCCAGCCGCCAGCGCGCTCGCCCCTACTTGCTTCCGTAGCGTCCGGTCGCCACGTTGACCACGACGCCATTCTCGAAGAAGACGTAGCGAATGAACGCCCGCGGTCCCAGGTCGTAGGTCCACGCCTCGATGGGCACGTCGACCTCGCGCTCCTCGATGACCGCCTCTTGAACGCCATTGATCCAGCGGCTCACGCGGTACTTGACCCTGCGCTTCTCGATGCGGGTGCTGACCGCGTCGGGATCGCCGCATTGCTCTCGCACCTCGTAGGTTCCATCCCCCACGGAGACCAGCCGCCCGGTGCCGCAACGAAACCCATCATCCGCATTCGCGTCGCCCACCGTTGCCAAGATTGTCAGCAACGGAAGGCTCATAAACCAATGCGGCACTCGTATGCGCATGCCCGTTGGACGCAAGATCCCGCCCGGGTATTCACACCACCTGACGCTGTCCTTTTCCCCCCGCCCCGTCGGGGCCATCGAGGGCGACGCCAGCGCGGGCTGGCGCTACCTGCCGGCCACCGGATTCAAGTCGAACAGCGTGCCCACGCGTTTGTACAAGCCTGAAGCCACTTGGGACAGAACCTCGTCCGCCAGCCCCAGGAGCTGTTTGCCCTCGACCACCAGCGCGTCGTTCTCGCCCCGATCCACGTCGCCGGCGTACAACCCCTGTTGCTTGGCGAGGGCATTGGCCAGACACACCAGGTTCGAGAAAGAAACCGGGTCGGTCTGGTCGAGGGTGTGGGAGAACTCGATGGCCCGGCTGATGGGCGCGGGCAGCTTCCACCTGCGCGCCAGGTTGGTGCCCACGCAGCGGTGAGAGTTGGCCACCACACGCTTCCACACCCCGTGACTGATCCAGTTGAAGGACGCCGCCTTGTCGACGATCAGCTTCTCGGCTTCGAGCAACAAGGCGCCCACCACCGGCTTGCCCACGTCGTGCAACAGCCCGGCCAGGTAGGCGGTGCCCGGCTCCAGCGGCGAGGGCGGCTTCAGGCGCACGGACAACTCGCGCGCCAGGAGGGCCACGGCCAGCGAGTGCTCCCAGATGCCCCGAAAGGACGTCTGGATGCGCTCGTCGCGCGAAGAGAACGCCTGGTACATGGCGTAGTTGATGATGGCCAGCTTCAAACCCTCGGTCCCCATGCGCGCGATAGCCTGATCCAAGGTGGTCACGGACGATTTGCCCGGGAAGGCCGCGCTGTTGGCCATACGAAGCACGCGCGACGCCAGCACCGGATCCTTGGCCACCATTTGTCCCACCGCCGCGAAGGTTTGCCTGGGGTCGTCCAAGATGGCCATGCACTGGGTGGCCACCACCGGCATGGCAGGGATGAGCAGCTTGTCCTTGTCCAGACGATCAAGGATGATCTGGTTCAGCCTGTCGACCACGAATGAGGCTTCGCGCTTTTCGCGTTTCTCGAAGGTCTCGGGGTCGATCCCGGCGGGCACCTCGGGCTTCTGTTCGAGCGCCCGGCGCAGGTCGAGCATGCTCGCGAAGCGCTTGGCCGGCTCCTTCTCCAGGGCGCGCAGAATCAGGGCGTTCAGGTGCGGCGAGATCTTGGGGTTCAGCTCGATGGGCGCGACCGGCTTCGTCTGCAGGTGCGCCATCATCACATCCATGATCGAATCGCCGACAAAAGGCACACGCCCGGTCATCATCTCGAACAGCATGACCCCCAGCGAATACACGTCACTGCGGTGATCGAGATCGCTGTTGGCGCGGCACTGCTCGGGTGACATGTACGCAGGCGTCCCCACCACGGTTCCCATCTGCGTGGGATGGGAACTCGGGTTTGGCTGTGCCCCAATCAGCTTGGCGATGCCGAAATCCAGGACCTTGACGTAGTCCGGGTAGTCCGGATGATTGAGCAAGAACACGTTCTCCGGCTTGAGATCGCGGTGCACGATGCCGTGCTCGTGGGCCGCGCTCAGCGCCAGCGCCACCTGGCGGGCAATGCGAATCGTCGAAGCCTCCTCCAAGGGGTGCTCGCGCTCCAACCGTTCCCCCAGGGTCTCGCCCACCAGGAAGCTCATGATGATGTAGTGGAGGCCGTCGAGCGAGCCGAAGTCGGTGATCTCCACGACGTTGGGATGACGGATGTCGTTGGCGGCGCGCGCCTCCGTGACGAAGCGCTCGATGGCCTGCGGGCTGCGCGACACCTCGGGGTGCAGGATCTTGATGGCGGCGCGTCGGCCGATCACCTGGTGCTCGGCGTAGTACACCGTCCCCATGCCGCCACTGCGCAGCTCGGTGACCAAGCGATAACCTGCGATGTGCTTGCCCACCAAGCTGGTCGAGGTCTGTAGGGAGACGGTGTCCATTCGACAGCGCCCTACGATTTTGGCAGGGAAGAGGATCTTTGGAAATAAAGTATCAGGCGCCCTTGGCTGCGCAGCCCCGGCCGAGGGGGAGCGTGCCGTTTGGCGAGCGAGCCGTCAGTAACCCTATCGAGCGGAGCGACCGGTGCGCCGTCGAAGGACGAGCGCGAGCGCGAAGACGCAGAACACCACGGCGCCTCCGCCTGTACCACGGACGACGCCCGTCTGGTACGAACAGCCACTGCCCTCGGCGGCGGCTTCGCTCGTCCCGCCCCCTGCCCCGCCGGATGCTTGCGTGCTGCCAGAACGGCCAGCCGCGCTCGCACGGTCGCTGTCTGCGCTGCTTGCGCCACCGGCCGCACCACTCGCGCCGCCACTGCCCGCCCCCGCTGCCCCGCTGGAGGCACCACCACGAGCTGAACTACCACCACCCGAGGTCTTGCCCCCAGCGCCGCCACCACCCGAGGTCTTGCCCCCAGCGCCGCCGCCGCCCGAGGTCTTGCCCCCGGCGCCGCCGCCACCCGAGGTCTTGCCCCCGGCGTCGCCCGTTCCCTGGTCTGACCCACCCGAACCCCCGGTTCCCGACCCGGTGGTTCCCCCGGTCGCCCCGCCGCCATCGACCCCGCCATCCGGCATGGTCTTGCCGCTGAACTTCCACCAGTTGAACTTGAAGAGATCGCCGCTGCCCCCCACGAATTTCATGAACAGATCATGTTTCCCGCTGCCCCCGCTGACCTCACAGGTCTTGGTGGTCCAGGACGACGCGCCCGACACGTCACAGGTGCCAAGCAACGTCCCGCTCTCGCTGTCGAGGTGAAGCTCGATCTTGGCATTGCTGGCCGACGACGACACCCGCGCCTCGAAGGAGGTCACGCCCCCCTGAAAGTCGACATCTTTGACTTTGATGTAGTCGCCATTGCCGATGGACGAAACGTTGATGCCGGCGCCGGTGTCGGTGCACACCTCGGTCTTGAGCCCTGACGAAAACGCGATGGTCTCGGCCTCGACCCGCTGGAAGGGATCCAGGGTGGCAACGGCGGCCGGCCCCTTGGTGGTCATGGTGATCTTGGGGATGCTGCCGTCGGCGCCGTAGGTGAACTCCTCGACGCACACCGAACGCTTGAAGGTGCCGCCGCCTTTCAGGGCGCCGTTGTGATAGAAGAAGTACGAGTGTCCCTTGTAGTCGACGATGCCGGGGTGGTTGGTGAAGACGTTGCTGGCCGCCATGACGTCGCCGCGCACCTTCCACGGCCCCGTCGGGCCATCGCTGGTGGCATAGCTGATCTTCTCGTTCGAGCCGCCCATGCCCGCGTAGACCATGTAGTAGAGCGACTCGCGCTTGTAGAACCACGGTCCCTCGGTGAATCCACTCAGTGAAACGTTGGTGATGCTGCCCGAGGTGCTGGTCATGTCGGCGTTCAGCTTGACGTAGCGGAGCGTGCCGTTGCCCCAGTACATGTAGGCCTGTCCGTCGTCGTCGACGAACACGGTCGGGTCGATGTTGCCAGAGCCGCTGGCCGCCAGCGCCTTCCCCAGCGGATCCTTGAAGGGGCCGGCGGGATTGTCCGCGACGCCCACCCCGATCTTCGCGCCAGTGTTGTTGTTCAGCGGCACGTACAGATACCACTTGCCGTTTCTGAAGACACCCTGAGGAGCCCAGGCGTTGTCGGTTCCCCAGCTAAAAGTCTTGTAGCCGGCCACCGTGCCGTGATCGGTCCAATTGACCATGTCCACGGTCGAGTACAGCTTCCAATCGTTCATGCTGTAGAAGTTGTCCTTCGTGACGTCCTCGTCGTGGGACGTGTACAGGTACAGCCTGCCTTCATGCACCACGGGAGCCGGGTCGGCCGTGTAATAGGTCTGCACGATGGGGTTGTCCGCGCGGGCGGGGGACGGAATCATGACGGCGATGGCCAGCGCCATCGCGGACAGGGACGTGATTCGTGCGCGGTGCCAGGTCTGGTTCAGGTGCATCTGGAATCCTCTCGCGAGCAGACGGCTGACGCCCCGCACCCCTGGTGCTGACTGGAAGAAGGGCGCTTAGGTTCTTGCTCGCGAGAGGGAGAACTTGTGACGAAAAAAAAAACGAAGAGTCGACTTACATTCCGCAGCGCTTCTCGCAGTCGCTGCGGGTGTCGTGCGGGGGCTCGACCGGTCTGCCCATGGACCCAGAGGGGGGAGGCGGCTGGCTGCGCTCACACATGGCCGCGCAGTCCGAGGCGCGCTGACGCTGCGCAGGTGACATCCCCGAGGTCGCGCAAGCGGGAAGGCCCAGAGCCAACACCAGCCACAGCGTCTTCATGGTTCGCTACTCTTCCGGCAGGATGAGCATGTTGCGCGGCAGGCCCGACCACCAGGTCACCTGCAAGCCGGCGAGGACGGTGTAGGCGTGGATGTTGCCATCGGGCATGGCGCGGAAGTCGACGGTGGGGGTGAGGGCCCAGCCGCCGCTCAGGCGCTTGCGCCAGGGATAGAAGTCGTAGCTGATCCCGCCCAGGAAGTACGAGCCGCCGCCCCCACGCAGCTCTTTGTCCCTGGAGTCGTCGTCGGTCACCATGACGAAACCCACGCCCAAACCGGTGTGCACCGACAGGCCCCGCCACAGGGTCATGCTGCCTTCCAGGCTCAGCCCACCGGTCGAGCCTTTGTCACTGCCCTTCGCGATTCCCGAGTACTCGAAGGCCAGGCCCAGACCCAAGCGCTCGGTGATGAGCTGACCGATGCGGAGGTTGAAGCCACTGCCGGTGTAGAGGCGCTTGTTGCCATCCTCTCTCAGCTGCGAGGCCGTATAGAGCAGGCCGAGCCCGATCCAGTAGCCCTGCCGGGCGCGCGGTTGTTCGAGCGACTGGGCCCGGGCCGCGCGTGTGGTTCCACCCACCAAGAGGGCCAGCGCGAGCAACATCAGAAGAAGATGACGGCGCATTAGAATTCCCCTCGCAATCCAAGGATGGGGTAGATGGGAAAGCCCTGTTGTACCCGGGTATCGCTGAAGTTGTAGTTGGGATCGATGCCCTCGGCGTTGGCGCGGTTGAACACGTTCTGCAAGTCCAGATAGGCGTTCAGCATCCAGCTATCGAAGACCCAGCGTTTGTCGATGCGTATATCGAGCTGGATGAACGGGGCCATGCGTGTGCTGTAGCGCTTCCCATAGACGGGCACGTACTCCATGGTCGAAGCATTGAGCACCCCGTGATCGAGCGGCGTGCTGGGGTTGCCGCTCACCAGACGGAAGCGCGAGCCGATCTGCCAGTTGCGGGGCAGCGCATAGCTTGCAAAGAGGGTCAGGATGTGCGTCTGGTCGTACTGGAAGAGCCGATACGAAGTCTCGCCCGAGTCACGGCGCTGGGAGCGTGAAAGCGTGTAGGCGAGCCAGCCGGTGAAGTTCTTGGAGAGATCGTGCTTGGCCACCACCTCCATGCCGTACACCCGACCGACGGCTCCGTTGTCGTAGTTCAGGGGTGTCTCTCCATCCGAGGCGAGGGCGTCGGTGGAGCTGACCCAGTTGCGCAGATCCTTGTAGAACCCGGTCACGTCGAAGTTGAGGTAGTCGCGCGGCTTCCACTCCACGCCCGCCGAGTAATGGATGGCGAGCTGGGGCCTCAGGTGAGGATTGCCGAAATTCTTGTCGGTCTCGCCCTCGGTGAAGGCCGGGGGCTGGTAGAACATGCCGACACCACCCTTGAAAGCCCAAGGCTTGGAGAGCTGGTAGCGAACGGTCAGACGTGGTCCCGCGGCGGCGCGCTTGATGTCCGAGAAGTAGTCGAACCTCACGCTGGGCAGGATCAACAGGCCCTTGACGGGTCGCCACTTCACTTCCAAGAAGGCGCCAGGCTGGTAGAGGTTCATCCCTTTGACATTGGTTTCGGTGGCGTTCTCGAACATGGTTGTGTCCTCTTCCTGGCCCTCAGACGGAGCCCGGGGCGAGAACACATGGAAATCCACGCGGTAGTAGATGGCATCCACGCCCGCGGTGATGGCCAACTTCTTCGACCACTCGTAGCGGAGGGTGTCGCGCAGGTGCGTGGTGTCCACGGTGAAGTGCGAATAGAATTGGAACATTTGCATGTCGCCGTTGTCACGTCCCTGTGACAGCCGCAGGGTGTTTTCCAATCGCTCGCTGGGCACGAACTTGTAGGTGAACAAGCCCCGGTAGAAATTCGTGGCCATGGAAACCTCATTGCCCTGAAGCTCATTGCCGTTGCTGATGGCGTTTTTGAACAGGACCTTGAACTGGTCGTCCGACCCGAAGAAGAAGAAGCGCAGCTCATGGGCGGGGGCGGGTCGGTAGTTGGCCAGCAACTGGTAATCGTAGTAGCGGGGTAACGTCAGATTCGCGACGGGCGCGTTCGACGGCATGATGGCGTCGATGATGAAGTCGATGTAGCTGCGGCGCACGGATGCGGCAACCGATGCCTTGCTGCCGATGGGGGTCTCCAGGTACAGGCTGGAGTCGAGCAGGTTGATGTCGAACTGCCCTCCGAACTTGGGAGGCTTCAGCTTCTTGACCGTGACGTCGACCGTGCCACCGCCGGCGCGACCGTAGTAGGACGAGAAGTTGCCTGGGTAGAACTCCAGGTTCTCGATCATTCCCACCGGCAAGACGCTGCGCAGGCCGAAGAAGTGATAGATGAGGGGCACGGTCACCCCGTCCACGTAGATCTGCGTGTCGCGGGGCGCTGACCCGCGCACCATGACCAGGCCGGTGCCGGCCTGGGCGCGGTTCACGCCGGCGAAGTTCTGGATGACCGCCAGCGGGTCACCCATGGCGCCGGGCATCTTGTCGATGACCACGTTCTCGATGACGGTGCGGCTGACCTCCTTGCGCTCGCGCTGGGCGGTCACAACCTTGTCGAAGGGGTTGTATGAGCCCTTCTCGACGTAATAGGTGGCGCTAATCTTCTCGCTCGGATGAATGTCCTCGGTGGTGCGAAAGGGGTAGTACGAGGGCGGCTCGATGAAGACCTTCCACGTGCCCGGTTCCAGGTCGAAGAAGTGGAACTTCCCCTTGGCATCGGTGATGGATTCGAAGCCCACCGGCTGATCTCCATCCTTGCGGTACACGGTGACCAGCACGCCCGACATGGGCATGCGCGTGCCCCGCTCCAGCAGCACGCCCTCGAAGTTCTCCACCGGCGGCAGCTTGAAAGCATCCATCGGCGCCCCAGCTTCCGCCACACCGCCATCCGGGTTCGCGGCTGGTTCGGGTGCGGGCGGCTTGGGAGGAGGGAACTTGAATATGTAGGTGATCTGAACCGCGGTGGGCTTGCCCGCCAGCTCCGCAGGCTCGAAGACCAGACTGTAGGCGGCGGTCTGCGCGGCTTCCTCGAAGCCCAGGCCCGTGGGTGTCTCGGGCTTGGTCACGCTGGCGCCGGTCACTTCGCCCTTCTCGTCCAGATCCACCAGAAGCGTGACTTCCACCTCGGTGTCGATCTTGCCGACGGCCTGGGGTGGGTAGGCGACCTTAGCCGGCTTGATCAGTTTGGGCGGTTTGCTCAACTCGTCGGCATCGATGGTCGCCCCCTTGTCGCCGGTGCTGATCACCGCGTTGCCAGCCCGGCCTGCCGCTTCCTTGGCTTCCTTGCTCCCGGATTCCTCGGCCGCGTGGACCGCGACCGGGCTCGCCAGCGTCAGGATGGCGGCCAGGAGATACAGCTTGCGCCTGCTCATGGCAGCACCTCGGCCCCGGAGTCCGTCACCTCGGCATCAGCCTCGCTGTCCGCGGCGTCCAAGGGAGAGGGGGCGTCAGGGGGCGCGTCGGCCACACCTCCATCGCGGCTTTCGGGCGTATCCACCATGCGAATCACACCGGTGGTCCAGCTCACGCCGCTGCGGATGTCGTACACGACCGCGTAGACACGCGCGGTGGCCCGCTCGTACTTGTCCGCCTTTGGGGGGTTCAGGGTGTTTTCCGCGAGGCTACTGAACGGGCTCACAGGATCGTTCGGATCACTGCCGAAGTAGACGGTTGTGTTCCCGCCCTTGTGGTCTGAGCTGCCGAAATCCCCACCCTCGGTGAACCAAGATACGTTCAACTGCTCCCGGGCCTGATGGTGTGGATCCTTCTTTAGATAGACATCTTGCCAGTTGGGCAGGGACTCCGCGCTCGAGAGCGGCACGTCGAGGAGCAGAGGAACCTCGCGGTCTCGCACCCCCGACCAGGTGGCCGCCTCATCGAGCGCATAGTGGACGCCGTTCTCGACGATGCTGATCGCCCCCACCTCCGGATTGTGGTTGGGCGGAACCGCATCGTTCACCGGCAAGTAGACCTTGAAGATGGCGGGGAGTGGTTTCGCCTTCTCACCCACCAGGGAAGTGACCACGAGCTTGATGGTGATTGGATAGCCCGCGATGCCACAGCGGAAGAGAGCGCCACCGGTCTGCGAAAGGTCGCCCTTTTCGGCGAGGGCCTGTTTCAAGACCGGGAGCCCGCTGTAGTCGCCCTGGCAGAGGGACGCCAGCAGGCTGGCCGGGAAGGGATTGGTGAAGGTCGCGGTTTCGCCGGTGCCCAGGTCATCCAAGGGAGGTACGCCGGGAATGCCCGCAAACAGGGCATCGGCCATCGGCTGCTTAATCGGACACTCCTCGGGATTATCGGGGAGGGTGGCGAAGGGACACCACGACCACTGATAGCCGACGATCTTCTCCAGCTTGCTGGGGTCGGCGCTCGCGGGCGGCTGGTAGACCAGGGCGCGCACCGTGGTCGATTGGCCCGTCGCGGGCTGGGGCGGCTCGGCCTGCATGGCCAAGATGCGCACGTGGTTGAGGAGCCAAGGGGTGTCGAAGTCTTCGTCAGCACACCCCACCAGGGCCAGCGCAGCGCCGGCCATAACGGACCAGGTAGTGATTTTCATCAGTCGACCAATCGGAAGGAAACGTTGTACTTCAGGGTTGTCGGAGTCGGGACACCGTTTCGCGTGGCTGGTTCGAACTCGTCGGCCATGGCCGCCTTCTTGGCGGCCTCGTTGAATTCGGGATAGGGCGACTCTTTCAAGATCTTCACCGACGTCACCTTCCCCTCGACATCGATCCACACGATCACCGGGACGTCGCCTTCGATACCCTGTGCCTTCAGGGTCGGCGGGAACTCTGGTCTTACGTCTTTCTTGCGCTTGGCTTGTTTGAACACGACGCCGGCCACGGGAATGCGGGTGGCCACGGCGTTGGGGGTGGGTTTGTTGGTGGTGGGGCCCTTGTTGATGATCTCCTTGGGCACATCCTTGGGCGCGGCGGCGGTCTTGTCGGTCTCGCCCATGCGGGTGTTGCCCACGCCGAAGGCCGGACCGTCGCCGCCTTCGCCCTCGCCCACCGTCGATTCGAAGCTCAGGCCCACCACGCGCGCCGGGGCGGCCTTGGGCGGCGGCTCCTTGGGCTGCACCTCGGGCTTGGCCACCGCCACCTGGCGAACCGGTACCACGCGCTCGGGTTTCGCCTCGGGCTCGGGCTCCTTCTCCGGGGGTTTCTCTTCCTTGGGCTTGGCCTGTTGCTCGCGCACCTCGATGGCCACCTGCTCGCGCTTGACCGTCGTGGTGTTGCCCAGGCGGCTGACCCCGAAGGCCATGATGACGAAGCCCACGTGCAGACCCACCGAGGCGATCAGAACCAGGAAGACCGGCCGCGGCACCCCGATGATGATGGCGC
>CAZHUY010000163.1:0-13885 GCA_964535465.1 uncultured Myxococcales bacterium
TGGTCGGCCACGACGCCGACTTCGTCACCATGGTCCAGGTGGCCCCGCTGCCCTCCGTGCACGACGGCGGCGTCTCGCACTTGTTGGGTGTGCCATTGCCCGCGCAGACCTGGGGCGCGGGGCACTTGTTGGGACAGGTGGAATCGCAGCCGTCGCTGCCCCCGCACTTGCCATCACACTGAGGCTTGCACCCGCAGATGTCGGGGCTCACCGCCCCACATGTCATCGGCGCTTGGCAGTTGTCTCGACAAAGGCCATTGCAGCCGTCATCGCCCCCACACTTGCCTTCGCACTGGGGTTTGCACCCGCAGACATTGGCCACGCCCCCTCCGCCACAGGTCTGTGGCTTGCTGCAGTTATCGGGGCAAGTGCCGTTGCAGGAATCCGGGCCCCCACACTTGCCGTCGCACTTTGGCGTGCATGGAACCGTCGAGCTGACCGTCGTCGTCGTGCCCCCCAGCAGGCTACTGGTTCCGCCCGCGCCGGTGATTCCGCCGGAGCTGGTGGTGCCGCCCTTGCTCGACACCCCGCCGGAAAGCAGGCCGCCTAACGACGTGGTCCCGCCCAGAGGGGTCGTGCCGCCGGCGCTCGTGGTCCCGGCGCTGGGGTTTGGCGTGCCGCCCAGGTTGCTGGTCCCGCCGCCAGCCGTGCCGCCCAGGTTGCCGGTCCCGCCGATGCCGCCCAAGCTGGTGGTGCCCCCCGGCGTGGCAACGCTGCTGGACGCCCCGATCCCCCCCATCCCCGAGCTGGCGCCTCCCTGGCCCGATGCCCCGCCAGCTCCGGTGCTTGGCGAGCCGTCGGCGTTTCCGTCGGACCCACCCAGCCCACCGTCGCTGGCCTTGCTGCCGGCGTCTTGAACCATGCCATCGGTCAGAAGGCCCGCGTCGATCGATCGGCACGCGCCGAATTCGTCCGTGGGTTTGGCGCGCACGCATTGGGTACCCTTGGGACAGTCTTTCGTACACCTCATCTTGTTGACGTCTGGCTGGCGGAAGCAGCCCGCCCAACACGTCAGCACCATCACCAGAAGCGCGGCCTTCGACAAGGCCGCCGGCCCTGGTTCTCCTCGCTTGGTCGATGGCATGGTCATCAGAAGGTCATGGTCAAGGTTGTTCCCGCCGTAGCGAATCGTCCTTAGGGACCGATGCTCAAGGTCCACATGTCGCTCGGGCCCAGAACACTGCCGTGATACATGACGAGGCGGTTTCGCTTGGAATCGTGGGCGAAGGAAGCGCTCCATCGTGCCCCCGGCCAGGACAACCGCTGCTCATACTTTCTCCACGACGAGCCGTCAGGCCCCCAGCCCCACAACTCCTGCGTGTTGGACCCGCTGGTCAGTTCGCCGCCGAAATGGATGATCTGGTCCTTGCCGGCAAGATAGGCGACCGCGCCTCCATTGCGCAGGGAAGGCGCGCACCCGTACGACAGCCGTGTCCACTTGCTGCTCGTGGGGTTCCACTCCCAGACCGTCAGATCCCCCGAACCGGCGATGGCCAATGAGTACTCGCTGATGCCGATGATCCGTTTGTGAACCGAGTCCCATTCCAGGCTTCGTAGCGCCGGAGGCGTCCCCCCGCCGATGGCAACCCGCTCCTTCCAGTTCGAGCCATCCCACTCCCACGTCGCATCCTCATTGATGTTTCGGGTCACCATGACGGTGAGATTGCGAACCGGATCGAAGGCCATCAGGGGAGAGCGCGCCGGGGCCGGCACGATGGTGGGATTGCGCTGGAACCATTGCGTCGCCGTGCCGTCCCATTCCCAGGTCTCGTTGCTGACACCGTAAGCCGGGGCGCCGCCAAAAATCACCACCCTGCCGCGCTTGGAATCGTAGGCTATGCCCGCCCCAACCGCATCGGGTGGTCGTGGGGTCTGCAGCAGGGACGTCCAGACGTTGTTCTCTGGATCCCATTCCCAGATCACGGCGTTGAAGTAGACGATCCGATCGCGGTCCGAATCATAGACGAGCTTGCAGTATGTGCACCCGGCCGGCGGCTCGGTCCCGGACTTGGCCACCTGGCTCCAGGTGGTTCCGCTGGCGCTCGTGCACTCCGGCGGTTTTTCGCACACGCCGGGCGTGCCATTGCCGGCACAGGTCAGGGGCGCCTCACAGTTATCAGGGCACGTGGAGCCGCACTCGTCGTCGCCGGCGCACTTACCTTCACACTTTGGGGTGCACCCGCAGACGTTGGGTTGTGGGCCCCCGCCACAGGTCTGCGGCGAAGTGCAGGGAGCGGAGCATTGTCCGTTACACCCATCGTCACCGCTGCACTTGCCGACACAGTTCGGCGTACACGGGGCCGAAGAGTTGCTGGCCCGCGTGGTGCCGCCCACCACGCTGCTGGTTCCGCCCGTGCTGGTGATCCCGCCGACGCTGGTGGTTCCGCCCTTGCCCGCGATTCCGCCCGAGGCCACTCCGCCTGCCGACGTGGTGCCGCCGGGTTTGACAGCGCCGCCGAGGCTGGTGGTGCCGGCGCCCGGGTTGGGTGTACCGCCGGGGCCGGTGATCGTTCCGCCGCCCGAGTTTGCCGTGCCACCCAGGCCGGTGTTCCCGCCCGGATTTTGGCTGCTGGCGGCCGTCCCGCCCAGGCCCGAGAGCGCTCCGCCGTGGCCTGCGCTCCCGCCCATGGTCGAGGCGTCCACGCCCCCCCCGGACCCGCCCGCGCCCGCGTCGCTGGCCGTGCCTCCGTCGCCCTGGCCCACGCCATCGGTCATCAGTCCGGCATCGACACTACGGCACACGCCGAACTCGTCCGTGGGTGCGGCCTTCACGCATTGGGTGCCCTTGGGACAATCCTTCGTGCACCTCATCTTGTCGAGGTCCGGCTGCCGGAAGCAGCTTGCCGAAGCACAAAGCACCACAACCAGCGCGGCGTTCGACAGTCGCGTAACTGATGAGGTGGACATCAGAAAGCCCCGCTCAGGGTTGCCCCCGCGATTCCCGAGCCCAGCGAGGGCACCAGGGCCACGGAGGAATTCGCCCCCATGCGCCACCCGACCACGTACAGGATCGCCCCCCCGACCACGCAGGCAGCTCCCGCGCCGTAGCCAACCCATCCCCATGTCTCGTAGGACTTGCGCTTGGAATCCGTGTCGGTGTTGTAGTTCTTCTCCACGTCGGAGGCCATCTTGTTGGCCTGCAGGTTGAGAATCAGTCCGGTCAGCGCGCCAGCGGCGCCCACCGCGGTCACCACCAAGCCGGCCACACGCAGCCCGGAACCACGCGAGGCCGTCTTCGGGGATGTAGCGGGGGCTTCCGTCAGCAAGGGCGCGCCTTCAGCCGGTTGGGGCTGGAGGGCCGGCGGCTCGGCACTCGGTGGCGGATTGGTCCCCGGGGCTGGCTCGGGTTGGGCCGCCGGTGCGACCTTCTCGTGCAGATACGACTGGCACGCGGCGATGTGGCTCTCGGTGTCCGCGCGCTCCGCCACGCTCAGGTGCTTGGCCTTGACCAGGTATTCGCGAAAGCGGCCGATGGCGTCTTCGTAGCGGCGGTTCTGCTCGAAGCAACGACCTTGGTTGTAGATGAAGGTCGGGTTGTTGGTGTCCAGATACAGGTCGGTGAGGATGGCCACCCCCTTGGTGGGGTCGCCGGTCAGGCACGCCCGCTTGGCCTCTTTCTCTTTCGCGGCCCTGCCGGCGCTGTCCGCGTGGACGGTTCGCGCACCCAAGATCAGGGACAAGAACAGGAACACCCGAAAGAATGTGGCCGCGTGTCCCCGATGACTTCTCAGACCTGCGTGCATGTCGTTCCTCCGTGAACCGCGAAATGAGATCAATGCTCCAGTTGCAGCCCGCACTCGGCGCAAGCGCCCTCGACCAGATCGGCGGTGCAGCCACAAGCGGGGCAGGGAGGGTTCTCGCTCTCGCTGGCGCCGACGCTGTGGTCGACCAGCGTGCCTTCCTGAGCCAACAGGGCCTTCCAGCGCGCCTGCAGAAGCGCCATGACCTTGGGAATATCATCGGGGCGCACGCACAGATCGAACTTGGGCGAACACGAGTGCCCGCCCTTGCACCCCTCTTGCCGATCCAGGATGGCCGGGATGTCGGCCTCCAGGCAGGCGTTGAGGACTTCCTTGGCGTCGGCGATCCCCGCCGAGACACAGGGCACCACCTCGGCGTCTTCCAGTTGCTTGTAGGCTTGTTCCTTGTTCACGCGCCTATCTTGGTATAAATCCGTCCCATGAAGAAGCTTTCTGTTTTGTTGTTCACGGGGTTCCTCTCTGTCGGTTGTGTGACCACCGGCACCTACGAGAAGAAGGTGGCCGAGTTGGCTGATCACCAGAAGACGTCGGCCCAACGAGAAAAGGAGCTCAAGGCGAAGATCGCCGACCTGGAGGCCAGGCTGAAAGCGACCGAGACAGAGCGCGATAACCTGCGCAAGTCACTCGACGAGACCACCGCGTTGGCGGGCGAGATGAAGGCGCGGCTCGAGAAGCTGGGCCAGAACGTCGACAAGCTGACCTCCGAGAAGGGCGAGCTGGCGCGTTCGTTGGAAGAGCTGCGCAAGCAGAAGGCCATCGCCGAGGCGCGCGCCGCCACCTTCCGCAACCTGATGGAGAAGCTGCGCTCGATGATCGACGCCGGCCAGCTCAAGGTCATCATCCGCGACGGCCGCATGCTCATCGCGCTGGAGTCCGACGTGCTCTTCGATTCGGGCAAGACCAGCCTGAAGCCCGCGGGCCAGACCGCGCTGGCCAAGGTGGCGCAGGTGTTGGCGGGCATCACCGATCGCAAGTACCAGGTGGCCGGCCACACCGACAACGTGCCCATCCGCACCGCCAAGTTCCCCTCCAACTGGGAGCTGTCCACCGCGCGCGCCGTCGAGGTCGTGAACTTCCTCATCGCCAATGGCTTGAAGCCGCAGCAGGTTTCGGCCGCCGGCTTCGGCGAGTTCGATCCCGTGGTGGCCAACGACACGCCCGACCACCAGGCGCAGAACCGCCGCATCGAGATCGTCCTGATGCCCAACCTGTCCGAGCTGCCGTCCTTCGACAACATCCCGACCAAGTAGGTGCAAGGCACCCGTCCCGGGTGCGGCCTCCGTAATCCCGCGGCAAGCGCAGCGACGCCGCCGGGCGCCTGGCGGGAGGTCGTTTTCCAGGGCGGGCCCTGCTCTCTCGGCAGAGCGATGAAGGGTGGTCGTGGTCGTAGACCTGGTCGTGGCCGTGGCCGTGGCCGGACATTCTGGACACACCAGCCATCGGGAATCAGCCAGCCGGCGTCGGTAGGCAGACCGAGGACACATCAGGTTCCTGGAAGCCGAACACGTGTGATTGTCGGCGACAGAGAAGACAAGTCACTCGGCCACGGCCACGGCCACGGTTGCGGCGCAACCTCCTTCTCCGGCCATGCTGGCTAGGCCTTGATGTTCATCAAGGCCTGGTCGAGATCGGCAGCCGTCTGCAGCGTGGCGAGGTTGGCCTTGAATGAGGCTGCCGCGATCATGGAGCTCGCGACCTCGTCGACCAGATCGGTCTTCGACAGTCTCATGGTGGTCTCGTCCAAGCGCGCATCGAAGTCAGGGTTGGCCTGCGGCACCATCCTGCTGCTGACCCCTCCAGTGGGAATGGCCGTGCTGACCACCTGACGGGGAACGAAATCGCTGGTCAGAGCGTTGGCACTGTTGTGGGCAGACGCAGCGATGCGAAGATCCGCGTCATGCAAGCCTGACAGGGCTACGCCGAAGATGGAGGAGCTCATGCACCTCGGGCTTCGGCTCATGGGCGCCACTTGATAAGCCCCGCCCGCGCCGAGGCGGATGAGAGGGTGGGGCGCTTGGACGCGATCAGACGTTGCGGATCTTCGGCCCGGTGTTGTAGCCGCGCTCGCCGAAGGGTTGGACCTTTTCCACCCAGCGCTGCTCGAGCTCCGTCAGCGCCAGCTCGAGCGAAAAGTCGGGGTCGTCGCTGGGCTTCACGATCTCGGCGATCTCGAAGGCGAACGCCGCCTCTCCGAATTGGTTGAATTCGGCTTGCAGGCCCTGGCAGCGGTCCGAGCCGACCCGAAGCTCGAAGCGATGGCGATTCAACCGCCCCTGCGGGCTCTCGGCACCGCCCAGCAACACCTTGCCGTTGACCAGATTGCGAATCTGGTAGATCCCCGCCTCGGGTTTGGTTTCCTTGTAGGCCCTTTTCAGCTCGGCGCGTGTGCTCACGGGGTGCGAACTCCTGCGGTGAATATTACCCGGATAATATTCATGCGCCAGGAGTTGCCTCGGGTCGGCGAGGCAAGCGGATCTCCGCGGATTGCCTGGGTTTCGTGAGCGTTCAGCCCGTTGGGCCAAGAAAATCGCCCCGGATGCCACACCCGCCTGTCCCGGGTGCCCCACCCGGGCGCTCGGAGTCGGCATGCGCGGTGCCCCGCATGCCATACCCGGCCGCTGTCGATCGGCCGGGGCCGCGCCAAGAGCCGGCACGGACAGGGCCCTTGCCGCCACGCCAGCCCACGCCGAGCCGGCATCGGTCCTTCGCCGCATGCCCATCAGCAGCGCCAAGAGCCGGCCACCCTGCCTCGCCGGATGCCATACCCGCTATCCCCGAGCCGGCCACCCTTGCTCCAAGCATGCCGCCTGGTGGTCCCAAGGGTCGGCCCATGCCGCTTCGACTACCTGCCGACGGGTGCGGTCACGCCCGGCGGTGCTGGCTCGATCGGCTTGGGCGGTTGGGGCGCGTTGAGATCGTCTTCCTCGTCAGGCCATCCCGCGCGCTCGACCCGCAGCTTCTGGAAGTCCTTGTCCGATCGTCCGACTCTGGCGCCCAGGGTACGCCGGAGCGCCACCAGATCCTGCTGCAAGGGATCGGCCATGGCCCGCACCGTCGCGAAGGTCTGTTGGTACTTGGAATCCGAGGCCTCCGCGTCGGCCCATTCTTTCATCGCCGCCTGCACCGCCGGCGCCAGCTCGGCCAGCGCCGCCCGCTGATAGCTCAGCGGATTGCCGCTGGCATCGCGGTACTACAGGAGCTTGCCGGCGTTGCCGCTGGTGTCTGCCGGACTGCATCTGGTACCTCGTGGATCCCGGCCAAACACCGGCCACGGATGCTCCAGAGCACCACCCCCGCTTGGTTCGGGCGCTTCCGCTCCACTTTGGGCATGGTCTGGAAGCAGCTCGCTTCTTCCACAGGCAGCCACAAGAACGACGGCCCCGAGCAGGGGCAAACACCGGCCGAAGATTGCAGGCATCACTGGATACTCCGTCCGCATCCTCCCCGTTGCAGCAAAGCCCGGCAAGACTTTCTGACGCACGCCGAGGGGTAGATGAGACGAGCACGGCGTGATTCTGGGAGGAAGTGGGCCCAGGAACGCTGGGGGCGGATTCCTGGCGCATGCCTATCGCCACCGGAGGAGAAAGGAGTGAGGACTCCGTGTCTGTGGAGCGTGGCTCTGCCTCCGCGGGCAAGGTCTTTGCGGCAGATCGGCATACGGATGGCGTGAGCGTGTGGCAAGGGTCACGCCGCGATCCATGGGCAGGCAGGCGGCGAACCAATCCTGGCTACTTGTTGACCAGATCGCTGATCCAGGGCAGCTCGGCAGGCACGGCCGAGGCGATCTGGTTCGTCCAGCGTTGGTCGGTCAGGCGGTCGAAGTTCTCGGTGGTGGTCTCGTGATACGCGGACACCACGCCAGCGTAGGCGCGCGGTCCCGAACAGGTGCTGAAGGTCACCACCATGAGGCGCGGGAAGCCGGTGCCGGCGTGCAGGACCTTGCCCACCATGTTCCCACCTTCATCCGAGGGCTGGGTGTGCACATCGACGACGAGAGTGTCCTGCTTGTTCACGTTTTCCTGTTGGTAGAACAGCTTGGGATACCAACCCAATGCGCGCTTGGGGGCGCCGCACATCGTGCTCTCGGTCTTCTGCTCCACCGCCTCGTTGATGAAGGCCATCTGTTCTTCGGTGAAGGGTTGACCCTGTTCCTGCTCGGTGGCCATGGCCTCCAGCATACCGGCCGTGCTGGCCAACGACGCGAAGTAGGCCCCGGGACCGGGGCTGCTGCCCAGTTGCAGTCCCAAGTCGGTCACCAGGGCAGAGCCGCGGTTGGCCAGCTCGGCGATGGCGTGCCACAACGCCGGGATGGGTTCCACGTAGGCATCTGGAAAGTCGCACACAGGCATGGCGGTGTACGACGGCTTGGCATACAGGACATTGTCGTGGCGAAGCTCGGCCCAGGATGCCAGTTGCATTTGCAGCACGCGCTTGTTCCATGCTCGTGTGCCCACGATGGGTGGGGCCGCGCCACCGGCGGTCCAAGTCGGCGAGACGGCGCGCAGGGCACCAACCCAACTCGTGTACAGGCTGGCGGAGAAGTAGTCCGGTTCATGCTCGTCGACCAGCACGCGCGCCTGATGCAGTGCCTGCGGATACCCCGGATGGGCCTGTAGATCGGGAATCAGGAAATCCAACGCCCCCGCATTGCCAAGCGCCGCGAAAGCCACATCCAGCGGGTTGGGCATCATCCGGCGAGGCGCCTCCTTCACCCGGTCGAAGACCACGTTCGAGAGCACCTGGGAGTCGATGATGAAACGTTGACCCAGCAGAAGAAAGGCGCGGTCGAGCGGCGCGCCCTCGTTGCCGGGGTGGACGAACAGCAACTGACTGGCGATACGTTGGATGCCAAAGCCACCGGCCACGATGGCCGAGGCCAGCTCGGCATCGCTCTTGTCCAACGCCGCCTTCCACGAGTCGACGCCCAGGTTGGCCAGCAGGGCCGCGAAGTCGGCAGGGGTCATGTTGTCCGACTCGCCCACGAAGGCGCGCATGGTTCGGTCATGCGTCTCCCATTCCTTCTTCACCGGCTCGACCAGCTTGGCCATGAGCGCGGCCGCGGCGAACTGCCGACGGCTGAAAAGAACCTCGCCCGTGGCTTTCTGGCTGAGCAGGCGCAGATCCATGCGGCCCAGCCACATCATGGCCCGGAAATAGGGTTCGAGAATCGGCGAGCCCGCATAGTGTCCGCGGGGAGTGAACTGGGAGAAGTCCACGGGCCGGTCCTCGCCGAACATCGCAACGCTCTTCGCGCCCTCCGCCGCCCTGGCTTTGCTGACAAGGGCCTCGATGATCCTGGGGTCGGCGCCCGCAACCGGAGCTGCCGAGCCGCTGGCCATGGCGAGGCTGAGCGCAACCGTCAGGTACTGGTCGACATCAACAACTGTGTCGGCCGGCCAAGTGCCTGTTGTGCCCTCCGCGGCCAGGGCGCTCCGCATGCCGGTCACCAGCGCATTGAGGCCGGCGACCAGCCTGCCTTCCTCGACCTCCTTCAGGATGGCATCGTAGGATCGGTGCACGGCGTGCAACACGGAATCGCCGGACACGAACAGGGGTAGATCGTTGGCGTAGATGCTCAGGTACCCCATGAAGAACGTCGCGAACGACTGGCGCGCCGAGATGGTCAAGCCGTTCTTCGACAAGGTGTCCAGCTCGGCGCTGCTGAGCTTGAGACCGGAACCCTGAATCAGGGGCAGGTTGACCGCCTGGGCAGGGTCATAGGGGAGCTTGTCCAGATAGCTGGGCTGCCAACGCGCCAGAAGGGCCGACGGATCCTGAGGCGTGCCCTCTTCGAGCCTGGCTCGCGCAACGGCATAAGCACTCGCGTTAGGCGCGGGACCCACCGCCACAGTGGAACGAGTATCGGGGGCATCCGAGCATCCGCACGCACCGACTCCGGCGACGCCCAACAGGATGCTCAGCCGCGCAAGACTGGCGGCGCTGCTCAAGAGAAGTCCCTGGCTCATGGCGTCCTCCTTGGCATCCAGAGTAGCACCAGAGGCAATCATGGGATGCGTGCTTCTGAAACAAGACTGACCCACGCCGAGGGTAGATGAGATGACCAGGGCGTGATTTTGGGAGGAAGTGGGCCCGGGAACGCTGCGGGCGGATTCCTGGGGCATGCTTATCGCCACTGGAGGAGGAAGAAGTGAGGGCTCCGCGTCTGTGGAGCGTGGCCTTGCCTTCGCGGGCAGGGCCTTGGTGGCAGATCGGCATACGGATGGCGTGAGCGCCCTTGGCATGGGCGCGATTGCGGCCAACTCAGGAAGCAGGAACGGATCAGGCAGGCGCGGGGATGGGACCAGCGCTTGCGTGCGGGGCCGATGCGTCCGACGTCTCGCACGCGACCTTGCCGAACCTGCTCATCCAGAAGGTGCCGAAGGGAAAGAGCACATTGGTGATTCCGGCCAGGTGTCTTCTGATGGCGTCGCGGCATTTCTCCTGGAAGCTGCGGTTGCGCAACAGGGCCTCGATGCGCGCCCACTTGCTCTTCGCCGCCAGCCTGGGGTTCATCTTGAAATGTGGGGCGTGGCTCTTGGGGCAACTGAACCAAGTCACGAACTTTCTCGGCCCATTCCTCTTGGGTCAGGTGTGCAAAGGCGCGTGGTCGATGAATTTTCAGGGTCACGGTCTCGGGCATGTCGCCGTCGTTGCGAAAGAAATGCGCGGACCGGGTGGCGGTGAGCTCGCCGTCGGTGAGGGTGGCTTGCAGGGTCAATACACCTGGCCATTCGTCGGTGGTTTAACCGGGTGTTCCCCCCTGCGCCCCCGAAGCCCGAAGCCCCAAGGGCGACGAACCTGCATGAGAGGAGCGCGAGGAGGGAATGGAGTCCGCCCGGCGGGACGACGGCTACATCGAGTGAGCAGACAACTCGCTCACTGCGCCCACCAATCCGTCCTGAGCGCGCGTGGGGTCGCCGAGGTGACCGTGAGGTTGATGGCGGCTTGGCCGGTGAACGGGACGGAGATGGTATACCAGTGCCCGGAGAGCGCGATGGCGGGGCCGCCGTTCACGCTCACGCTCACCCCGTCCAGGACCGGCGCGTCAGTATGGCCGAAGCCGATGACGATTTGCCCGGGAGTCCAGCCAGGGAACGTGAGCTGGTCGATGATCAGGGCTTGCGTACCGTTCACCGTGAACATCGTTTGCGTGTTCACCGGGCCAAGATTGATGGCCGCGGGGGGAACCACCGGGGAAACCTCTTCGGAGTTCACGCCCCAGATCTTGCACCCTATTGGTACGTCGCAATTGACCGTTACGTAGTTACGGGTTCCGAGCTGGAGACAATCGATGTCGACAGACTTGTGGAAGTCGCCGGGACCACCAGAAATGGCGATTGGATACCCAGCAAGCACGGCGCCATCGCTCCATCGGACGACGCGAACGTTGCAGGTCATGGCGGAGCTGCAATTGCCGTCCACGGTGACGCGCTTATCCTTAGTGCTGTCGACACAAACGGTTTCCTCCAGACCGCAGACCAGAGGTGCGGTCTGTCCGTTGCACGCGCCGGAGCCGGTCCAGTTGTACCACAACCAACCTTCGTTGTTGCCATCGAAGCAGGCGTTGGCCGCAGCGGTCCTGCCGCGACACATGCCAGCGGCGTTATGAGCGGTCGGACGCGTCTGCGCCAGCACACTGGTTGCGATGAAGAACGAACAGACAAGGATGAAACCGGCAATGACTGACGACCTCATGACTACCTCCTTTGTTGGAATGCCCTCGATTGTGATGCCGACAAGCTAAGCAATTGCTTACTTTCGAAACAGAGGCGCCTCATGTCTCAGGTAATGGCGTTTCAATAGCCACTGTTGCTCAGACGCGCGCTGCTTCCCATTCCTCCAGATTTTGCCTTGATTGGCAGACCCTCCGCCCTCCTGCCGTGACAGCGGGCCCGGAACTGTCCTCTTCGTCTTAGGCCGGCGAAACGAACTCGATTCTCTCGTTCATCAGCTCGGATCGCCGGACGGTGCGGCTCCGCCCGATCTCTTAGTCCAACCAATGCACCTTGTGTGGTGGGAACTTCTCTACATTTACGTGCAACCCGTGCTTCCAACCCGGGCCGAGGGTAGATGGGCTAACAAGCTGCGGTTGGCTCCGACGACCAGAGACTCTCGAAGCGACCGAGGTGGGCATTCTGGCAGCGTGCCAACAAGCCATGGAAGTGTTCGGCGAAGATCGGATAGTTGCCCTCGGGGTCGTGAATGCCCGTGTGGTGGTGGTTGGCCATGGCACAGGAGAAGTTGACCTCCACCTTCGACCGTAGGACGGCGAGGGCCAGGCAATAAATGAAGGCGTTGTTGGTGATGTCGTCGGGGCGGAGGAAGAACCGCCTCTCGGAACACCGACGGGTGACCATGTAGACGGCGCCCTCGCGCGCTCAGGTCAGGCGAAGAATGGTCTCGCTCTCGGCAGGAAATGCGCGCATCAACGACTGACGGTCAGCCATCTCGAAGGTTCGATACTCGAAGCCTGGCGCGACCACGCAACCCACCAGACTGAAGCCATCCGGCGAAACCACCTCGGCCCCGAACCACACGCCCGCTGGTACCACGGTTTGAAAGCACTCGCCGGGCCCGGGGCCCAAGCGCCGGAGCTGCCGTGGCCCTGTCTCGCTCAGGATGTGGACATCGAGCGGCGCACCCGCATGCCAGCTCCAAAGCTCCTCGGCATCGATCCGATGCAGCCGCGAAACTTGTGGCGCCTCCAGCAGGAAGAGGATCGAGGTGAATGCCGCCCTATCGCCGTGCTCGTTCGAGCGTACGGTCTGCGCTGAACGGTGGATCTCACGGAAGAGTCCGCCTTCGGGATGGGGCTGCAGCGAGAGTCTGCGCGCGAGCGCGGCGGCGTCGGGGTTGCGGAGCTCGGGTGGCATGGGCGTCCAGTATAGCGTGGTTGCCTACCGGCAAGTGCCTGGGCGCATCGGAGCTCTCGCAAGTATCAGGAAGCAGGGAGCGAGCCCTGGCGTGGGACAAGGCGGACGATCCCGCTACGGATGGGGTTGTATTCACCCGGGCATCTTGGCCTCGAATGTTCGTTCCGGCTCTTGAAACGAAAACTTCAGGACGTCGAAAACGAAGCCCTTCTTCTGGCCTTCGTCCTGGTTGTATAGCCACATGGGTTCGCCCGGGTCAGAGGTGTAGTTGCCGCTCCTGTCGGCAATGAGCAGCAGCACGTAATCCCCATGGGGAACGACGCTGATTGAGACGTCCGTCTCCTCACCCACCACGCCCACGATCTGCGCCCGGAACGGCAGCCGATTGGGCTCGAACGGAAAGCGGTCATGGACCAGGGCCATCAGATTGCCGACCGGCTTGAGACCCGTGACATGCAGCTTGAGGTTGCCGTAGCCGGCGCGAACCCGTGGTTCATCGACTTGCTCGTACTTGGCGACCCTGAAATCGATCAGTGAATAGGGCCCCGAGAATCGGCGAGGATCGCTGGCGAGCTGCCACCCCGGGGTATCGGCCAGGATGTCGGAAATGTCCCGGTCGATGCCCAGGCTATCGGTGATGTGCCAGAAGGAGCGACGGGAGGCGAGAAGCTGCTTGAGCCCGTCGTTGTAGTGCAACGGTGGGCTCATCACCTGCACGATCTCGTCGGATACGCCCTTGATGTTGTTCTTGGCGTAGAAGTGCACGGCCTGAGGGAAGTAGTGAAACGACGGCCCCAAGGCGGCCGGAGCCGAGGTGATAACCAGATCGTCCGGTTTGATCTGTTTCTCCATGGCCTGCAGCACCTGTCGGAAAGGCAGGTTGAAGTGCTGGGTATAGATGTTTTTCATGGTGGGCGCGTTGGCGAGCGCAAGGACGGCCAGCGCGGCTATCGACCAGACGCGGGGCAGTTGGCCAAGGCCGATGCCGGCCAACAGCGCAAGGACCCCAGCACACACCATCATGTAGCGGTTGTAGAAGATCGAGGTTGTGACCAGCGAGACCGCGAGCGCGACCACGAGGGTCCCGAGGTAGACGGCCAGCAGCAGGATGGCGAACGCCCGCTCGCGCTTGGCGTGTCTCTTGTGCGCGAGCACCAGGCCGACGACCACCAAGGTGAGCGTGAGCACCAACGCGACCATCATCCAGGGGCGCACATCGGGAAAGGAGGAAAGGAAGATCTCGCGGTAGGC